>DRKQ01000126.1 GCA_011051685.1 Gammaproteobacteria bacterium
CTCTGGCGTCCGAAACTCAACTACGCTATCTTTGCTCATGGTGGCGTACCTCCTCTGTTGGTCTTCAGTCTTTGTCAAACCGAATTTCAACAGGGTACGCCGCCTCTATCAACCCTTGCTCATACACCACTTTCGATCATAACTCAGGTAACAGGCCCTACCGCCCCAGTCTGATTTGGAGAACCACAAGCTGAGATCAAAATACCCAGAAAAAGCAAAATAACATAAGGCTTCATGAGCAAACAGTAATATAATTTTTGTGTTAACGGAATAGGAAGGAAAAACCATGCGCTTTAAAGTAATTATGGCCGCCATCGCTCTGTTCGCGATGAAAACTTATGCCATCTCCCAGGATCCTGTGAAGCAAAATAGTCACCTTGAAGAAAAAGCTCGCCAGGCTGTGGCTAAAATGGCGAACAACTAACACCAGAAATAGAACAAACACTCAAAGAGCTTTACCCCGATGATCAGGCTAAAGGCTTCAAGGTAGGAGATATCCGCGGAGCCTTTACCGTTGTGGTTCCGCTCCAGAATAATCCGGCTTCTCCATAGATTTGATGACTATGGTTGAAACCTGCGCCACCAACTTTGTCAGTTTGTGACGCGCTTTTTCTTTCAGGCGTTGCGAGAGATAAGGTTGCGCTGGATCAAGAGGCAAATCGGCAACCTTTTGATAATATCTGAATGACTGCTGGGCTTTTCCAATTTTTCTCAAATAATCCGCATAATAATAATTACTTTCAATCCCTTTAGGATTCAAGGCGAGCGCCTTATGAAAATAGTGCGCTGCTTTTTCGCTGTTACCAAAAGATAGTGGCCATCCCGGGACTTTGTAGTACAGACATCCAAGGGCCAAATAAGCAGCGCCATCCATAATTTCAGGATCGAGTTCTATGGCATGAAGCAGCAAATCCCGAGTATATTTTAGTTCGCCAAGTATGCCTAATCCGGGATTTAAGCTTGCCCGACTGACTAATACGATAGCTTCCCAAACAAGTAATTCCGGTTTCTCAGGATTAGATTGCTTCAAGTTTTGGATATCGCTTAGTAATTCTGTCAATCCTGCCATTCTTTGCTTTTTGGGCCAATGATAGGTGATCTCATCCCACCGCTGCCCGATGTGCTCAAGGTCCTGGAATGTGTGCGCCGCAGATATCTTTTGAGAAAAACCGAGAACAAAGATAATGGAGAATAAATACGTCACCAACAGGCTTTTTGCTGGAAGTCTCTTTGTTGTCATTTGGCAATTTTTTTTGTCATCACGCAACAAATTATAAATTCTAGCGTGGAAAAATGCAGCATTGTTTTTTTTTGCTGTCGATAAGGGAACTTTTACATAAGTCCGCTCAGTTGTTCATGGGTTCCTGACGAAATTAGAACCGATTGCAGTCTTATAGTCGGCCTGTTGGTGGTGTGACTTCTATGTCATTCGGTTTTTTTCTTGTGCCCCTTCAGGTCACCCCATACAATCGTTTAAACGGTGAAAATCGCTAATCAACGAGGTGCCGCCCATGGCAACTTTGATATTTTGGATTGTCTGGGTTGTTTTCTGGCTTTTAGTCCTCTACGCGGTCTTGTTCATCTTTTACTTGCTACTGAAGTTAAAGGAACCAATAACCCCGCTAGAGTCCATGCCCAACTTCAAACCTGTTCCCATCCTATAAAAAATCAAAATACTTGGCTCCACTAACTAGTGGTTCTCGTGTTTGATATCCAGAAATGGCAATTTATAACCCGGGCTCTTTCATATTCGATATCAAACAAGCGTTGCTTGCTGACGTACTGGTTCTTGCAAATGTTTGTGTACCGCCCGGGCGCGGCCGGATTGTTTCGCCTCATATAAAGCTTCATCCGCCATTTTCAACAATAGCTCTGGTGTCATTGACTGGGTTGGGATGGCAGTGACAAGGCCGATGCTTGTAGTAAGGCATATCTCCCGGTTGCTGTCAGGTAGCAAAAGCACGGCTGTTTTTTTAGCCAAATTTGCTGCCATTTTTTTCACCCTAGCAGGCTCAGCACCGTATTGTAAAAGCACAAACTCATCACCCCCTAGACGGGCTGCTATATCGCCTGGCCGGCAAGCATATCCTGCCAGAATTTTAGCGAGTTGTTGAAGTGCTTTATCCCCTGCATGATGCCCATAGGTATCATTAATCCACTTGAGATGATCCAGATCAATAAGAAGTAGCGCTAAGATATTGTGGTAGCGTAATGCCCGGCGCCACTCCGCATGAAAGTGATTAATGAAAGCACGGCGATTGGCCAGAGCGGTTAGTTCATCCGTATGCGCCAGCTCCCGCAAACGCTGTGCCATTAAAAAAGCCTGCCGTTCTTTTAGCTCCAAAGACCAGCAAATATAAAGCATGCCAAGAAAAGCCGTGACAAATAAATGGAATGAGGCCAATACCAACGGAAAGGGCAACGGATGAATTTTCCATGTTACAAGCAGATAAAAAATAAACGTGATTGCTGCGGCAACCGCTGGCCAGCGGAAGTCGGTACGAAAAAACGCCAAGCCAACAATCATGGTAACCAGCAGGCCCGTAAAATGCAGATTTTGAAATTCATCGGGCAGCAGCGTATTCATCACCACAATAGCACTGCCGGAAATCAACAGGGCAAGAAACGTCATTTGTGGCATGTAGCGCTCGGATATATTGCGCACGAAAAAAGCTGCCAGCAATATCATCAGCAAAGGCAGGATAATACCCAAACGAATTAACAATATGGTCTGCCAGTAATCGCCACCTACTACCCAGTCGACAAAACCAAACAACGCAAATAAAACCAGACCAAAACAAATGGCGACACGGTTTTGATTCCAATGGCGGTCAAAGTATTGGCGCTGAAACTTTTCTTCTAGTTCCGGCGAACTAAATGCAAGGCGAATGCCGTTAGGCCACTTGGGGTCGGATTGTGAAGACTCGGCTTTATCGTCCAAGATTTGACTGCCCCACCGCTAAATCAGAACACAAACAAGCGCTGCTTGTTTGTGGAAAAATTAAGCCTAAGCGAAACACAAAAACACTACAAGGGAAAATTCCCTTTAAATAAAAACATTGTTTACAATTTGTTTTTGTAGCGCATTTATGTGCTAAATTGGCGTCAAATCAAAAATTATTTATTTAAGCAAGTGCACCAATGGCCGGTAGCGAGAAAGCATATTCCAAGCCTGCGCTACTGCCTGGCAAGTAATCCGGCCCTGAAAAGTATTCACCGCCTTGGCAAATCCTGGCGTCTGCACCGCTGCTGCCAACCCTTCATTGGCCAGTTTCAAAACATAAGGCAATGTCGCCCGGGTCAAGGCAATAGTGGAAGTACGGGGATAGGCCCCCGGCATGTTGGTAACGCAATAATGAATAACGTCGTGCAAGATATAAACGGGATCTGCATGGGTCGTTGGGCGGGAAGTTTCGATACAGCCGCCTTGATCGATACTGACATCAACAATTACCGAACCTGCAGGCATCGTCTTGACCATTGCTTCGGTCACCACGTGGGGAGCACGGGCGCCGCGAAGCAGCACTGCCCCCACGACCAAATCGGCTTCCACTATTTCTTTAGCAATGGTTTCCGGTGACGAAAGGATATAACGAGTGATGCCAATCTCTTGTTGGAGTTTTTCCCCTCTTTTTTCATCCAATCCCGCCATGACAACTTCGGTTCCCATGGCGCAGGCGCGTTGCGCAGCGTGCTGACCGACCACGCCGTCTCCAATAACCAAAATCTTGCCGTAACCCACACCCAGCACCTTCGCTAGCAAAGTGCCCCGCCCCCGATTAAAGCGGGCCAAATAATAGGCGCCCATCAAAGTGGCCATATTGCCCGCCACCCCGCTCATGGGTGCCAGCAGGGGCAACCTCCCTTGCTCGTCTTCCAAGGTTTCATAGGCAATAGCCGTGGTACGGCTTTGCAATAAGGTTTCCAGCAAAGATTTCGGCGTGGCCGCCAAGTGAAAATAGGTGAACACCATTTGCCCCCGTAAAAAAGGATATTCCGGGGGCAAAGGTTCTTTTACTTTCAGCACCAATTCAGCGTCCCAAGCATCAGACTGAGTTCCAATCGACGCCCCAGCTGTCTGATACTCAGCATTCGTAAAACCCGACCCCAAGCCGGCATCATGTTCAACACATACCTGATGGCCTGCCTTGACTAAGGTGCCAGCGCCTTCAGGCGTCAACGCGACCCGGTATTCTTCGGTCTTGGTTTCTTTGGGAACGCCGATTTTCATTACTATTCAAGCTCCAGGGCAGCTTTACGGATCACTTCTTCCGGATCGCGCACCAGATTCTTGCTCACTGCCTTGGCCATGGTTTTGGTGGTAACAGGGTTGACATGTTTACGCAGCAGCCCAAGAAATTCCGGTGGGGCAATCACTATCAACGCTTCAAATTCCCCTTTAGCCCGGGCTTTATCGAGATGGTCGGCAATTTGCTTGGCAAACATTTCCGCCTCGTGCTTTTTGGGATCGACTTCGTTTTCCATGGCATGCCGTCCCTGACCTGCACTGTCAAAAGCACGGCCAGCGTTGTCAGCATTGATATCCAACACCCGCGCCCGGGATTCAGGATGGGCGAGTCCTTCAATTTCTTTCATTGGTTTCAATCGGCTCTCTGCCTGAAAAATCCGCGCACGACTGCTTTCGGCAACCACAACCCATGTTTTTTTCATTAGAAAATTCCCCCGTATTAATTGAAATTAAAATTAAGCCATCAAGTGTTGATATAAGAACATACGCTCTATTCGATTAGTTGCAATGCCACCTGTTTGGCCCCTTCCAGCACAACTTTTGGGTTCAAGACCACTTTAACGGACACTTGGGCCAACATGGAACCAAACCGTCCTTTATCACAAAATGCCCGCATAAACTCGCCCTGCTGGAGAATAGGCAGAATTTTCACTGCGATACCCCCCGCCAGGTAGACACCTCCCAGGGCCAAACTTTTCAAGACCAGATTGCCAGTTTCCGCCCCATACAGAGAAGCAAACAAATTCAGCGTTTCAAGACACAACTTGTCGCCTTTTTCCAACCCCCATTCACTGATCAGCGGTGCAGGATCTTGCTTTGCCAAACTAGCGGCAAGTGTGGGAGCTTCTGGAGCAACCCCCTCTTTCCGCAAAAATTGATAGATGACAGCCAACCCAGGCCCAGACACCAACCTTTCATAGCTCACGTGGCCACCCAACTCTTTGCGCAGCTTCGCCAGCAAAAGGTCTTGAAGCGGTGAATTGGGCGCGAAATCGCAATGCCCCCCTTCGGTAGCGACAATAATATCCTGACTGCCGTGGCGGATTATCAACGCCTCGCCCAATCCCGTTCCCGCAGCAATGACTGCCCGGTTTGCATTGATCTTGCTCTGGGCATTTGGATTGAGTTCCAGCAATTGGTTTTCCGACAACCGGATAACTCCATGAGCGGCCGCTTCCAAATCATTGAGTAATTTGATTTTGGCACCGGGCAGATAATCTGCCAATGCTTTTTCAGAAAGAAGCCAAGGCAAATTGGTGGTATGGCAAATCCCTTGCTCCACAGGACCTGCCACTCCAAAACAGGCGGCAGTCACAAGACCCGGCGTTTCACGCAAAAATTCGGACAAGAGATCTTCAAAGCGATCAAAATCACCACTGGCAAACTGTTTTTCCAGCAGACAGACAACACCATGCCGACCCGCTTCCCAAAGGGAAACCCATGTCTTGGTGCCGCCTATGTCCCCGGCCAGAAGTATTTTTTTCAAGGGCTTAGTCCCTGCAAGGTAGCAATAATGGTCCGGCTGCCACCGTGGTTACGATGCTCCCCTAAATAAATCCCCTGCCAGGTTCCCAACGACAATCTGCCTTTTGCCATGGGAACCGTCACTGACACACCAAGCAACGAACATTTAATATGAGCGGGCATGTCATCGGGACCCTCCAATACATGCCGGTAATAGGGCGCATCGTCTGGAACAAAATGAAGAAAATGAGATTCCATATCCGCGCGCACGCTGGGATCGGCATTTTCATTGATCGTCAATGAAGCAGAAGTATGGCAAAGGAAAAAATGCGCCATGCCGATTTTGAAATCGCGCAATTCCGGAAGCTGCGCCTCCAACTCGCCGGTAATCAGGTGAAATCCCCGGCGTTTGGGAGACAAGGTGATTCTTTTTTGTACCCACATAGCCTGTTTGGAATCAATGAAACATTGGCGGAGAGGGCGGGATTCGAACCCGCGTGGGCCGTCAAGCCCCAACCGATTTCGAGTCGGCGCCGTTTGGCCGCTCCGGCACCTCTCCTTGCAACCAGGAGCCGCGCTGGCTCAACACTGAGGAAATGTTACCACTTGGCAACAGACTCCGCCATTACCAAAGACAATCCGCTCATCACCTATCCATTTGCTTTTTCGGGGGTGGAAGCAGGAGGCATTTAATGATTACGTATGGAAGCCATGACGCGACCCATCTCAATCCGTTGCGCCGGCGTTAATCGTTTTTCGAGCAAAGGCAAGAAATCTTCATTCTCACGGATCAGATGTTCCCGCTGAAGCTTTTCGAAACGGGCAGCTTTCACCCCCAGTTGATCTGGCACATCGTGACATTCGAGTATGGCTTTCAGATCAATTTCCAGCACCCGCCAACTTTCCTCGATTTCCTCGTGATCCAGGGTCAAACGCTCAATCATGCCGTCAATGAGCAGATCCTGGCCAATGATGGCAGGAAACAAGGCCCGCTCTTCGTCCTGATGATGTAGAACGTTGGCCCTTTGATAATAGGCGTACAGCCCGGCCAAATGGCTAGCCCTGTCGGCATCGACGCCCTGTGCCTCGATGGCGCTAATCAGTTCGAGCAAGCGCTGGCCTTGTTCAAGCAGATGATCGTGATAGGCGCGGATGACTTTGATGCCATCGGAAAAATTTGTCGCCGGGTCGATGAAGCGGATTTGCATGTCAGATTTCGGTCTGGAAGATCGCTTCCAGGGACACGGTCAGTCCTTCCAGAATCTGGGAGTTGACTTCTCCGGTTTCACTGGCGAAGCTGACCGAAGTGTAACCCTCATCGCCCAGTCCCAGCACATCCACTGCCCGGTTACCCGGGTCTACCAGCCAGTATTCCCGCACGCCGAAACGCTCGTAGAGCTTCTGTTTGGCGTGATAGTCGCGGTGAACCGAGGAAGGGGAGACGATCTCCACCACCATATCCGGGGCGCCGAAGATCCCCCGTTCCTGAATGATCTCCCGGCGTGCTTTGGCGATGAACAGGAGATCCGGCTGAACCACGTTGTCGGGGCTGAGAATGACATCGATGGGGGCGTCGAAGACATAGCCCAGGTCGTGTTCCCGCACGAATTCGGTCAACAGGATTTCAAGGTTGTGGGAATACCACTGGTGAAAGGAAGAAGGCGCGGGAACCATCAGCAATTCCCCTTCGATGATCTCATAGCGCTGCTCGTCATCCAGTTGCAGGTAATCCTCATAGCACCATTGCTTGGTTTTCGTCGAAAGTTCGGCCACGTTCATGGGCATTACCTCTGCTATTGGCACAATACGAAACAATCATACCAACTTTGCGCCTTCCGTGTCCCGGCGATGAAAGAACTCACCGCAGATAATGCACAAGCTTGGTCCGCACCACCTGATACGGCCGCCACAGATAGTTGATGGGGATGGTGAGGATGTGCACCAGGCGGGTGAAGGGGAACAGCAGGAACACGGTCAAGCCGAAGAACAGGTGCAGCTTGTAGATGAAGGGGACCTCGTCCAGCAGTTCCGGGCGCGGTGACCAGGTGACGATGCTCTGGGCCCAGTCGGCCAGCCGCACCATGATTTCGGCATCGCCCTGGAAGGCGTGATAGACCGACACCGGAATGGTGATGAGGCCCAGCCCCAGGGTCACCAGCAACCAGTCGAGGATGAATATGTCCATGGAGCGGCTGGTGGCGCGGATGCGCGGGTGGTACATGCGCCGCCGCCACAGGATCACCCCGCCGATCATGCACAGGGTGCCGAACAGGGTGCCGGCGGCGATGGCGATGATCTGGTGGACCATGTCGGAAATACCCAAAGAGAGAAATACCTGATGCGGGGTCAAGAGCCCTGCGAAATGGCCGAAGAACAGCATGATGATGCCGGCGTGGAACAGGCGGCTGCCGGTTTTGAGCTGTTCCTTCTCTAGCAGCTGGCTGGAGTCGGCCTTCCAGGTGTACTGCTCACGGTCGTAGCGCAGGATGTTGCCGACCAGAAACACGGTGCCGGCGATGAAGGGATAGATGCCGAACAGAAAATGTGAAAAGGTCATAGGTATCTCCAGTTTCTATTTTTTCACCGCAGAGGCGCAGAGTTCTTCGATTTATGATCAGATTGTGGAAGAACCAAGCAGGGAGCAGGGGAGTGGTTTGAGGGCGTACGCGGCCTGGATGGCCGCGTCCGAGCCTCCAGGGAGGGATTCACGGCGTCCCGAAAACCACTCCCCTGCTCCCTGCCCACCATGTATCTTTCACGGTACATTTACTCTGCGTCTCTGCGGTGAACATCAATCATCAATCAACAACTTAACCAACGGCCCATACGGGCTTTCCGTCCTGGCCAGATTGTCCGCCAGCACTTCCAGCGCCTGCTGGCACTGGGCCAGAAACATGCCGCCCTGGCCCTGGGGCAGGGTGGAGGCGTATTCCAGAATCAGGGGCAGGTAGTCGGGCAGCTCGCCGCGGTCGATCTCCAGCCCCTGTTTCCTGTAGAACTCGGCCAGGTTGGCCAGGGTCATGCCGCGCTGGCGGTCCTGTTCCTCGAACAAATGCCAGGTCAGGTGCAGGCTGGTGTCCGGGGTCAGGTCGAAGGTGCGCACGTACCGGGCCTGCCAGTCGGTGAGTGGCATGCTTTTGGCCCAGACAATGAAATCACCGATGACCATGCGGGCTTCCTCCGGCAGCTGCGCCAATACGGCCTCGATCTCGTCCAGGTGGGCCGCCAGTTCCTGATCCGGATACTCCAGCAGCCGCGCCAGCAGGCGGTAGAGCAGCGGCGGGGCGGTCAGGGTTTCCGCGCTCATGCTCTGTCCTCTCTCGGTGAGTCTTGCGAGGGCGGGGAAGGGTCTGCCGGACCGAAATGCGTCCCTGCATTTAGGCCCGGTGTAGCCCTCCCTGGCCGCTGACAGAACCTTCCCCGCCCCCGCCGGTATGATGGTGAGCGGGCCGTCATCCTTCCACCTTGGTGGTTTTGGGTTTTTTCAGTTCGCTCATGGGGGTGAACTGGATCGGCTGGGCTACGCCCTTCCTTTTCTCGGGGAACAGGGAGCAGCCGCTTTCGTAGGCGCTGACGCTGCAGCCCTCGTTACCGAAGGAGAAGCCCATCTGGCCCTGGAAGGCGTAGATGTCCTCGTGGGCCCGGTATTCCGGCGCGGTGGGGATGACGAAGCGGTCCTCGTAGTTGGCGATCGCCATCAGGTGATACATCTTCTTCACCTCCGCTTCGGTCAGTCCGACCTCCTCCAGCACCCGGGTGTTGGGCTGGTTCTCGACGGTCACCGAACGCATGTAACTGCGCATCGCCAGCATCCGCTTGAGGGCGCGGACGATCGGTTCCTCGTTGCCGGCGGTGAGGAAGTTGGCGAGGAAGCGGACCGGTAGCTTCAGCACTTCCACTTTGGGAATCACGCCGTCGTCGTGGACCGGGAGATTCCCCTGGTCGATCTGGGCCTGTACCGGCGACAGGGGCGGCACGTACCACACCATCGGCAGGGTACGGAATTCCGGATGGAGCGGGAAGGCCACCTCCCAGTCCATTGCCAGCTTCCAGATCGGCGATTTCTGTGCCGCCTCGATCCAGGACTGGGGGATGCCATCCTTGAGGGCCTGTTCGATCACTTCCGGATCGTGGGGATCGAGAAAGATCTGGCGCTGGGCCTCGTACAAGTCCTTGGGGTCCTCGACCGCCGCCAGCTCGGCGATGCGGTCGGCGTCGTAGAGCATGATGCCGTTGTAGCGGATGCGGCCGACGCAGGTTTCCGAACACACCGTCGGCAGCCCGGCCTCCACCCGCGGGTAGCAGGCGGTGCACTTTTCCGCCTTGCCCGATTCCCAGTTGTAATAGACCTTTTTGTACGGACAGTTGGAGACGCACATGCGCCAGCTGCGGCAGCGGTTCTGGTCCACCAGGACGATGCCGTCCTCCTCGCGCTTGTACATCGCCCCCGACGGGCACGAGGCCACGCACGAGGGGTTGATGCAGTGGTTGCAGATCCGCGGCAGGTACATATTGAAGGAATTTTCGAACTCGGCGTAGACCTGCTTTTCCACCTCCTTGAAGTTGACGTCGCGGGATCGCTTGTCGAACTCACCCGCCATGTCGTCCTCCCAGTTGGGGCCCCATTCGATCTTGTCGAGCACGTGGCCGTCGATCAGGGAATAGGGGCGGGCCACCGGGGCGGCCTCCTTGAGGGGGCTGCTTTGCAGGTTGGCGTAGTCGTAGTCGAACGGCTCGTAGTAGTCGTCGAGGGTGGGCAGGTCCGGATTGGCGAACAGATTGGCCAGACGCTTGAGGCGCGAGCCGGATTTCAGCTGCAGCTTGCCGTTCTTGACCTCCCAGCCGCCGTGCCACTTTTCCTGATCCTCCCAGTGCTTAGGGTAGCCGATGCCGGGCTTGGATTCGACGTTGTTGAACCAGACGTACTCGACCCCCTTGCGGTTGGTCCAGACGTTCTTGCAGGTCACCGAGCAGGTGTGGCAACCGATGCACTTGTCCAGGTTGAAGACCAGGGCGAAATTGGCGCGTACTTTCATCGTTGACCTCTTGAGTTCACCGCAGAGACGCAGAGGGCGCAGAGATTTTTCATGGTTTCATTCCTCCAGGTTCAGGACGATCCGGCGGATACCGCGTTTGAGCACCGGAACGTTGAAGTTGATCAGCAGGGCCAGAGGCCAGTTGCCCAAGCGGAGATAAGTCAACACCTGGGCCTCATGGATCGGCAGTAGTTGTTCGACAGCCTTTAGTTCCACGACCACCCATTCGGCGACAAGAAAATCAAGCCGGTAGCCACAGTCCAGGCGTTTGCCCTTGTAATCGACCGGCAGCGGATGTTGGCGCCGGTAAGGAATATTCTGCAGATCCATTTCATGGGCGAGACATTCCTCGTAGGCCGATTCCAGTAATCCAGGTCCCAGCACTCGGTGAACTTCCAGCGCGGCACCGATAATCGAGCGAGTGATTTGGTTAATTTCCATTTAATTTAATTCACCGCAGAGACGCAGAGGACGCAGAGTTTTTTAAATTATTAATTTTTTCTCTGCGCTCTCTGCGCCTCTGCGGTGAGACGCTCATTTCCCGTTGAATTCCACCTCCGGCTCCCGTTCCGGCGCTTCCTCGAAGCCCGGATCAATGGCAGGGTAGGCCCCCTGCGGCACCCCTTCCGGATTGAGCTGGGCTTCGCGCTCGGGGGTCAGTTCCCGTTCCAGCCAGTCCACCTCCTCGTCGGCGATCTTGTGCAGGACCACGAACTCGTCGCGCTGGGAGCCGACGGTGCCGTAGTAGTTGAAGCCGTAGCTGAACTGGGCGTAGCCGCCGATCATGTGGGTGGGCTTGACCGTCACCCGGGTGACGCTGTTGAGGATGCCGCCGCGCTTGCCGGTGGTGACCGAGCCGGGGACGTTGACGATCTTTTCCTGGGCGTGGTACATCATCGCCATCCCCTCCGGGATGCGCTGGCTCACCACCACCCGGGCCACGGTGGCGCCGTTGCTGTTGACCGCCTCGACCCAGTCGTTGTCCTTGAGGCCGATCTTTCGGGCGTCGGTTTCTGCCACCCAGACCACAGGTCCCCCGCGGAACAGGTGCAGCATCCGCAGGTTGTCGTTGTAGGTGCTGTGGATGCCCCACTTGGAGTGGGGGGTGATCCAGTTGAGCACCAGGTGGGGCTTGTCCTTCAGGCGTTCCCGCAGGGGGCCGGTGGCCTTCAGATCCACCGCCGGGCGGAAGGTACAGAAGCCTTCGCCGAATTCGCGCATCCACTCGTGATCCAGGTAGAACTGGGCCCGGCCGGTCAGGGTGCGGAAGGGGATGTACTCGTGGATGTTGGTGTAGCCGGCGGTGTAACTGACCTCCTCCGACTCGATCCCGCTCCAGGTGGGGGCGGTGATGATCTTGCGCGGCTGGACCACGATGTCGCGGAAGGTGATGTGGTCCTCGGCGCGGGCTTCGGCCAGGTGGGTGTGCCTGCGGCCGGTCTTCTTCTCCAGCGCCTTCCAGGACTTCAGCGCCACGTGGCCGTTGGTCTCCGGCGCCAGGGTCATGATCGACTCGCACACGGCGATATCCTCGGAAAGCGATGGCCGCCCCTGGCTGACCCCCTCCTCCTCGATGGTGCCACAGATCACTTTTAGTTTTTCAATCTCGTCGCCGGTCTCCCAGTCGATGCCCTTGACGTTGTTGCCCAGCTTATCCAGCAGCGGGCCGAGGGAGGTGTATTCCTTATAAGTGTTGGCGAAATCGCGCTCTACCACTTTGAGAATCGGCATCGTCTTGCCGGGTACCGGTTCGCACTCGCCCTTCTTCCAGTCCTTGACCTCGAAGGGCTGGGCGATTTCGGCCGGGGAGTCGTGCATCATCGGAATCGCCACCAGGTCCTTTTGGGTACCCAGGTGCTGTTCCGCCAGTTCGGAGAAGCGCTTGGCAATGGTCTTGAAGATCTGCCAGTCGGACTTCGACTCCCACGCCGGACCCACCGCCGCGGTTAGCGGGTGGATGAAGGGGTGCATGTCGGTGGTGTTGAGGTCGTTCTTCTCGTACCAGGTCGCCGTCGGTAGGATGATGTCCGAGTAGGCGCCGGTGGAGTTGAGGCGGAAATTGATGTCCACCAGAAGGTCCAGCTTGGCGATCGGCGCCGGGGTGCGCCATTCGATCTCCTTCGCCCGCGCCGGGTCGAGCACATCCTGCATCACCCCGTTCTGGGCCCCGAGCAGGTGCTTGAGAAAATACTCGTGGCCCTTGGCGCTGCTGCCCAGGAGGTTGGCGCGCCACACGAACAGGTTGCGCGGGAAGTTTTCCGGGGCGTCGATGTCTTCGCAGGCGAAGCGTAGTTTTTCCGCCTTGAGCTGTTCGGCCACGTGGGCGGCGACTTCCGCTTCGGTCTTGGCCCCGGCCTGCTCGGCCTCGCGCACGATCTCCAGCGGGTTTTTGTTGAAGTGGGGCGCCGAGGGCAGCCAGCCGAGACGCTGGGCGACCACGTTGTAGTCGGCCAGGGTATGGCCGCGCCATTTGCCGCTGGCGGTGGAGGCCATGACCTCGTCGGCGGACAGGGTTTCGTAGCGCCACTGGTCGGTGTGAAAGTAGAAAAAGCTGGTGCCGTTCATCTGCCGCGGTGGGCGGTGCCAGTCGAGGCCGAAGGCGATGGGTGCCCAGCCGGCCTGGGGCCGCAGTTTCTCCTGACCGACGTAATGGGCCCAGCCGCCGCCGGACTGACCGACGCAGCCGCACAGGTGCAGCAGGTTCATGATCGACCGGTAGGTCATATCGTTGTGGTACCAGTGGTTGACCCCGGCGCCCAGGATCACCATGGATCTGCCCCTTGTCTTGGCGGCGTTGTCGGCGAACTCGCGCCCGGTGCGGATGATGTCGGCGCGTTTGACCCCGCTGATCTTCTCCGCCCAGGCCGGGGTGTGGGGCAGGTCGTCGTCGTAGCTGGTCGCCACCTCGCCCCCCAGACCGCGATCGACGCCGTAGTGGGCCAGTTGCAGGTCGAACACCGTGGCCACCAGGACTTCCTCGCCATTCAGGTTGAGCCTGCGTACTGGGACGTTGCGGACCAGGGTGTTGATGCTCACCTTCCCTGGCGAGCCCCCTGCGGGCGCACTGCGTGCGTCCAAATCCGCTCCCGGCGGATTTGTATCGCTGTTGTCGAAACGGGGGAAGTGGACCGCGACCACCTCGTCGGGATTGCCCACCAGGCTCAGCTGCGGGGTGATGTCCTCACCGGTGGCGCCGTCCCTGGGCTCCAGGTGCCATTTGCCCTCCTCGCCCCAGCGGAAACCGATGGAGCCGGTGGGGGCGACGATGTTCCCGGTATTCTCGTCGAACACCACCGTCTTCCATTCCGGGTTGTTGTCCTGGCCCAAGGCGTCGTCGAAATCCGAGGCGCGCAGGAAGCGGCCGGGGACGTAGCCGTCGCCGCGGTCGTCGAGGCGCACCAGCATGGGCATGTCGGTGTAGGTGCGCACGTAGTCGAGGAAGTACGGCGTCGGCCGGTCGACGAAAAATTCCTTCAGCACCACGTGGGACATCGCCAGGAACACCGCCGAGTCGGTGCCCTGTCTGGCAGGCATCCACAGATCGGCGAACTTGACGTATTCGGCGTAGTCCGGGGCGATGGCGACCACCTTGGTGCCCTTGTAGCGCACTTCGGAATAGAAGTGGGCGTCGGGGGTGCGGGTCATGGGCAGGTTGGCGCCGCAGACGATGATGTAGCCCGAGTTGTACCAGTCGGCCGCCTCCGGCACGTCGGTCTGCTCGCCCCACACCTGGGGCGAGGACGGCGGCAGGTCGCAGTACCAGTCGTAGAACGACAGGCAGGCCCCGCCGATCAGCGACAGGTAGCGGCTGCCGGCGGCGTAGGAGATCATCGACATCGCCGGGATCGGCGAGAAGCCGGCGATGCGGTCCGGGCCCCATTTCTGGATGGTGTAGACGTTGGCGGCGGCGATGATCTCCACCACCTCGTCCCAGGAAGCGCGCACGAAGCCGCCCAGTCCACGCACCGCGGTGTACTGCCGGCGTTTGTCGCTGTCGGCCTGGATCGCCGCCCAGGCTTCTACCGGGTCCTTGCCGCTTTGCCGCTCGGCCCGGTACAGGTCCAGCAGGCGGCCGCGGATCAGCGGATACTTGACCCGGTGGGGGCTGTACAGATACCAGGAGTAACTGGCGCCGCGCTGGCA
>DRKQ01000127.1 GCA_011051685.1 Gammaproteobacteria bacterium
CCAATGGCTTGGTGGCCACCACATTGGCGGGGCTGGCCGGCGCCACCCCTGGGGCCGAGATCACTGTGATCACCAACGCCAATGGTGTGGCAGAGGTGTTCTGGCAATTGGACCCGGATACCTCATTGCCCTGCCAGCGCCTGCGTGCTGAACTGGTGAGCGCCGGCGGCTTTGCCATTCGCCAGCCATCGCGCTTCTATTTCACCGGCTGTCTCAGTCAGGAGCAGGCCTGTCTCACCTTCCTTGATGAGCTGCGTAGCAACGGCATTGCCCGCGAAACGCCAGATAGCCCCTTGGGACTGGAGGTACGGGCCGATCCTCCCAACAGCAATAGCATTAGCTACACCAGTGGCGTTGTGTTTGTGAACGGGTGCCGTCGCGTTGTCGAAGCCGGTTCCTTGAATCTCGTTAATGACGGCATGCACCGCTTGGTCGTCGATGAAAGTGGGCAGCCCATCATCGACAATGCGGCGACTGCGGGCACGAGCGCATTAGTGGCGGAAATCTATATTGAAGAAGCCAGCATCATGCGCATCATTGATCTGCGCTTTGATCTCACTCACCTGGATGACAAAGTGGAACGTCATTACCAGGAGATCGCAACACGACGCCAGGACCGGAAACGCTTTATCCCCCTGCTGGCAAGGACCATCGCCGGCGTCCATTACCAGGAAGGACGCAACCTGCTGGTCACTGCCGAGCTAGGTTCTGACCTGACGCTGGATGGTTATGACTTGTGGATGACAAGCAGTACATCCAACAACCTCATCCGGATCCCCCATTCGGCAACAGGGCAGACTACACCAGAAATGATTCCCCTACCCATCGACATTCCCGCCCGACTCATCGAATATGATGGCCTCGGCGGACTGTTCTTTACCCCTTCAGAAGCAGGAGCGGACCATCCACTGGCCCTCTACCATATGCGGATCAGTACCCGGGAAGTGAGAACCATCGACCTTTCCTTTTTAGCATCATTAATTGGTGTACCGCCCGAGGAAATAATGCCCCCCAATGCCATCGGCATCAGTGATCATTTTATCTGGCTATCCATACCCATTGTCTCCGCGCCACAATATTCCCTACTGCTGGCTCTCAACCTACGCGACCTGTCCCTGGATTTTATTACCGGATCCTATAAACCCCACTCATTCTGCTTCGACGGCCGAACCATGTGGCTGAATGTTCAGCTAGCCGACGCGCAATCGGTTCTTTATGGATATAACGATAAAAATAATGAGATAGAACCTGGGCCAGTAATACCTGTGCCCGGCAAGATTCTGGATATCGCCTTTGATGGCGCCTACCTGTGGGTGATCAACTCCAGTGATTCGCCGTTATTGCGTATTGACGTCAGCACCCTGGAAGTAACTCCCGTGGAAGATGAACAGTTTGCTGGCGAGCGCCTCATATGTGACGGCTCCAACATGCTCGCCATCCAGGCTGGTGGCGGCGTGCAAAAATATGACTGTGCATCGGCCACCGTCATTGGCGCAACGACACTGGGAACCCTACCGCCACTCCGCAATGGGGTCTTCGACGGTGGCCACCTTTGGTTTATTACAGGTGAAGCATCAGACCTCAACATCCCTCCCGGGCTATACAAGCATCTGATACTTTAACTCTGATCACAAAACAGTGATCTATGGGAGATAACACATGAAACTGTACTATGGTAAGTCTGGCCGCATCATCGGCTTCAGCCGCAACAATGTCACCTTGCCGGGAGCATCTATCAGCATTCCCGACAAAGAAATGCCCAGCGATTTTCGCCGGTTAATGATGTCGGGCATGTATAAGGTCGAGGGAAAGAAACTGATAAAGGGTAAAAGTCCTAAGGACCATGCTAAGCATCTTGAGGAGCTCGTCAAATGTGTCGATGAAACACTGCAAATACGGCCACCTCAAGGCAAGCCAGAAGAAATATCCAGACCTAAAAGTAACCGCACCAAAACAACAAAGTAATATCTACTCGCTCGCGGGGAATAGGAGGTGTTATAGGTTCTGTGCCCAGACCGCCAAGCTGTATCACCTGGGTGCCTCCACCGTGAGCCGTTCGTCACTGACCAGGGTCAACGAGAAACAACCCAGCTCACGGTATGAAACGTTGTTTGCCAAGGGGCTGACCAGCGACCAACCATTCAACTGACCAGTGTCAAAGCGAAACACTGCCCGATGCGGCTTCGCCGTATCGGCTACCGCGACGCCGAGACGGGCAAGCACTATGTCTTTCTGAGCAACAATTTCTCACTCGCGGTCATCACCATCGCACAAATCTACAAGGCACGCTGGCAGATCAAACTGTTCTTCAAACGGATCAAACAGAACCTGAAGATCAAGGCCTTCCTCGGTACTCCAAAAAATGCGGTCATGACCCAGATCTGGATTGCCGTTTTCGTCTATCTATCTGCTGCTCGCCTATATCAAGTTTATCAGCCAGATTGGTAACAGCCTTCAGCAAATGCTCCGGCTCCTTCAACTCAATCTGTTTGAACGACGCGACCTCCAGGCATTGCTGCGAGGTGATCCGCCAGAACCAAAAATCTCAACGATTCAAACTACATTACGATTTTCGTGAAGGTTTATGGGGCAGCAGTGATGATAGGTATTAGGCGCAACAATAATATTGCGCCAGAATGAGCCAACCATGTAAACCATGCCACAACAAAGGAATTCGTAGCTATTGCTATATTGCGTTATTTGGCGAGTAGTATTCCCCACGTTGATTGTGAGTCTCCACAATTTTAAACAGCCGATATCATCCATCGCGAAATTACCAAAAGGATGCATCAGTGGGGCCAGCTAACGCTCACTGCGCCTGTACGGGCCCGATGACATCGACCTGCACGGGATAGCCCTCCAGTTGCTCAGGCAAATCCTTGCTTTTCGCAGTGACCTCGTCCCTTACCCCGATGACAATTACAGTGCGACCATCGTCATCCCGCCCGATGCCGACAGAGATCACGCCGGGCAGGGACAACAGCCGGGATTCATGTTTGCTTTTCACCTCGACAATGGATGCGGCCATGGCCAGTCTCTCGCCCCCTGCATAGAACGCTGTCGTCATCAGCATCAACACCAGTAACCAGCGGGTCATAGGGTCAGATCGAGCGCTGAAAAGACATGCTCTATGCGGTTGATGATGGTGCTCTGCTCACTGCCGGCAAACAACAGGCCCAGCAGTTGGTTTTGTGTATCCAACACGGCAGAACCACTGTCACCTCCCTGACTCATGGCACCGGCCATGAGCTGGTCTTTAAATAGTGCTGTGCGTCCGCCACCGTATTGCACGTTGACGGTGACATCCACCTGCTGGATCTCACCCTCGGTCAAGCCCGTGGTGCGTCCCATTTTCTTTATCGCCACCCCCAGGTTACCGCTGACAATCCCCTGAATGGCGCCAATGTTCAGGATCTCCGCCTTCACATCCTCCGCCCGCAGCGGGCTGGCGATGGCGGCATCCACCAGATTTTCGCCGACGGCTCGTGCGCTCACGGCCCGCAGGCGGGTATCGCTACCCAGGGCGCTGGCGATAGCATTAAGAAAGGCGGCAATACCACCGGCAATGGAACAACCGCTGGGAATATCGGGCAGTCCCGAGAGTTCGATGGGAACAAAATCCTTCAGTACGGCAATCTGGTCCGCCGGATTAGTACCACCATCGTAAGCCCCGGGCTGCAGGATGGCATCACCGATCGCCGCCTCGTTGCTATTGGCCAGGACATGATTGTTGGACAGGATCATCCACTCTCCGTTATGGCGCACCCAACAACCCAGAGTACCTGCAGTGATGTCCTTGTGGCCAACGCTAACCCCACCGGGTGCGGGTCGAAAACGCCCGGTCGGCGCCTGCCAGGCACGAATACGGCCGGTCTCGATTACATCGGTGGGAATGCCGCTCAGTTGTGGTGGCACCAGGTCACTGGCCGACAAGGCGTTGGCCGGCAGTTTCTTTTCCACGGAACAGATAATGCCCGGCGTCGTGGTGCGTTCGCCCTGCACCATCTTATAACCGACGCCAGTAGCAACGACATTGCGCCGTGACAGCAGCTCCGCGGCATGTTGCTGCAACAGACGGCGTGCAGTATCGACGGCATCATTCATCCTCAACCTCCTTGCGAGTCTGTGACAATGGGCGCCCGCCGTCGGCTATCGCCTGTCCAGGGCCAATACCAGCCATCCAGCTGCAGCACTCATAACGAACACTCTACGCAACAATTACGAGCGAACAAATCCCATCGATACCCCATCCACCGGCGTCCTTTTCCCGAGCACGAAACGGGAAACTCCCCTGGGGGTTCGGCACCCTGGAGCTATTACCTCCCCATCGCGCAATAGCAATTTAGTCCATTGAAAGGCAATCTCAATACTCCGGAACGTTGTCCTCAAGCTCGCCATAGCCCCAGAGACAGGCAAGACAAGTGAACAGACGCACATTTCTCCGATCGATGGCCGCCATGCCGGTCGTACTGAGCGGCTGTCAGTACATGCCGCGCGAAGGTCTTTTCAATGACTGTCGTGATGGTGGACTTCCCGGGCCGCTTGCAGACCATGAACTGGTCAAGGCGACATGGGAAGGCATCGACACCCGCCAGGTGTGGGACAGCCACTGTCACCTGATCGGCGTGGGAGACTCCGATGCCGGGATTTGGGTAAACCCCAACATGCGCTCATTATGGCACCCGATACAACTGACACAGTTCAGGTTTTACTTCAACGCCTCCTGCGCCCAGGCGGGCAGAAGGGAAACCATCGACGAAGGCGTGGTACAACGCCTGCTGGATCTTCACGCAGATCTACCCGAGGGGTTTCGCTATATGCTGTTGGCGTTTGATTTCTACCACGATCACGACGGCAACATTCGTCGTGAATATAGCCCCTTTCATACGCCGAACGACTACGCATTGAAAATAGCCAAAAGCCACCCCGGCCAGTTCGAGTGGATCGCCTCGATCCACCCCTATCGGCAAGATGCACTCAGCGCATTGCAAGCGGCAGTGGACAACCAGGCGCGCGCCATAAAATGGTTGCCCAGTGTGATGGGGATCGATGCCAACAACCCGAAATGTGATGCCTTTTATGCCGCATTGGCGAAACACAAGCTGCCGCTGTTGACCCATGTGGGTGCCGAGTACGCCCTTCATACACCGGACGGACAGGCCTACAACAACCCGTTATTGTTCCGGCGCGCGCTGGACCACGGGGTGCGGGTAATTTTTGCCCACTGCGCCACATTGGGGGAGAGCATAGACATCGACAAGGGCAAACACGCCGCCAAGGTGCCGAACCTCGATTTGTTTGCGCGCCTGATGGCGGAGCCCCGATACGAAAACCTGGCCCTGGGAGACATTGCCGGCATTACCCAGGTGAATCGAGATCGCTGGAAAGTAGAAAGAATTATCGAAAGCGACGAATGGCATGATCGCCTGATCTATGGTTCGGACTATCCGTTGCCCGGCGTCATGCCGGTGTTTTCACCGCTGAATTTTGTGGACTGGAATATGCTGTCAAACGGTGAAGCAGAAACCCTCTCGGCAGTGCGGCGCCACAACCCCGCGCTGTTCGACGTCATGCTGAAACGGCACATTCGGGTCAAGGGCAAACGCCTCAAGGCCAGCGTATTTGAGTCGCGCCGGCATTTCGCATCCTAGGAGTCTGCGTGCACGCAAGAAAAATCCAGGCGAAAAAAGAAAAAGGGCCAGCGGTGAAAATCCGCTGACCCTTTGGGATAATGGCGCGCTCGGGAGGATTCGAACCTCCGACCGCCTGGTTCGTAGCCAGGTACTCTATCCAGCTGAGCTACGAGCGCGCAGTAAAACGATTTCCAGTGAGCTGAGTCACGGGAGGGGCGGAACTATACTCGTTTTCACACCCCTATTTCAAGACTGTGGGGCGAATTTAATACGCCAAGTCCGCACAAAAATGGCGGAGAGCGAGGGATTCGAACCCTCGATGGGCGTTAACCCATACACCCTTAGCAGGGGTGCGCCTTCAGCCACTCGGCCAGCTCTCCGGGTGATCAACACCCACCGCCGGTCAACCCGGCAGGGCGGCTATTCTCCCAAAAATATGGCGATTAGGAAACCCATTTCAGGCAAGAAACGGGCAGAAAATATCAATTTCCGTCGATAGGCGAAAATTTTGTCCGGCCATGCAATTTTCCGAACGAATCACCAAGCAGGCGCCAGGCTTATATCGGCACCTGCCCGGTGAAAGAACCGGCCTCAGACCGGCGAGCCTTCCTGGTCTTTCTCGCGCTGGATCCGCTCATAGATCTCTTCGCGGTGCACGGAGACATCCTTTGGCGCATTGACGCCAATACGTACCTGATTGCCCTTCACACCGAGGACGGTAATAGTGATGTCATCACCAATGATCAAAGACTCACCAACGCGCCGCGTCAGAATCAACATGATATTTCTCCTTGTTTCTAAATCTCCCGATCGCAACCTGACTGGGTGCGCGTCGTCGGAGCTATCGGCCAAAATGGCCGGAACTTCAATTAATGGTCAGTTTTTCTTCGCTGCTATCCATGACTACAGCGTAGTACACGCCGTAGCATCAGTCCGTTATTTCGATGGCCTGCTCAAGGGCAAAGCCGCTGTGCAAGGCCCGTACGCCCAGCTCAAGGTATTTCTCGTCGACGACGACCGATACCTTGATCTCGGAGGTGGAGATCATGCGAATATTGATCCCCTCCTTGGCCAGTAGTTCAAACATCTGCCCGGCGATGCCGGCGTGCGAACGCATGCCGACGCCCACCAGGGAGATCTTCACGATCTTGTTGTCACCCACCACCTCGCGCGCGCCCAGCTCGGCGGCGACCTTGTCCAACACCGCCTTGGCCTTCTCATAGTCATTGCGATGGATGGTGAAGGTAAAGTCCGTGTTGCCATCCGCGGCGACGTTCTGGATGATCATGTCCACTTCAATATTGGCTTCACCGATGGGGCCAAGAATCTGCGAGGCGACACCCGGATGATCGGGCACGCCCAGCACAGTCAATTTGGCCTCGTCCCGGTTGAAGGCAATACCGGATATCAACGCCTGTTCCATACCCTCTTCCTCGTAACTGATGAGCGTGCCGCCACCTTCTTCAAAGCTAGACAACACCCTTAGCGGCACGTTGTATTTGCCGGCGAACTCGACGGCGCGAATCTGCAACACCTTGGAGCCCAGGCTCGCCATCTCCAGCATCTCCTCGAAGGTGATGCGGTCGAGGCGGCGGGCCTCCGGCACCACACGAGGGTCTGTGGTGTAGACGCCATCCACGTCGGTATAAATCTGGCACTCGTCAGCCTCCAGGGCCGCGGCCAAGGCCACGGCGGTGGTATCCGAGCCACCACGCCCCAGGGTCGTGATACTGCCGTTTTCATCAATGCCCTGAAAACCGGCCACGACCACGACCTGCCCGTTGGCGAGGGCATCATCCATGTTCCGCCGGTCGATTTCCTTGATCCGCGCCTTGTTGTACGCGCTGTCGGTGAGAATCCGCACCTGGCCGCCCGTAAAGGAACGCGCCGGACAACCGCGCTGTTTCAGCGCCATGGCCAGCAGGGCGATGGTCACCTGCTCGCCAGTGGAGAGCAATACGTCATATTCACGCGCATCGGGCTGCGGCGCAACAGCTTTCGCCAATTCCACCAGCCGGTTGGTCTCGCCGCTCATGGCGGAAACCACCACCACGACATTGTGACCCTGACTCCGAAATCCCGCGATCTTTTCCGCCACACATTGTATGCGCTCCACGGAGCCGACCGAGGTACCACCATATTTCTGTACGATCAGGGCCATAATTTAGACTGCCTGAAAACCCGAGTATTAAACATTAGTTTTGTGCCAACATAAAGATATTTGTAGGCATATTCCTACAAACTATATAAGGCGCGGCGTATATCTGTGTCAGCCACCAAGGTGGTCGCGCACCCACTCCGGCACCGCCTGCAAGG
>DRKQ01000128.1 GCA_011051685.1 Gammaproteobacteria bacterium
GATCATGTGCAATGAAACAGGGTAAATATTACAGGAACAGGCAAGATGATCTACTTGAGTGAAGTATTGATTCAAAATCCACAGCTGGAATCCTTTGTGCAATTGCTGGAGGTTATTGAACAAAAGGCCCAGTCCGGTGAGATTCACCTGAAGATCGACATCAAGCCCAGTTATCCCGATACCCCCGCGAACTGGGAAGACAAGGTGGAAGGCGCCTTTGCCGGCGTTCATTCGGTGATGGGTGGCTACACCGGGTGTACTGAAGAAGACTAGGCACTAAACGAACACAACCCAGGAAAACCTATGAAGTTTCTCGACGAAGATCCCGGCCTGCGTGATGCCGACAGTGGTGATGAAGCAGGCGTTCCCGTGGTGCAACTGGAGCAGGAGCTGGCGGCTGCGCAACAGGAAATAATTCAGCTGCCGGCAGGCTATAAAGCAGAGGAGAAAGCCCGCATCCAGAATCGCGTTGGCGAGTTGCTGGTGGATTTGCAGCGCGGCGAAGAAGCCTTTGATGTGGCGCGGGAGGCCTTTGATGTGTTTGCCCAGGCCCAGCAATGGGAAGACGCCGTGCAGTCCTGCAATATCATGTTTCTTGCCGATCAGCCACAATCCCTGGCTGCCCTGGGGCAGGGTGTATGGCTGGCGGTGACATTTCCCATTGATGCGGAGTTGTCCGTGGCCATGTTGCAACACATCATCGACGAAACCCCCGCCGATTCTGATGGCGCAGCGGTGGCCGCGGTGACCGCCTGTTATCTGGTGGAGATGCGCACTAAAGACAAACAACGCGACAATCTCAGCTTGTTTACCAATCATATGTTAGGGGCGGTGGCGCGAAGGCACAGTGATATCAGCAAGCAGGAACAGTTTGACTACTGGATGGAAAAGATGGAACTCACCGACCCTGCCAAGTTTTTGCCGCGCCTGCGTAATGTGGTGGATGTGCTGGTGCAGGAAGACTGGTGGGTGGATCGCGAGGCCATCTGGGCAAGCCTGCCTGATCAATAGAAATCCGTTTGACGTCATGTACTGGCAAGAAAACCACGAAAAAGAGCCCCCCGTAGCCACCGATGAGGTGGTGGATCTGGTGTTTGCCATTGATTGCAAATGCCTGCCGGTTGATCATGCCTATGCACTGTCAATGGCGGTACAGAATGTTCTGCCCTGGTTGGCCAATGAGCCGCAGGCTGGATTACACACCATCAATGTTGCGGCCTCAGGCAATGGCTGGCAAAGACCCGATGAACCGAACGCCTTGCTGCATTTGTCGCGGCGTACGCGCATGGAATTGCGTGTCCCCAAACAACGGATCGACGATGCCAAGGGACTACTGGGTAAAACGTTGGATATTTCCGGTTATGCATTGACCTTGAAGTCTGTTAGAGAACGACCCTTATCTACCTTGACTACCCTGTTCAGTCGTCACCTGGCTGCTAATAATAACGTGCATGGTGAAGAAGCTGTGCTGGATTGGGTTGCCGCGGAGCTGAAGCAGGTCGGCATAGAGCCGCGAAAAATGCTCTGTGGCACAGAGCACGTTTTGGAGACCCCGGAAGAAGAAATTATCGTACGCAGCCTGATGATAGCCGAGCTCGAAGTCGAGGAATCCCTTTGGCTGCAGCAGCATGGTTTGGGTCCTTATAGGCACATGGGCTGTGGCCTGTTTATCCCCCACAAGAACATCAATGATTTGAGTAAGACCGCAGAATAGTTTGCTTTTTATTTTGTCTGAAACCAATAAAAGGAGACCACAATGGCACTAGAGCTTAATGGCAAAACCATCGAAACAACGGACAATGGCTACCTTGTTGATGTTGCCGACTGGAGTGAGGATTTGGCGGAAGTGATTGCCAAAGAAGAAGGCATTGAGCTGACAGAAAAACACTGGGATCTGATTAATTATCTGCGCGATGAGTACCTCAATCACGGGGGCAACCAGCCCAATACCCGCAACATCATCAAAGCCATGGGCGAGAAGTGGGGCGGTAAACCGAGCCAGAAGGATTTGTATGAACTGTTTCCAAAGGATCCCAGCAAGCAAGGTGGACGGATAGCCGGCGTGCCGGAGTCGCGTCGTAAAGGTGGTTATTGAGGGATGTTAGAAAAGTATTAGCATGTACACACAGCCGGCGCCTTGGAGCGCCGGTTTTTTTCAAGGGTCTCAACATTGGTGTTAACAGATATCGACGAGCATTGCCCCATGGTTATGCCTGACACGGTAGTGAGTGGACGTAAAGTCATTCTGCGGCTTACTTATACAATGCAAGTTCGGTAGGAGTTCCTTTCCAGGCGCGATTCGCGCCTGGAAAGGAATTCCTACGGGGGGAATATAATCCTGTTTCAAATGATTTTGATGTGTTGAGGGTTCCTGTGGTTCTTGATGATGTCGTTGCAGCTTGTTTCGAGGTCATTTATCAGTTGCTCCGCCTCGGCGTATTGCCGGGTAAGTAAATGCTTTTCAATGTCGATACATTGCTCGGTGATGTCTGGGAAACCGAAGGCACCGCCGGTTCCTTTCAGTTGGTGTATTTCATCCTTTACTTCCTCCCACTCCTTTGCCTTGACAAATTGTTGTATGCGATAGCAGGTTTCCGGGAGCTGTTTGATGTACATTTCCACCAGATCGCTGATGTCGTCTAATTCGCTGTTGCTTGCTTGACGCTTGGTCTGGGGGGTGAGATCAATGCCAGGCGCCAGATGGTGGACAAGGACACTGTAAAATGTTTTTCGGTCGATGGGTTTTGTCATGAAGTCATCTGCGCCGGCCTGCTGTGATGCCTGGATATCTTCTTTCATGGCATTGGCGGTAAGGGTGGCGATAGGGGTCTGACACCCATTCTCACGAATAATCCCGATTGCCTCGATGCCCCCCATTACCGGCATTTGCATATCCATGAGAATAAGGTCGTAGTGTTTGTTCAAGGCGGCGTCGATGGCCTGCTGGCCGTTTTCGACAATGTCGATTTCTGCTCCGGTTTTTTTGATGTGCATGGAGATCAAGGCCTGGTTGTCAGGGTTGTCTTCCGCCAGGAGGATTCGTCCTTCCAGAGTAGGAATAATGATTTCAGACTGGGCTTGTCTGCTGATTTCTTCTGCCTCCGGAGCGGAGGTGATCCATTGCGGTTCCTCTTTAAGATTGGTGGCAACGCAGACAGTAAAAGTGCTGCCGATACCGGCCTGGCTGGATAATTCCAGCTTGCCGCCCAGGCGCTCTGCGAGCTGTTTGGAGATATAGAGTCCCAGCCCGGTGCCACCGAATTTTCGCGTGGTTGAGGTATCCGCCTGCTTGAAGGGCTTGAAGAGCTCCGCCATTTGCTCTCTTGTCATACCAATGCCGGTGTCTTTGATGGTGAAGCTAATGTTTTCCTGTTCGGGATCGAATTTAATCCTCACTTCAATTCGTCCTTCGGCGGTAAATTTGATGGCATTGCCACAAAGATTGATGAGGATTTGTTTCAGCCGTGTTGGGTCGCTGTTGATAACCTTGGGAATGGGAAATTGGCAGTCAAGAGAAAAATCCAGCCCTTTCTTCCTGGCCCGCTCACCCATGAGTGTTTCAATTTCTGACATGAGCTCACAGATGCTCACGGGGATGGTTTCAATGCTAAGCTGGTTGGCCTCGATCTTTGAGAGATCCAGGATGTCGTTGATAAGCTGATGCAGGTGCTTGCCATTGCGAACAATACTGCTGACATATTTTTTCCAATCCGAAAGGGTTTTTTTGTCCTCGATGAGTGTTTCCGAGTAACCGATGATGGCGGTCAGAGGGGTGCGGATTTCATGGCTCATATTGGCAAGGAAACGGGACTTTTGCTGGTCGGCCTCTTGTGCCCTCAGTCTTGCCTCGTCCAGTGATTTTTCCGTATCAGAAATGCGTCGAATGGTGGCGCGGGAAACTCCTATTCCCCAAAACACGGCCCAGAGAGTGATGATGCTGACAAATATCAGGCCAAATGTACTTTGTTTGTAGATACCATTTACTTCGGCTTCAGTCTTCTCGCGCTGGATTTCCAGGAGCTTTGTTAATTGCTTCATGACTTGGCGCTGGATGGGAATGGCTTCATTCAGTAGCAGTTCGTTTGCCTTGGGTATCTCGTCATCAAGAATGAGTTCCGTTACTTGGGACTGGGCTATTGTGGCCTTGTTAATATCAGTGGAAACTTGACCCCATATTTTTAGGGCTTTGCTATCTTTGTTGTCTGACTCAAAACCAAGGAATTGTCCACGTGCCTTGATAAAGGCCTCGGCCTTTTCCTTTAGCTTCATGTATTCTTCGTCTCGCTCGAATTCATCATCGAGCAAGGCCATGCGATGCAGAATGATGGTTCTCTGCAGGGCGGCATCACGCATTGCGAAGATGGCGCGCATCTCGCTCTGCTCTTTCAGAATGCGTGCAATTCGTCCTTGGTTGTCAAACGTCATGAAAAACCAGGCGCCTGCCATGAGTATGATGAGTACAGTGAGAAAACCAAAACCCTTGAGCAGGATGGCTTTAGATTTGGAGGTGTTTTTGTTGCTCATCTTGTGTTTTTTTTACGCACATCCCGACGTCACCCCGGATGGGGGGTTATGAATGACTTATCGACAAGACCGTTAAGAGCTTGAGTGAACTGGAGGAAGTGCCTTGGCGGGCGGCATCCCTGTAAGAGGTTTGCAAGGCGTGTTCCAGCCGCCTGCTAGACATCACTCCAGCGGCGGATGAGGTTGACGTAGGCGCGGTCCACCTGTTGGGCGGTGAGATCCTGGGCATCCCGTTGCAGCAGGGTATTGCGCGCCTGGTCAA
Source organism: Gammaproteobacteria bacterium (assembly GCA_011051685.1). GTDB lineage: Bacteria > Pseudomonadota > Gammaproteobacteria > SZUA-152 > SZUA-152 > SZUA-152. The sequence continues at coordinate 4,787 of DRKQ01000128.1, forward strand.
GCTCGAACAGCAGTTCGCGCTGGGCGGCGTCGCGCACCATGCTCTGCAGCCAGATCACCGCCACCAGGCGCTCGCCACGGCTCACTTCCTCCACCCGGTGCACGCTGTTGGCAGGGTAGAGCACGGCGTCGCCGGCGGCGTATTTCACCCGTTGCTCGCCGAAGGGGGACTGGATCACCAGTTCACCGCCGTCGTAGTCCTGGGGGGCATTGAGAAACACGGTAATGGCCACGTCGGTGCGGAATTTTTCCATTCCTCCGCCCATGATGGGGTCATCCACGTGGTTGCCGTAGCGCATGCCGGGCGTGTAACGGGCGAATACCGGCTGGGCCACGCGCAGGGGCAGGGCGGCGCTGCGAAAGTCGGCGTTCTCCGCCAGGCTGCCCATCACCAGCTGGTCGAGGTACTGGGCCTGTTGGGTGCCCTGCTGCATTTCCTCGTTGTTTTTCACCTGCTCGGCGGCCATGCCGGCACTGTGCTTGCCGTCGATGAACGGCACCTTGGCGAGCATTTCGCGGATGTTGTCCAGCTTGGCGGGGTCGAGGATATTTTTCAGCTGCAGCAGCATGGCGGGCTCCGGTGGTGGGCTCAGGCAAAGACGACCCAGGTGGTGGCGATGTATTTCACGCCCTCGTCGAGAGTGACGGCGCGGTGTTCGTGGGTCCAGAAGGGGGGGAACAGCACCAGGGTGCCCTCCCGGGGAATGATCTTCAGTTCCTGGAACAGGAACTCGGTCTCGCCGCCGGGGCCGGGCACGTCGTTGAGATACCACAGGGCCACCAGCTGGCGGTCGGCGAACTGGTGACTGCCGCCGTCGATGTGCCAGTGATAATACTCGCCGGGCCGGTAGCGCTGGATGTTGTAGCCGATGTCCTTGAAGGGCCCCTGGAAAAACGGGTAGCGCTGGCGGAATTCACGCAGCGCCAGGCCCAGGGAGCGGTGCAGGATCTGGTCGATGTCCTTCCAGTCCTGCTGGGCGCTGGCGGCCAGGTCCGTGGTGCGCTTGACGCCTTGATCCTGGGTGGCCTGCTGGCCCACCCGGCCCTCGTACTGTTGATCCGGGTTGGCCTCGAAGCGCTGGATGATGGCCTGGCAGATGTCCGGGGTGAGCGCGTTGTGGATGGCGAAAATAAAGCTGCCGGGCTTTAATTCTTTGATTTCGTAGGGCTTTACCTGGGTGTTTTGGGGTGGTTTCATCTGCTGCTCTGGGTGCTGGTTTGGGCCTTGCCGGCAGGGCTGGCATAGGCCTTGAGTATGCTGCGGGGGTCAGTGACGGGTCAATCGGCCTCAGACAAGTGTTTCCCCTGCGAGCGGAAAGTATGTTAAATAAACGCATTGCAAAATGCGTCTGTTTGAGTATTATAAGCATAATCTAATTTTCTGTAATACTAAATAATCCGATCAACGGGGAGAAACAGCCAATGAACGAAGATTACTACGCCGCCATTGATAAGATGGAAAAAGCCAATGTTTCCCGTGACTACATTGTGGGTTGGGCGAGTGGCTACCTGCAGAATCCCAAGGTGGAAGAGCAACGCCTGAACGAGGCTTACGAAGCCGGTTACGCCGATGGCGAGGCGAAGAATGCTGATAATTTTTCGGCCTGGGAAGGTAAATAGGCAAGGCTGAAAAAAACAATTGAAAAAACGGGTCACTAGCAGGAGTGGCCCGTTTTTTTATGTCTGCCTATTAACCCGGCGATTATCAAGGGGCTCAAAATAGGTTTAACAGACATCACTGGGTATTCGCCACCCTGGGAAGGCCGGAAGGGCCAGCAAGTGAACATAAGCCAGCTATTAGTACACTTACTGTGATGGCACTGTGGCGGCAAATACCGCGGGAGCGGCTTTTAGCCGCGAATCGCGCCTGGAAGGCGCTCCCACTGAAGATAAACACTGTTGCAACTATTTTGAGATTGATGATAGCGGCACACGGAGGAGGTAACCGGCCGGCTTAATAGTAACGGCGCCTAACCCTAACTGTTGGCATCCGCCAGCTTGTACCAGCGCCGTGCCTCCACCTCGTTCTTCTCCACCCCCTGGCCGTTTTCGTACATCATGCCCAGGGTCATTTGCGCGCCGGGCAGGCCCTGCTCGGCGGCGCGGCGAAACCATTCCACGGCGGCCACCTCGTCCTTTTCCACCCCCTCGCCATAGAGGTACATCACCCCCAGGCCGTGTTGTGCGTAGGCATGGCCCTGGTCGGCGGCGGCCTGCATCCATTGCTTGCCCAGCGTGTCGTTTTTCACCCGGCCCAGGCCGTTCTGAAACATCATGCCCAGGCGGTACTGGGCCTCGGCATTGCCGCCTTCCGCGAGGGGGGAAAGCAGGCGCAGGGCGCTGGTAAAGTCTTTGGCCTCAAAGGCGGCGATGCCGCTTTGCAGATCGAGATCGTGGTTACTCATTGGGTACTCCAAAAGATTCAAGGGGTGGGTTGGCAGAGCTGTTCGATATACTGGGTCAGCTGCTTGCTGTCGGGGGTGTCGGCGTAGAGGGCAAGGATTTGCTGCGCCAGTTGTTGCCAGCGTTGCTGACCTTTCTGGCAGAGTTGTTCGAGAGGGGCGAGACTACCAGAGTCCACCCAGGCCGCATAGGCCTGTAGGGCCTCGGGATACAGCTCGCGGCGCAGGCCGGTGAGGTTGGCGAAGTAGAAATGCAACGAAGCGGTGTTTTGCGCCTCCAGCAGGGCGGGCAGGGTGCTAAGGCTGTCGGCCAGGTGGTCGCGCACCGCGCGCACCATGAGTTCGGCCACCGAGCGCGGCGGCAGGGCGTCAAGCAGGTCTTCCCATTGTTCACCCAGCAGCGGCCGGGCCTGGGCCTCGCCGATCTCGTGCAGCAGCACGGCTTCCAGTTCGTTGTCGGTGATCTGGTCCAGCAGTGCCTCCATGGCCCCGTCTGCCGGCAGTTGCGCGGCAGGCTCTTCGGTGTAGCAGGCCAGGGCGCGGGCCATGGCGGTATCCGTCTGGTGTTTCATGCGCCATTCCTCGATGCGTTCCCAGATCACCCGCCGCAGGCATTCCTTGCGGATGTACACCGTGTCGTCCAGCAACATGGCCGGCGGCGCCACCAGGTCGCGGGCGTATTCCCGGGCGGAGACCAGCAGGGTGACGCCGTTGTGGCGGGTCTTTTTTTCCAGCTTGCCGAGAAAGAAATAGGGTTTGTGAAACACGCCGATGCCACCGCTGTAGACATAACCCAGCGGGTTGAGCGTCGCGTTGATGGCTGCGCAGTCGAAGGGATCGAAGTGCTGATCACCAATGGGCAGTGGCGTGAAGGAAAGCGAGTCCAGTTCGTCCCAGTAGCTTTCCCGCTCCGTGAGCCAGGCGCCCACCGCCTCTCGGGACAGGGGCTGGGACTGGGGGATAGCCTTTTCCCACCGGTAGTACTCGCGCATCTTCAATAGAAACACACACAGCGTGTATTGCCCGGCGTACTGGGCATCGGAGATGTGGCAGTTTTTCTGCACGGATTCCGTGAGTCTCTTCAGGTCAAACATGAGTCACCTCGGTTTCAGTGTAGCGAGCCGGGGGGTGGCTGAAAACCAGCAAATGCTGGGGGATTTGGGGTTTAAAAAGAGACAGTCCGGTGGCGGGGGGGCGCTATCCACAGTGGGTAGCTATCGAAAACCGGGGGCGGGAATTACAATGGCAGGATGATAATTCTCGGGAGAACACCATGGCCGTGCGTCTAAAAACCCGGTGGCACCGTTCCAAGCGCTCGCAGCGCAACCGTGAAGGCTCGCGGCGGGAAAAGTCCCAGGCCAACCTGATCAGCGTGGCCGCCATCAATATCTGGAAGCTGGCCAAGGAGGCCTTCACGCGCATGGAAAAGGAA
>DRKQ01000129.1 GCA_011051685.1 Gammaproteobacteria bacterium
GGTGTTTTACCGGGTCGGCGATGCGCGCACCCTGCGCCTGATCGGTATGATGCGGGAAGTTTTTTGCAGCGCTGAGTAGTTGTTTGCCTGTACGGTTCCTGTGCCGGCTTTGGTAGCAATTTTGGCCGGCTTTTTTGGTCAGCCATGGTAAACAATAATGGCAGTAAAAAAGCCGCTTCTGGTTAGTGATTTTCTCCTGAGACCTCTATATAGTGCGCAACCTTAGAATTTTCCGTAGTCGAGCCCCACACTTCCAAGAGTATTGCCGACACTGAAAACATGTGCCGGGCGCCTGCCTGTGCGCAGCCATGCAACGAGATTTTGAAAGACAGGGATTTAGAAAACCGTGATGCAGGACTTCGGTCAATTTGCCGCCAATAACTGGGAACTGTTTGTTGCCCTGTTCATTATTCTGTTTCTACTGGCGCGTACCTGGATAGGTCCGGGTGCCGCCAGCATGGTGCTGCCCACCGAAGCCATTCAGCTGATCAACCATAAAAACGCCCTGGTGGTGGATGTCCGCACCGATAAGGAATACCAGCAGGGGCATATCATGAATGCTCTCCATATCCCCTTGGGTGTGCTGGAAGATCGCGTGCAAGAATTGCAGGCATATAAGGCCAGCCCCATTGTCCTGGTGTGCCGCTCCGGGGCCCGTTCCGCACAGGCTGCCGGCAAACTGAGGAAGCTGGGGTTTGCCGATGTACATAACATGGGGGGCGGTATGCTGGCTTGGGAACGGGCCAGCCTGCCCACCACGACCGAGCCCGGCGCGCCGCCTGAACCAGCGCCTTCACGCAGCAGCGAGTCGTCGCCAGAGGCTTCCAGCGAGGTCCGTAAGGTGGTGGTGTACACCACCCGTCAGTGCCCCTTTTGTACCCGCGCCATTGACCTGTTGAATGCCAAGGGCGTGGGTTTCACGGAAATCCGCATCGATAAAGACAAAAGCAAACGTACCGAGATGGAGTCACGCGCCCATGGTCAGACCACCGTGCCACAAATCTTCATCGGGGATGTGCACGTAGGGGGCTGCGATGACATGTATGCCCTGGAAGACAAGGGTGAACTGGATGAACTGCTCGGCCTTCAGTCTACCGATGATGAAAAGCCACAGGAGCCTGCCGCATGAGCGAAAGCACCCCCCAAATGCCTGATGTCGTGATATACACCGCGGCCTTCTGCGGCTACTGCTCCGGTGCCAAAAACCTGCTGGACAAAAAAGGCGTAAAATACCGGGAGATCCGCGTCGACAAGGAAACCGGCATGCGTGAGGAAATGGAACAGCGCTCAGGCCGCACCTCGGTGCCACAGATTTTTATTGGCGAGCGTCACGTTGGTGGTTTCGATGACCTGGTGGATCTGGATATGGATGACGAACTGGATCCCCTGCTGGGCCTGGCGTAACCGCGCCCTTCCAGTTTTCCGCTTCAGACTTGAAAAAATCCATGGCGCCCATATTCACTCACCATGAGTGAAAATCTACACATTGTCTGTCCACATTGTGACGCGATCAACCGTGTGCCCCAGGCCAGGCTGGGCGCAGGTGCCAAGTGTGGCGTCTGTCATAAACCTTTGTTCACCGGCGCGCCGCTGGAACTGGATCAGGCGCGTTTCCAGCGCCACGTCAGTAAGAGCGATGTGCCCGTCCTGGTGGATGTATGGGCGCCGTGGTGCGGCCCCTGCAAGATGATGGCACCAGTGTTTGCCCAGGCCGCCCAGCAGCTGGAGCCCGACATGCGCCTGGTGAAAATCAACTCGGAACAGGAGCAGGCCTTGGCAGGGCAATTGGGGATTCGCAGTATCCCCACCCTGATGATCTACAAGCAGGGCAGGGAAGTGGCGCGTATGTCCGGGGCCATGGATTTACCCAATTTGCTGGCCTGGGTGCGCCAGCACGCATAACCCGTTAAAATCCCCCCTTTGTTTCCGCCCATCGGGCCCAACTCGGAATACCGCTCATGTCAGACGAAAACAGCCAGGCCGCCGCCAAGGGTGACGGGCAGGATCAACAGCAATTCACCTTGCAAAAAATCTACCTGAAGGACATTTCCTTCGAGACCCCCAATTCCCCGGAGGTGTTTACCGAGGAATGGAAGCCCACGGTCAACATCGAATTGCAGACCTCGGGCAAGCCGCTGGCGGAAGACGTGATGGAGGTGGTACTCACCGTCACCGTCACCGCGAAGTTGGGTGAGAAAACCGCCTACCTGGTGGAGGTGCATCAGGCCGGGGTGTTCACCATGGCCGGTTTCAGCGAGGACGAGCAGGCCCACATGCAGGGCAGTTTCTGTCCCAACATTCTCTTTCCTTATGCCCGCGAGGCCATCTCCGATCTGGTGGCGAAAGGGGGTTTCCCGCAGTTGTTGCTGGCGCCGGTGAATTTTGACGCCCTGCTGGCCCAACACCAGCAGCAGGAAGAGGAAGCTGCGACCGAAGAGGCCGTACACTGAGCGGCGCCGGCACAGCCGTGCCTACTGACGCAGGGATCGCGTTGGCATGACTAAAACCCTCTATCCCATTACCGTTCTCGGCGCCGGCTCCTGGGGCACGGCCCTGGCCATCCAGTTATGTCGGGCCGGGGGGCCGGTGACTCTCTGGGGCCATGAGCCTGAACTCATGGCCGACATCGACACCGCCCGCTGCAATGAGCGTTACCTGCCCGGCATCCCCCTGCCAGAGTCGTTGCACCTCAGCGCCGATCTGAGCACGGCCCTGGCCGGGGTACAGGATGTGCTGGTGGTGGTGCCCAGTCATGCCTTTCGCGCCGTGCTTGACCAGCTCCGGGATGTGTTGGACGGCGAGACCCGCCTGGCCTGGGCCACCAAGGGCCTGGAGTCCGGCTCCGGCAAGTTGTTGCACGAGGTGGCCGGAGAGGTGCTGGGCGAGGCCGTGCCCATGGCCGTGGTCTCCGGCCCCACCTTTGCCCGCGAGGTGGCCGAGGGCCTGCCTACCGCAGTGACCGTGGCCTCCAACGATGAGGGTTTTGCAGCCGATCTGGCGGCCCGTCTGCACAGCTCCACCTTTCGTGCCTACACCAGCCATGACGTGCCTGGCGTGGAAGTGGGCGGAGCGGTGAAAAACGTCCTGGCCATCGCCGCCGGCATCGCCGACGGCCTGGGCTACGGCGCCAATGCGCGCACCGCCTTGATCACCCGTGGCCTGGCGGAGATGATGCGCCTGGGCGAGGTGCTGGGTGGCCAGCGGGAAACCTTCATGGGGCTCGCCGGCCTGGGCGACTTGGTGCTCACCTGCACCGACGACCAGTCCCGCAACCGACGTCTTGGCCTGGCCCTGGGCCGGGGTCAGCGCCTGGAAGAAGCCCTGGCCGCTATCGACCAGGTGGTGGAGGGGGTGCAGACCGCCCGCGAGGTGCGCGAACTGGCCCTGAGCCGGGGCGTGGATATGCCCATTACCGAGCAGGTCTACGCCGTGCTGTACGAGGCACGCAAACCCAAGAAGGCGGTAAAGGCACTGCTCGACCGCCATCAAAAGCCAGAGCTGAGTTAAACGCCGTGCTGGAGGGAGTCACGGCGCGGTGTTACCGTGTCCGCGCCTTTTTGATACAAATTCAATTCTCGAGGCAGAGGAGATGGACGCCATGGCAGCGAACCGCTGGAGTAAATCGACCCGCTGGTTGCATCTCGGATTGGTGCTTACCGTGAGCACGCAACTTCTCGCCAGCCTTGTAATGGAACCCCCCGGTGAGGACGAGGGGGCCAGCGCCGTGGCCAGGCTGGCCTTCGAGATCCACGAAAGCGTAGGTATGGCGGCACTGGCCGTCGTGCTGCTGCACTGGCTGGCCTCGCTGCTGCAACGTGGGGGCAGCGGTTTGCATCATCTGTTTCCCTGGGATGCCACCGGCCGGGCCGAGATCAAGGCCGATATCGCCACCCTGAAACGGGGTGCGTTGCCGGAAGGTGGTGCGCGCGGTGGCCTACCCGGTTTTGTGCACGGCCTGGGATTGCTGGCCGTCACCGGTATGGTGCTGACTGGTAGTGTGCTGTTCCTGTTCTGGCCGGAGCAGGGGGACATCCCGCAATGGGTGGATCTGGTGGGCGAGGTGCACGGTGCCATCGGCGCGCTGGTGTGGACCTATTGGGGCTCGCACATCGCCCTCGCCGTTCTGCATATCCGTGCGGGTCACACGGAAGTGCACGATATCTTCAGATTGACCGGTGGTTAACCCGCCCCGTCGAACCCCAGCTGTCGCCAGGCCTCATAAATAATGATGGCCACGGCATTGGACAGGTTCAGGCTGCGGTTGTCCGGCCGCATGGGAATGCGCAGGCGTTCTTCATCCGCCAGCGGTTCGATCACCTCCGGCGGCAGGCCGCGCGTCTCCGGGCCAAACAAAAATGCATCCCCCGGCTGATACGCAGGCGTGGTGTAATCTTGCTTGCCCTTGGTGGTGCAGGCGAAGATGCGCTCCGGGTTCACCGCGGCGACAAAGGCACACAGCGAGGCGTGTTCGTGTACTGAGGCAAATTCGTGATAATCCAGCCCGGCGCGGCGCAGCGCCTTTTCCTCCATGTCGAACCCCAGCGGGTGAATAAGATGCAACTGCATACCGCAATTGGCGCACAGGCGAATGATGTTGCCGGTGTTGGGCGGGATCTCTGGCTGGAATAAAACAACATGAAACATAATCAGGCTCGAGTATTTCTGTCATTCCGGCGCAGGCCGGAATCCAGTAAACTTATGTGAGGTCTATAAACAGTAAGGATCGCCCGTGCACGAATCCCAAAAAGCCATGCTGGTATCCGAATTCTGCGGCATGCGTTTCGACACCCCCATCGTCCTGCTCTCCGGCTGCGTCGGCTTCGGCGAAGAATACACGCGGGTAAAGGGCTTTACCAATCGCGATGTGGGCGCCGTGTGCCTCAAGGGCACCACCCTGGAAGCGCGCCTGGGCAACCCGCCGCACCGGGTGTGCGAAACCCCCGCGGGGATGATCAACGCCATCGGCCTGCAAAACCCCGGCGCCGCACACGTGGTCAACGAGATCCTGCCCACGCTGGATTTCGCCGAGACGCGCTTCATCGCCAACATCTCCGGCTCCACCGTGGAAGAATACGCCGAGGTGGCGCGCCTGTTTGATGACTCCGAGATCGACGCCATGGAGATCAACATCTCCTGTCCCAACGTCAAGGAGGGCGGCGTGGCCTTCGGCAACGACCCGGACATGTCCGCCCGCGTGGTGGAGGCGGTGCGTGGGCAAACCGAAAAACCCCTGATCACCAAACTCTCCCCCAACCAGACCGACATCGCCGAAAACGCCCGGCGCTGCATCGAGGCCGGCACCGACGCCTTTGCGGTGATCAATACACTGATGGGCATGGCCATCGACGTGGAATCACGCACCCCGATCATCGGCAACAACCAGGGCGGTCTGTCCGGTCCCGCCATCAAACCCGTTGCCCTGTTGAAAACCCATCAGGTGTATCAGGTGTGTAAGGGCCACGACATTCCCATCATCGGCCAGGGCGGGATTTGCAACGCCAACGATGCCATTGAATTTTTGATTGCCGGGGCGTCTGCAGTGGGTGTGGGCACGGCGCTGTTTTATGATCCGTTAGTGTGCAAAAAAATTAACGACGGGATCGTGGATTATCTGGAGCGGCATGAGTTGGCGGAAGTGGGGCAGTTGGTGGGGACGCTGGTGTTGAATGGGTGAGGGCAGAGAACAGGGGAAAGATAAAAGAGAAAAGTTTGTGGGGTGGGCATCGCCCACCACTCAGGTGAACTTTAGTTTTGTGAATAATGGTGGGCGGTGTCCCCCTTTCTAACTGTTTTCCGTCATTCTGGCGAAGTCCGGAATCCAGTCCATAGGTTGGGGTGAGATATGAACCCCAACGTAAGATTGGTGTCCTGTTTCTCAGTCTATCGAACACAGTAGATTTTTTAATTTTCCAATATGAAGGTTTAAACCACCGGCTTTAGCCGGTCAGCTTTAGCTGCGAGTTACTTCTGTGAAGGCCATCCCTGGTCTTCACCCTTCGGGCCAGCTAAAGCTGTCCAAATTCGTTCCAGACGAATTTGTCTTTGCACGGCCAAAGGAAAGTAACCAAAAGACCAATTTGTTTGGAACAAATTGGGACGCAAAGCGCCCATAGGGTGAGCGCCAAGGATGGCGCGAATCTAAGTCCACCCTGTGTTTCATCCCTTCGGGATACCCTGCGTTCCTCATCCTTTGCGGTGGTTTTCCGACGGGCCATCCATGCCGCGCCCCTGCGGACCTTTTCCACAAAGGACTCCGGTGCTCACTCGGCACATCCATGTGCCTCGCCCTCCGGGCAGCCTTCGGTTGTGCGAATCGACTTTCCTGCCGATTCGTCGGTGAAACACGAAGGTACTAACACCCTTTACCCCAACCCTCTCCCCTCAAGGGGAGAGGGAGTAAAAATTGAAACCTTCGAATCTACGACGCAGTTCAATCCTTTCGATGCAGCCGAGCATCTCAGCCTTCATTGGGTTACGCGGAAATTTGTCTGAGGGAGTGCAGCGAGCGAGTTTATTTTCGCACCAATGAAGGCGAGAAGCGCAGGGCAGTCGCGTAGCGACAAAATCGTAGGATGCCCTTTCTTTTGGTGACTTTTCTTTGGGCAAGCAAAGAAAAGTTACACGCAGCTTGCGCCTGGAAAATTGATAAAACAACCGAATATTCAGCTGCGGAACCTTCGCCAAACCCAGATATGGTTCGCGATCTCGCATGAAGGAA
>DRKQ01000130.1 GCA_011051685.1 Gammaproteobacteria bacterium
GAGGAGGCCTCTGGGCCGACATCCTCCTGCTCAAGAGAGAGCTCATCCACCTGACTCTCTTCCAGCAACAGACCCTCGTCCTCTTCAACCATCTCGTGACTAAGGCCATCCTCGTTCGCATCCAGGCTGAGTTCCTGTGATGTCTCTTCCAGGGTCAGCGAAGGTGCTTCACCTGACTCTGCCGGGGACTCTTCACTTATAACAGCTGATGGCTCTTCACTTAAAACAGCTGAGGGCTCTTCACTTAAAACAGCTGAGGGCTCTTCACTTATAACAGCTGAGGGCTCTTCGATTAAAACAGCTGAGGGCGCTTCACCAACGCTGGACTCAGACTCAGAATCCCCACTGTCAACCTGGACGGGTTCCACTGTGCTCTCACTGGGTGAAATGATATCCACCGAGGCGATATCGCTAACCGCGAACTCGGTACCTTCTGCCATGGCATTTGCTTGCGCCGCCAGTGACTTGAGCGGCGGACGCACATCTGTTTCTTTCTTAAGATGCGCCAACAGACCACGCACCACGGTTTCCGCTTTCTCCAGCAGGGCGAACATCCCGGGGCTGGGTGCAATCTTGTTGTCCAACACCCGATTGAGCAGGCTTTCAATGGCCCAGGCAAATTCGCCCATCACCATGGCGCCGGCCAGGCGGCCACTGCCTTTGATGGTATGATAGGAACGACGCAGGGTTTCCAGGGATTTTGCATCCTCGTTGTTGGCCCGCCAGGCGTGCAGACAGTCGGTCATGGTGCCGAGCACTTCGTCGGCCTCTTCGACAAAGATTTCGAGAATCTCTTCGTCGATATCCTCTTCCAGATATTCTTCGGGCTCGGCTGCGGCCGGTGGTGTTTCCATTGCTTCCGGTGCCGCTTCCGGCAATGTTTCTGACGCTGCCATTTCCTGGGTGGCCTCTGCATCGAAACTGTCCGATGCTGCCACCTCAATCTCGGTATCCAGGGTGAGCTCACTGATAGCGGCATCGTCACCGCCTTGTGGTTCCATCACTTCAGCTTCATGAGTATCGGCAACATCCGCTGCCTGTTGCTCGCCAGGCATGGCATCGTCAGCCACGAGGATCTGGTCGGGCACGGAATCCATGGGATGACCCAGCTGTTCGACACTGATCTCCGCCACCGCAAGCACCCCTTCAGGTTGGCCGCGGCCTTCTTCAATGGCTTCCAGGTAATATTCGATGCTGGTGATCGCATCGGCCAGGGTATCCAGTTGAGCATTGTCCGGGTGCGCTTGGGCGGCGATTACATCTTCGCGAATAAAGGCGTTGGCGGCGCCCAGCAGTCTTGCCGCTCGATCGAGATTCATCACCGCCAGGGCACCCTGTATCTGGGCCAGTTTGGCGGGGGCGCTGGTAATGGCATCGAATTGTTCGGGCTCCACGGCGAAGGTGTTGAAGCCTTCCTTTACATCGGCCAGCACTTCCTTGGCTTCTTTGATCACCAGGTTGGTGATCTGTGTCTGTTCAGTCTTGGGCAACAGGACTTCGGCGTCGGCCTCATCACCCACGGCCAGATCCGGCGCCGGTTCATTATCAGGGGTTTGTTTGATCTCTTTGAAGTGATCCAGTGAAGACTCTACGTACAACAAGGCGCTGGCCACTTCCATCAGGTCGGCATCGGCGGGGTTTTCACCCGCTTCCACCAGCTGTTCGATATGCGAGGCCTGGTCCTGGATCACCCGACGCAAATCCCCCAGGCTGAGCATGGCCAGGGTATCAGCGGTGCGGGAAAGGTTTTCCGCCAACGGACTGAGGTCGGCCACCGCTCGCTCGGGATTGCGTACAAAAATGTCCAGCTGATCCTTGACCTGCAGAAGATCATCCTTGATCACCGAGGATACGCTGTCCATGATGTCCGCGGTGGTGCCCTTGAGTTCATCGGCAGCCGCATCACTTGAGCCGCCATAGGGCAGCAAGGCCTCGAGATCAAAGGCCTGCTTCAGCGCCGACACCCGTGGCCCGCTGGACAGGGCGGTACCTGTATAATAGAGACAATTCTTGATCAGGTCGGCAGGCTCGGCGGCCTCAATAGCAGCCTCGCCGTCTTTGATTAGGCGACGGATCTCACGGTCCACCTGGCCGAGCAACATCTTTACTGCTGTGCTGTTTTGTAGCCCCTCATCGATCAGTGCTTCAATGATGCCACCTGCCACCCACCACAGGCGCTGACAGGCAGCGCCCTCGCAGGCATTTTGCAGTTCGCGCATCACTGCCGCCATTTTCTTCAGGCTGCCCGCGGTATCCTTGTCGCGTAATACTCCCAGCAGGGCAATCTGATAAATGGGCCGCAATTTTTTTGCATAAACCTGGCTGTCAGGATAATCCTTGCCCGGGGGCAGATGTTTTTCCGGTGGTGGGGTATTCAGATTGGGGGTGAAAAAGGCATTTTCACTGAGCAGTGGCTCACCCCGGGCGGCGCGCATGTCATTGAGCAATGGTGTCAGCACCACCGGCATGTCTGGCTGACCGTTTTCCAGACGTTCCAAATAGGCGGGCAGCTGCAAGGTGGCGCGAATCAAAACTTCAAAGGCATCCTGTGGCTGGGCGATCTGCTCATTGAGCAGGGCATTGGCAACCTTTTCCATTTCTTCAGCAAGCAGGGCGGCGCCATAAATCTCCACCATTTGCAGAGTGCCATAAATCTGATGCAGATAGGTGGCGCAGAAACGGATCTGCGTGGTATCGCTGGTGTCTTCGATGTACGCCTCCAGCGCCTGATGCGTTTGATTCAGGCTTTCCTGGATTTCATCTTTGACCCACGTCAGCGTGGTGTAATCGAGTTGTTCGCCCATAATGATATTGCGCGCCTATGCGTCGGGACCGTGCTGGCCGTCAGAAAGATGTGCCTGGCGTTTGAAGGCCAAGGTGTTTGCGTACGTAAAGCGTGTGAGTTCGGGATGCTTCCAATTGAGTAATTCACCCACACCGAGAATCAACAGGCCACCCGGCTTCAAATGCGCCGCCAGGGTATTGGCGATAGCAATGCGCTGTTCTTTGTCGAAATAGATCAACAGATTCTGGCAGACGATAATATCCATCATGCCAATAGGCGCCGCGCCTATGTCGAGAATGTTCAGGTGATTGAAGCAAACCCGCTTTCGCAGGTCTTCGTTGACCTGAAACTTTTCGTCATCTGTCACGCTAAAATAATTGTCCAGCCAGCGAGGCTCGATATTTTTTACCTGCTGGCGGGAGTAAATGCCTTTGCGCCCGTGGGCAAGGGCACTGCGACTGATATCACTGGCAGTGATGCCAAGATAATACTGGCAACCCATTTGCTGCATGTGGTCATCAATGGCCATGGCGATGCTGTATGGCTCCTCGCCGGTGGAACATCCCACACTCCACACATCGATGTTCAGCGCCGGGCTGCTGCATTGTTCTCGGCACGCCGGGAGGTGTTCTTCGCAAATCAGGGAAATCACACTTTCCTGACGCAAAAAACGGGTCTCGTGCACAGTGAGATGATGCACCAGCCGATCCCACTCGATGGCACCCTCACGGCCTTTTTGCACAAAATCAAAATAGGTCTGGTAGTCATTGATACCCAGCTCGCGCATGCGCATACCCAGATTGGTCGCGAGAAAAGAGGTACGGTTATCGGGCAGGCGCATGCCGGTACGCTGCTTGAGCAACGCCGCCCATTGCTGGAACTGTTCAGGTTCCATTTGTGGGAGGCGTTTCACTGCAAGCTCTTCGTAACCGGGCAGATACTCCATATTCGGTTTCATCGAAAGCGTCACCGTATGAGCAATGTCAGGTGCGGGCTAACGGTGCTTACTCAGGCAGCTTGAAGCCGGCAACGGATTTACGCAGCTCGTTCGACAAGTCGGCCAGATTACCGATGGATGCCGAGGTCTCGTTGGTACCCGCCGAGGTCTGCGTGGTCACTTCCTGGATCACATTCATACTCTCGGAAATACTGGATGCCGCAGTGGCCTGTTGCTGGGCAGATTCGGAAATGGAGGTGGTAAGTTCGGCCAGGTGGGTCGACACCTCCTCGATCTCCGCCAACGATTCACCGGCATTAAGTGCAAGCTTTGCACCCTCCACCACCTGGGTGGTGGACTGTTCCATGGAGGCCACTGCTTCGTTGGTATCGGACTGAATGGTTTTCACCAATGCCTCGATCTGACGCGTGGCGTCGGTGGATTTTTCAGCGAGTCGTTGCACCTCATCGGCCACCACCGCGAAACCGCGACCGGACTCACCGGCCATGGCGGCCTGGATGGCGGCGTTAAGGGCAAGAATGTTGGTCTGATCGGCAATGTCGTTGATCAGCTCCACCATGTCACCGATTTCCTGTGAGCTTTCACCGAGACGTTTGATACGTTTCGAGGTTTCCTGGATCTGCTCGCGAATGGTGTCCATGCCGCGGATGGTATCCTGCACCGCTCCGGCACCCTTTTTGGCGATCTCCACAGAGCGGGTTGCCACCTCCGAGGATTCAACGGCATTGCCGGAGACGGTATCGATGGAAATGGCCATCTCGTTAATGGCCGCCGATGCCGCCGTAATCTGCTCGGCCTGATGGTCACTGGCCTCGGCAAGATGCATGGCCGTGGCCTGTGTTTCCTGGGCTGCGGATGACACCTGCACGGTAGTCTCGTTGATGGTGGACACCAGTCGACGCAGCTGGTCAATGGTGTAGTTGATGGCGTCTGCAATGGCGCCGGTGATGTCTTCTGTCACTGTAGCCGATGTGGTCAGATCACCATTGGCGAGATCACCAATCTCATCCAGCAAGCGCATGATGGCTTCCTGATTCTGCTTGTTTTGCTGTGCAGTAACCTCCAGCCGCCGCTTGGTATCATTCTGGATCTTCACACCCAGCCAGATGAGGATCAACAGCGCCGCACCACCCAACAGATAACCCGTTGTATTGGTGATAACACGGTCATTACCCAACTGAATATAGGCATTACGCAGTTCTGTTGTGGCGTTGAGAAGATCTTCACTCTTGGCCACCATCGTACTAGCCGCCTTCTGTGCCTTGAACAGGGTCGGCGTCTGCTCAAGGATGCGGCCCACCAATTCATGCACCGTTTCAAATTGTTCAGAGACTTCCTTGAGTTTCTCGCGCGCATCAGGATCAGATACCCGACGGATATTCATGCGCCGATTACCTTTCAACATGCCATCCAGTACGCGTCCAAACAACGCTGCATCACGACCGAAACGCTCAGCTGCGGCAGAAGCGCCTACACCACCCGCCAGCACTTTGTTGGCGTTAACCGAGATACGGGGCACCAGCATCAACTGACGACTGGCAATATACACCTGACTCGGACTGGCGCCTGTCTCAATCATCAGACTGACAACTTCATCAGACAACGCCAGCAGATTGGGCATGGTTTCGTTCACTGCGGCAACAAACTCACTCAGCATGCGAATGGTGCCTTCGGCGCGAAGAATAGTGTCGGCGTTGTTGCCAAAGGATTTCCACAGCGTCTCAACGGCTACAAGATTATCTTCAACCTGCGATGGCGAGGGTGGCAGACCGGTTTCGGGATTACCTTCGCGCAGCAGGTTGAGGTTATGCTCAAACTGGTTACGGGATTGTTTCAGCAGGCGGAATGCCGAAACACGGGCACTGGATGATTCCGCAGCATTTTTCACGATACTTTGTGAAAGCACGCGCTGCTCACCCGCGATACTGATGTATTCCTTATCGTAATTGGTTTGCGTGCCTACATAAACGAATATGCCAGCGGACAATGCCAGCAGGATCAGCAGCGCACCGCCCATTAACAGTAAGCCAGTATCTGCGGTGAATTTTGTTTTGGATGCTATTTTCATCGTACTTGGCTCCTAGCCCATAAGTTTGGCGTTTCAGGTAACGTAAAGTAATTATTTATGGTTATGTGTTAAACGGCGACCTTGTAAAATTGTGGATCATCAATCAGAGTTGTCATATCGAACAGGTGCCAGATCTTTTTATTCTGCTGGAAGGCGCCGCGGATATGTGACTTTACGGCGGGTTCCATTTTACGAATGCGCGATACCCGCTCCTCCGGGTCAAAGTGTCGCAAACCGATTACTTCATCAACCAGCAGACCTACATCCAGCTCTCCTTGATGTATCACCAGAATGCGTGATTGTTGGCGCACGTGTATCGGCCGTTGGCCCAGATAACTTTGTAAATCAACAATGGGTAGTAATGTACCGCGGATGTTTGCCAGACCTTTGATCCACGGCAGGGTACCCGGCACCAGGGTCAGCTTGGGGATATGCAGAATTTCGTTGACCTGGGTCAGCGGTGCTACCATTTCGATGTCGCCCAAACGAAAACCGATACCAGTCCACAGACTGCGTGTTTCTGTTTGCTGCGGCAAACCCTTTGCATATTTTTTGCTTTCTCGCTCCAGTTCCTGAAGAAGCTCGAAAGGATGTTGTTTGCTGGCCACGTCTTGTTATCCGATAACTGTTATTGGAATCAGGTGCCCAAAAGACTGTTGATTTTGCTGATCAGCTCTTTCTCATCAGCCGGTTTGGTGACGTAATCTTTAGCGCCTTGGCGCAGCCCCCACATCTTGTCTGTCTCCTGATCCTTGGTGCTGACGATGATAATGGGAATGCCACTGGTTTCAGCATCCGTGGAAATGGAACGCGATGCCTGAAAACCATTCATGCCCGGCATCACCACGTCCATCAGGATCAGATCGGGCCTTTCCGCCTTGGCTTTTTCAACACCCTCTTCACCACTGTTTGCGGTGCAGACAGAAAACCCATGTTTTTCCAGCATGGATGTCAGAACGTGAATTTCGGTGGGCGAGTCATCTACGATCAAGATATTTGCCATGGAATGCTTCTCCAAGAGTTAGCGCATTTACGCAGGGGTGGTTAATGTTCGGCCGCCAGGTGCTCCTTGATGGCGCCCAGTAATTCGTCCTTGGTAAAGGGTTTGGTGAGATACCGGTCCGAGCCCACGATACGACCGCGGGCACGATCGAACAGACCATCTTTACTGGTCAGTAAAATCACCGGCGTATTTTTGTAGTTATGGTTTTTCTTGATCAGTGCACAGGTTTGGTAGCCATCCAGGCGCGGCATCATGATGTCCACGAAAATCAGATCAGGATTCTGATCGGTAATCTTTGCCAGGGCCTCAAAACCGTCGGTAGCCGTGACCACATCGCAGCCGGCTTTCTTCAACAAGGTTTCCGCCGTGCGACGAATCGTCTTGCTGTCATCGATGACCATGACCTTGATGCCTTCCAGGCTGGTTTCTTCTGTATCGCTGGACACCAGTTCCACCTCGAGTTCGGTTGCAGTCGTTCAATATACCCAAGGCTGTACAGCCTGGGCGTATCATGTCAGTTTGGGAAAGGCCAGTTCAGGTGCCGCCACATCCTGTTGTTCTAGTGCCGCCATTTGTTGGCTGCGTGTGAGTGGCCAGACTGTGTTGCGGCCCGGCGGCCCATCAGGTTTGCTGCCCCTGACGTTGTTGACCGTGGTATACCGAAAACACACCTGTTAAATCAAAGGCATTGCCCCATTTATTTATCACATTATTCAAGTACAATCCATAAGTGCCTGCCGCTCAAGGTGATATCGGTGAGTCTGACAGGTCATCCACACTATCGGCCGCACTTACAGATACTTAAAGGCCAATCGACAAGGCCAAGCGACTTTTTATGGAAAACCTTGTTTGCTTACGGCAAGTTGCAGATTCTTTTGGTCTGAAAACCGGTGATAATATGATGGACGTTTCTTGATCACCTTCAAAACCTTCACACAGGATGCCTCGCTCACGTGACGACCCTGGCCCTATTCATGGATCCCATCGCCGGCATCAAGCCGCACAAGGACAGCAGCCTGGCCATGGCGCTTGCGGCCCAGGCCCGCGGCTGGTCGCTGCACTACCTGGAGATGAACAATCTCTACCTGCGCGACGGCCAGGCCCGCGCCCGGCTGCGCCCGCTCACCGTGCGCGACGATCCCACAGACTGGTTCAGCCTCGGCGAGGCTATCGACCGGCCCCTGGCGGAGATGGATGTGCTGCTGATGCGCAAGGACCCGCCCATCGACACCGAATATCTGTACGCCACGCAGATGCTGGCCCTGGCCGAGGCCGAAGGTTGCCTGGTGGTCAACCGCAGCAGCGCCCTGCGAGAAGCCAACGAAAAGCTGGCCAGCACCTGGTTTCCACAGTGTGCGCCGCCCACCCTGGTGACTCGCAGCCAGCCCCAATTACGCGAATTTCTCGCCGAGCACGGCGACATCATCCTCAAGCCCCTGGACGCCATGGGCGGCGCCTCCATCTTCCGTGTACGTGCCAACGACCCCAACGTGGGGGTAATTTTCGAAACCCTTACCGAGCACGGCGGTCGATATGCCATGGCCCAGCGTTACATCCCCGAGATCAGCGCCGGCGATAAGCGTATCCTGCTCATCGACGGCGAGCCCGTGCCCTACGCCCTGGCGCGGGTGCCCGCCAAGGGCGAGACCCGCGGCAACCTGGCGGTGGGCGGCAGCGGGGTGGGCGTGGCACTCAGCGAGCGGGATTACTGGATCTGCGAACAGGTAGCACCCCGGCTCGAGGCCATGGGCCTGATGTTCGTGGGTCTGGACGTGATCGGCGACTATCTCACCGAGGTAAACGTCACCAGCCCCACCTGCATCCGCGAGCTGGACGCCCTCTACGGGCTGGACATCGCCGCCCAGTTGATGGATGCCATTGAGCGCAAGTTATCCGCATGATCATAACCGTTACCCGCTTTTTTCTGTTTTTTGTCGTCATTTTTCTCGCTGCCTGCGAGCGCCAGCCCGCGGCCTATCACGAACAGCTGCTGGTGTTCGGCACCGTGGTGGACGTCCAGCTCTGGGGCGTGGAGCCCAAGCAGGGTCAACAGGCCGTGGCGCGGCTGGCCGAAGACTTCGACTACATGCACAACACCTGGCACGCCTGGCACCCGGGGCCCCTGGGGCGAGTCAACGAATTGCTGGCCACGGGCCAGCCCTTCAGCGCACCCCCCTCTATTCTGCCGCTCATCGAACGGGGCACCGAGCTATCCCGGCGCAGCGGCGGCCTGTTCAATCCGGCCATCGGCAAACTCATCGCCCTGTGGGGTTTCGCCAGCGACGATCCACCCAAGGGTCCGCCGCCCAGCGACGCGGCGATTCGCGCCATCGTGGACCAACACCCCAGCATGACGGACATCCGTCGCGACGGTATCCAGATCCAGGCGCAAAACCCGGCGCTGAAACTGGATTTCGGCGCCTTCGCCAAGGGCTACGCCGTGGACCGCGCCATCGAGGTGCTGCGTGAGCTGGGCATCAACAACGCGGTGGTCAACGCCGGCGGCGACCTGCGCGCCATTGGCCGCCACGGCGAGCGCCCCTGGCGGGTGGGCATTCGCCATCCACGCGAGGCGGGGATTCTGGCCTCGGTGGAGGTGCAGGGCGACGAAAGCGTGTTCACCTCCGGCGATTACGAGCGCTACTTCGACTGGCAGGGCAAACGTTACGACCACATCATCGACCCGCGCACGGGCTACCCAGCCCAGGGGCTCAGTTCGGTGACGGTATTCAGCCAGCTGGCCGACCTGGCCGATGCCGCGGCCACCGCCTTGTTCGTGGCCGGGCCGGAGGAAAAGAACTGGCTGCCCGTGGCCCGCGCCATGGGCATCAGCGGGGCAATATTGGTGGACGACACTGGCAACATTCAGATCACCCCCGGCATCCGTGAACGACTTTATTTTGAACCGCGCGGTGACAGCCAACTCCCTCCTGAGGTTCAGCTCAGCGCCCCGCTATGATGGGCTTCAAACTCAGCCGGGGCGACGGGCTGGTGTGGCTGCTGGCGGCGACCCTGCTGGCAGGCCTGTACACGGCCTTCTGGCAGGCCGACGGCCACGGCGCCGAGGCCGTGGTGCTGGTCAATGGCAAGCGCTGGGCACGGCTCGACCTGTTCCACAATCAGGACCTCGAGGTGCCGGGGCCGCTAGGCCACAGCCATATCCAGGTGCGCGACGGCCAGGCGCGCTTCGTGGATTCCCCCTGCCCCAACAAGCTCTGCGTGCACACCGGCTGGCTCAGCCAGGGCGGCGAGGTGGCCATCTGCCTGCCCAACAAGGTGAGCCTGCAGATTCTGGCCAGTGATCCGCGCTTCGACGCCATCAATTTTTGATCATGGGTGGCGGCTTGCAGAGAGGTTGTTTGTGGTGCGGTGTGTTTAACGCAGAGGACGCAGAGGCGCAGAGGGCGCAAAGAAATCCATTTGGACAGGACGCAGCGGATAAATATGCCCAAGGGGCTGTTTCATTGCTCGAGGTTGATCAAAATAAAAACTCTGCGTTCTCCGCGCCTCTGCGTCCTCTGCGTTTACAACACGGACCTACCAAATGAACCAGACCCTCCAGACCACCCGCGACGACCATCTCATCGCCGGTTTTGCCGCGCTGGCCATCACCATTCACATCGCCGAGAGCGCCCTGCCCAGCCCGCTGCCCGGGATCAAACCGGGGCTGGCCAATGTGGTGACGCTGATGGTGCTGTGTCGCTACGGTTGGCAAATGGCAGCCTGGGTGGCGCTGTTACGGGTACTGGTGGGCAGTATTCTCATCGGCACCTTTTTGTCGCCGACCTTCTTTCTCTCCGCCGCGGGCGCCCTGGCCAGCGTGGGCGTGCTGGGCCTGTTGTTCGCCTTTTCACGAGGCTTTCCCCGCTGGGCGGTTAGCCCCCTGGGATTCGGAGTGGCTGCGGCCCTGGCCCACATGAGCGGGCAATTCTGGCTGGCCTATGTGGTATTCGTACCACACTCAGGTTTGCTGGCCCTGTATCCGCTATTGATGACACTGGCCGCCGTACTGGGCGTGGTCAGCGGCCTGTTGACCCGCACCGTACTGGGACGCTTGAAAAAACCATTGCCCTCAACGCCATAAAAGGCGCTAACATGGGGGCTTCTCCGAACGGACGTTGAACTGATTTGCCGCACCACTCTCTAAGTTTCGTAACCATGGCCACCGCTCAAGCACTCCCACCACGCCCGCCCATGCGGCCAAAAATCGGCACGGGCGACCGCCTCAGCCTGACCATCTTTTTCGCTATTGTGCTGCACAGCCTGATCATTCTCGGCATCAGCTTCAGCGGCGAAGACCGCAGCGCGCCGCCACAAAAACTCCCGGGGCTGGAAGTCACCCTGGTGCAAAGCCGCAGCGACAAGGAAATAAAGGATGCCGATTTTCTCGCCCAGGCCAACCAGGAAGGCGGCGGGGACACCGAGGAAAAGGTCCGCCCGTCCACCGAGGAAATCCCCGTGGTACCCACCGGGGAAACCGGTGAGATACAGGAGGTGGTACCGCAGACGCAGCTCGCCGCCCAGCCCGAGCCCCAGCGCCAGGAAATTCTCACCACCGCCAAGTCCGAGCGCAGCCTCACCGCGGGCCTCAATACCCCGCAGGTGAAACAGGAACAGACCCTCACCGCCGCGCAACTGCTCGCGCGCAGCAAGGAAATCGCCCGCCTCTCCGCGGAGATCGACCAGACCCAGCGGGTCTTCGCCCACCGCCCCAAGCGCAAGTACATCTCCGCGCGTACCAGGGAATACAAATACGCCAGCTACGAAGAGGCCTGGCGGGCCAAGGTGGAGCGCATCGGCCGCATCAACTTCCCCGACGAGGCACGGCGCAAAAAACTCTCCGGCAGCCTGATCATGTCGGTGACCATCAGCCAGGACGGCAGCATCAAGGCCATCAAGATCCGCCAGTCGTCCGGACACAAGATCCTCGACGACGGCGCCATCCGCATCGTGCGCCTGGCCGCGCCCTTTGCGCGTTTTCCCGAGGACATCCGCAAGGACGTGGACGAACTGGTGATCACCCGCACCTGGGTGTTCGAGGCGGGCAAGCGCTTTTCGGCGAAATGAGATGTTGGCTGGCTGGGCTGGGCTGGGCTGGGCTGGGAGTTGTAAACGCAAAGGTCGCAGAGGCGCAAAGGACGCAAAGTTTTAAAAGTGAAATACAGGACTTCCGTCACTCCGGCGCAGGCCGGCGTCCAGAGAAATTAGCGAGTTACTAGATTTTGGCCACGACGTTGGCATCCTACATCGCTCTACCTTCCCCATCCATAGAATCGTGCCCCGGAGTGATGAAGCAGGCAGTCCTTCTATAGACAAAACCACGGTGGGATAAAGCAAAAAGGTAACGTTTTCATCTCCCGTAGCGAAACCAAAAGGTTTTCTTCACGTCCTCTGCGCCTCTGCGACCTTTGCGCTTACTACACCTTTCGCATAAACAACCACCAAGCGTTCAGCGGCTGTAAATCGTACACAATGCTTGTGAGCCCGCCCCCTTGTGCCGCATACTAGCCCCATGGCCGAGTCCGGTTATCTGAAAAACCAGTTCCTCATTGCAATGCCTACATTGCAGGACCCCAATTTTTTTCATTCGGTCGCCTACATCTGCGAACACAACGAGAATGGTGCCATGGCCATCGTCATTAACCAGCCGGTGGATCTCACCGTGGGCGAACTCATCGAGCAGATGAAGCATGTCTCGCCAAAGACCCCGCTGGCCAACAGCCCTGTATTCCGCGGCGGTCCGGTGGACGTGGATCGCGGCTTCGTCCTGCACCCGACGGATCAACAATGGGAGGCAACCCTGCCGGTTACCGACAAGATCGCCCTGACCACCTCCAACGACATCATCACCGCCATGGCCGAAGGCCGCGGCCCTGAGAAGAGCCTGGTGGCACTGGGCTATGCCGGCTGGGGTGCGGGCCAACTTGAAGAGGAGATCCGTGACAACGCCTGGCTCAATGTGCCGGCCAACACTGAATTGTTGTTCGACACCGAGGTGGACAAACGCTGGGAAGCCGCCGCCAGCCTGCTGGGCGTGGATATCCACCAGCTCACCGGTGATGCGGGGCACGCGTGAGCAATGTGACTGCAAGCAGCAACAAACCCAGCCGCACCTTCCTGGGCTTCGACTACGGCCTGCAACGCATCGGCGTAGCCGTGGGCCAGGAACTCACCGCCACCGCCTCGCCGCTGACCACGGTGCGTGCCAACGACGGCAAGCCGGACTGGGACGCCATCAGCAAACTGTTTGCACAATGGCAGCCGGACGAGGTGGTGGTGGGCCTGCCGCTGAACATGGATGGCAGCGAGAGTGAACTGAGCCATCGCGCACAACGATTTGGGAATCAGTTACACGGACGGTACAATCTGCCCGCCCATTTTATGGACGAGCGCCTCACCTCACTGCAAGCCGAGGCAGAGCTGCGCGGCCGAGCACACAAAAAGGCGGATATAGACAAGGTCGCGGCCAAGATCATCCTCGAATCCTGGCTGATGGCCCAGCACTAGCAAGAACAGGCAATGCAACAACTCATCGACGACATCGCAGCCGACCTGGGCCGCAAATTCAAACAAGACTTCGCTGACGATTTTGCTATCGAAGACGCCTTGATGATCGGCATCCACACCGGCGGTGTGTGGCTTGCGGAACGCCTGCACGAGGCCCTCGGCATCAAACAACCGTTGGGCAAGCTGGACATCTCCTTCTATCGAGATGACTTTTCGCGCATCGGCATGAACCCTCAGGTCAAACCCTCTCAGCTGCCCACCTCTGTGGATGATGCACACATTATTCTGGTAGACGATGTACTGCACACCGGGCGCACCATTCGCGCCGCCCTCAACGAGATCTTCGACTACGGCCGGCCGGCCACGGTGACTCTCGCGGTGCTCGCCGAGCGCAGCGGCCGCGAGCTGCCCATCCAGGCCGACGTGGTGGGCAAGCACTTCCAGTTAGGCACGCATGAACACATCAAGCTCACCGGCCCCGATCCCCTGCAACTGGAGGTGGTGGAGGCCCCATGAAACGTGCCAATTTACAGTTAGACGAACACGGCCGGTTGCGCCATTTACTCACTATCGAGGGCCTCAAACGGCAACAGATCATCGCCATTCTCGATGCCGCCGAATCGTTTATCAGTGTCGGCGACCAGCAGGTTCGCAAGGTGCCCCTGCTGCGCGGCAAGACGGTGGTCAACCTGTTCTTCGAGGCCAGCACCCGCACCCTGACCACCTTCGAGCTGGCCGCCAAGCGCCTCTCCGCCGACGTGCTGAAGATCAACATCAACACCTCGGCCACGGTAAAGGGCGAAAGCCTGCTGGACATGCTACGTAATCTTGAGGCCATGCAGTGCGACATGTTCATAGTACGCCACGGCGACAGTGGTGCGGCGCATCTCATCGCCCAGCATGTGGCGCCACACATCAGTGTGCTCAATGCCGGTGATGGCCGCCACGCCCACCCGACCCAAGCGCTGCTGGACATGTTCACCATCCGCCGTCACAAGGGTGAATTCGCGCCCCTCACCGTGGCCATTGTGGGTGACGTGATGCACTCCCGGGTGGCCCGTTCGCAGATTCACGCGCTCACCACCCTGGGTATTTCTGACCTGCGCGTGGTGGCGCCCAAGACACTGATCCCCACCCAGGTGGAAAACCTCGGCGTGCACATCTATCACGACATGAAAGAGGGCCTGCGCAACGCTGACGTGGTGATCATGCTGCGCCTGCAAAAGGAACGCATGCAGGGTGCCCTGTTGCCCAGTGAGCAGGAATATTTTCAGGACTACGGACTCACTGAAGAAAAATTGCAGGTGGCCAAAGACGATGCCATCGTCATGCATCCCGGCCCCATCAACCGCGGCGTGGAAATCGATTCCGAGGTGGCCGACGGTCCGCGCTCGGTGATCCTCGAACAGGTGAGCAACGGCATCGCCGTGCGCATGGCAGTGATGTCCATGGTGCTGGGACGCGCACCCATCGAGACGGGCGGGGAGGGCGAGGCATGAAGATCTCCATCCTCGGCGGTCGCCTCATCGACCCGGCCAACGACATCGACCGGATCACCGACCTGCACATCGCCGCCGGCAAGGTGGTGGCCGTGGGAGCCCCACCCGTCGGCTTCGAGGCAGGACAAACCATCGATGCCAAAGGGCAGGTGGTCTGTCCCGGGCTGGTGGACCTGCGTGCCAGCCTGCGCGAGCCGGGTCAGGAATACAAGGCCACCATCGCCAGTG
The DNA here is from genome assembly GCA_011051685.1 of Gammaproteobacteria bacterium. Classification (GTDB taxonomy): domain Bacteria; phylum Pseudomonadota; class Gammaproteobacteria; order SZUA-152; family SZUA-152; genus SZUA-152. The sequence continues at coordinate 15,049 of DRKQ01000130.1, forward strand.
AAACGGCGGCGGCGGCCAGGGCGGGCATCACCACCCTGGTCTGTCCCCCGGACACCGACCCGGTGACAGACACCCCGGCGCTGGTGGACCTGATCCGCCATCGCTCCAGCCAGGCCGGCTTCGCCCGCGTACTCTCGCTGGGCGCGCTGACCCAAAACCTCGACGGCCAGCAACTGGCGGAAATGGGCGCCCTCAAGGCCGCCGGCTGCGTGGGAGTGAGCAACGCCCATCGGCCCGTGAACAGCACCCAGGTCATGCGCCGCGCCATGGAATACGCCGCCAGCCAGGATCTGCCCGTGTTCCTCCACGCCGAGGACGCCTCGCTGGCCAATGGCGGCTGCGCCCACGAAGGGGCGGTGAGTGTGCGCCTCGGCCTGCCGGGGATCCCCGACATCGCCGAAAGCATCGCCGTGGCCCGCGAGCTGCAGCTCATCGAACAGACCGGGGTGCGCGCCCACTTCTGCCAGCTCTCCAGCGAGCGGGCGGCGCGGATGATCGCCCGCGCCCAGCACGACGGCCTGCCCGTCACCGCCGACGTGGCGGCCCACCAGTTGTTTCTCACGGAAATGGACATCGGCTTCTTCGACAGCCAGTGCCATGTGCGCCCGCCGCTGCGCACCCAGCGCGACCGCGACGGCCTGCGCGCCGCCCTGGCGCGCGGCACCATCAACGCCATCTGTTCCGATCACCAGCCCCACGACACCGACGCCAAGCTCGCGCCGTTTCCGTCCAGCGAGCCCGGCATCAGTGCCCTGGAGACCCTGCTGCCCCTGACCCTGCGCCTCGTCGACGAAGACCTGCTCAGCCTGCCCGAGGCCATCGCCTGCCTCACCAGCAAGCCGGCACGGATCATCGGCCAGCCCAGCGGCCTCGCCGTGGGCGAACGCGCCGACGTGTGTATCTTCGATCCCGGGCATTACTGGGAGCTGAGCGCCGAGACCCTGGTCAGCCAGGGCCACAACACGCCCTTCCTCGGCTGGGAATTCAAGGGCCGGGTGACGCACACCTTGCTGGCGGGACACATGGTGTTCGGCCCCAAGCACTGAATTCAGCGCTTTTTTCCTAGGAGTCTGTCGGATTTGGGTAATCGTAGCGAGCATGGTGGGAGAGCGAGTCAAAATGTTTCCGATTTTGAGGCGAATAGTGAGACTATTTAACGAGAAATCGGGGATATTTTGGCCGCTCTCCCATCAGTGCAGTAGATTATTCCCAAACCCGACAGACTCCTAGCCACTAGAACCTCGATACTCGATACTAAAACCCATGACCCACCGCGACACCATCTTCGTCGAAGACGCCGAAATCCTCCAACGCGAGGCGCACCCGGGCGAGCAGGTCATCCTGCGCCTGCAGGCACCAGAAATGGCGGCCCACGCCCGGCCCGGCCAGTTCGCCCACATCCAGTGCGACCCGGCCCTGCCCATGCGCCGGCCCCTGTCGCTGATGCGCGCCAACGCCAAACAGGGTTGGGTGGACATCCTCTTCAAGGTGCTGGGCGAAGGGACCCGCCTGCTGGCCCAACGTAAAGTAGGTGATGTTTTGTCGGTGATGGGCCCCATCGGCAAACCGTTTGAGTCGCACATGAAATATTCACGGCCCCTGCTCATCGGCGGCGGCGTGGGCATGCCGCCCATGGTATTTCTCGCCGACCACCTGCGTGCGGTGGAAGGCGCCTACCAGCCCTTCGTCATCATGGGCTCGGAAGTGCCGTTTCCCTTCAAGCCCAGGCCCTCCACCATCCGGCTGCCCGGCGTACCCAACGAAGTCATCGCCGCCATGCCCCTGCTGGAAGACTGGGGTATGGCCTCACGCCTGGCCAGCCTGCAAGGTTATCCCGGTTGCTATGAAGGTTACGTGACGGATCTGGCCAGCACCTGGCTGGATGCGCTCAGTGAAGAACAAAGAAAACAAGTGGCCGTGTTCGCCTGCGGCCCTCACCCCATGCTGGATGCCGTGGCAAAGCTGGCCCGGGAATATCATCTGCCCTGCCAGGTCTCCCTGGAGGAATTCATGGCCTGTGCCGTGGGTGGCTGTGCCGGTTGTGTGGTGGAAGTGCAAACCCCAAAGGGCCCGGCCATGAAACGGGTCTGCGTGGATGGACCGGTGTTTGATTCTAAGGCGGTATTTTTTTAAATATGGGGTCAGAGAACAATTTTTCTTAATATTAGAAAAAATTGTTCTCTGACCCCCTCATAACGGACCCCCTCATAACGGAGATTGTGTACCCGTACTACTGTGGCAGGCGTTACAGCCGGCTGAAGTATGGCTCACGATCCCCGGCATGTTTCGCCGGCTTCCATTAGGCATTACCACTGAGACATAGGCCCCCTGGCTGAATCCACTGCCGTTAGGGGTAAGAATATCGATGGCCGTTACCGTGTAGAAATTTCCGTAGGCATCCACTTCCAGACGTGCACGCAAATCAGTACGCGCTGTATCCGCATAATATTCCACATAACCACCTGTGCCACTGATAGATGTGCCCGCGGTGATAAACACCCCTGTACCTGGGCCACTGGTGTGGCAATCCATGCAATCACTGCCACGCCGACTGTCACTGTGGCTGTTGGTTGAACCATGCTGACTCAGTCCAAGTACCCCGGGGTTACCTCCAGCACCACCTGTATCACCACCACCTCCACCGCCTCCGCCACAGGCAGCCAATATCAACAGTGAGATACTAGCTAGCGCCGATATGACCCATCGGCCGGATGATGATTTGGTCAACATAAACATGGGTTCCTGTGCCGTGTTCTTAAAATCTATAACGGCTTTCCATTCTACGTCTGAAGCTGTTTTGAAAGTGTGAACTGCATCTATACCGGCAGATTCGCACAACACTTCAGGAATAAAGGATGACGGATGAAGCAGGAAACCAGAACCGGGTTACGCCTGCATTTCTCGGGCGTCCGTAAAATACATCAGAACCGTCTATTAGACATCCAGGTTATTAAGGACGATCTTCTCTGGACTTTTTTGCACGTTGTTTTTTAACACCCAATAAAAACCCCCGGCAGGGCCGGGGGTTCAAGGTTGCAATGAATGATTGCCTCAGTCGTGGTTTATTTGAATACCTCCACGAAAGACATCATGCCGGTATCCGCATGCTCGAGGATGTGACAATGGAACTGCCAGCCGCCGGAACGACCGCGCACGCCCATCTCGAGATCCGCGTTTTCGATCACGGCTACGCCGCCATTGGCCTCGATATCATCACCCGTAAGGCCTTCCGCAGGTGAAAAATCGATGGCGATGCGCGTCACAGACACCGATCCGCGCATTCCCGGCCGCCGGGGCAGATTGACCATGTCCACATTTTCCACCTGGCTGGCGGGCACCACTTCCAGTACGTTGCCATCTTTGTCCTTGTAGATGGTTTCCAGCACCTGGAAGAAGAAGCCATGCAGGTGGAAGGGATGATCCCCACCCGTCATGTTGACCAGGTTCCACACCTGCTTCTCACCCACTTGTGCGTCGGGCGCATCGTGGCTGGTGACTTCGTTGAAGGTCTTGCCATTGATGAGGAACTTAATGGAACCGTCGGGCATGGGCATGCTGTGGCCGAACTTGAGCGTGGTTTCTGCCGCACCCGTCACATCGATAGGCTCGATGGTGCGCAGATGCTCAGGTAACTTGAGCTTCTTGGCATGCTTGTGGCCTTTCTTGAAGACGATGCGCATCAGCGGGATGTCAGGATAATTTCCGTCCATCTCGTCGTCGCCCATCACCACCATCTTGCCGTTCATACCCATCATGCCGCCACCCATGCCCATACCCATGCCTCCATCCATGGGCATGTCCACGATGTCGATGGAATGACGGCCACGGGCGGTGTCTTTCCAATACACGATGAGTTCCGACCCCGGTTTACCCTTGGGAATGAACATGACGTCGGCGCGTTGACCGGGTACCAGGAACACATCGTCCATGTCCTTGATGGGGGTTTCGATGAGCCCGCCGTCACCACCGATCCGGGTCAGCTTGTGGCCCGGAACCACCACGCGCATGAAGCGGGTGTTGGCGATGTTCACCATGCGCCAGCGGATGGGTTCACCGGACTTCACGTACATGGTGGGCATTTGCCGGCCGTTTACCAGCAGCGTGTTACCGGTTCGGCCATTGATCTTCTTCAGCAGAACCTCTTTGGGCGAGCCGGTGAAGGCCTCTTCCACCTGGCCGTTTTCGTCCAGCAACACGTCATCCAGCACCAGCACCTTCTGCTTGACCTTGCGAATGCGCTTGTCCAGCTTGTGTTTTTTCTCGGACACCAGCAACGCGCCCGCCAGGCCTTTTTCGACCTGTTCGTTGGAACGCACATGGGGGTGATACCAGAACAGTGAGGCCTCTTTCAGCTCATACTGGTAGGTGAACGTTTCCCCAGGCTGGATGGGATTTTGCGCCACGGAGGCCCCGTCCATGTCCGCCGGCAGACGCAGGCCATGCCAGTGAATGGTGGTGGGTTCGGGCAGATTGTTGGTGAAGTGGATGATCAATGTGTCACCCACGGTGCCGCGAATCAGTGGCCCCGGGACGGTGCCGTTATAGGTGTAGACCTTGGAAGGGACACCTGGAACCATCTCCACGTAATCTTCCCGCGCCTCGAGATTGATTTCCACAATGTGAGGATCGGGATTGATGTCTTCCAGCAGTTGCAGGCCAAAGGCCTCTTCCCGGGTGCGTTTACTGAAATGTTTATCGTGATTTCTCTCGTGATGCGCCCGATGATGCCGGTTTTCGTGATCACGATCATGTGATTTACCGGCATTTGCCAGCGGTAGTGCGAGCGCAAAACATAGCGCTGATGCGATGGTTACAATTTTCATGTTGCAGTGTCTCCTTGTTTCTAGTCCAGACAACCCCCACTGAAAATCTGTTGAAGATTGTCAGTAGCCCGTTTGTGCCTCCATGGCATGGTGAATGTCTTGTCAGACGCAGCTGAATTCATCTGGTAATCATTTGCGCAACTAACGTTATATCGAATAGCATCGCGTCTCCCTGTCCGTCAAATAATTGGCAGAGAGAATTGGGGTTGGTGGTTAGAACTGTGAATCAGGTCACACTTCAGGATAAAAAAACGGCTGAAATGTGACCTGTTTACTTTTTGCAGTGTGTCGGAGTAGCACTTTTTTGAGGGGAGGTTGGAGAACCATTCCCTTTAAATATTAGAGGAAACTGTTCTCTGACCCTGATTTACTTATCATCCACGTCCATTAGGGTGACGCCGCTCAGGGCGTTGCCCATCTTTTTCACGTTGGCCTTGTTGCCCAGTTTGATCATCAGGCGCAGTTCATTGGCGGAGTCGGCGTGGTGCAGGGCTTCTTCGTAGGAAATCATTTGCTTGTTATAGAGTTCAAACAGCGCCTGATCGAAGGTGATCATGCCCTGTTGATTGGACTTGCTCATCACGTCTTTAAGTTCGGTGACGTTGCCTTCGCGGATCAGCTGGCTCACCAATGGCGTATTGACGAGGATCTCCACTGCCACACAGCGGCCTTTTTTGTCCTTGGTGGGAATAAGTTGCTGGCCAATGATGGCCTGCAGATTCAGTGACAGGTCCAGCAGAGTCTGCTCGCGCCTATCCTTGGGAAAGAAATTGAGGATACGGTCCAGCGCCTGGTTGGCATTGTTGGCATGCAGGGTGGTGAGGCACAGGTGGCCGGTCTCGGCGAAGGCGATGGCATGCTCCATGGTCTCGCGGGTGCGGATCTCACCGATCAAAATGACATCCGGCGCCTGGCGCAGGGTGTTGCGCAGGGCCGCCTCGAAGCTAATGGTATCCACCCCCACTTCCCGTTGGGTGATGATGCAACCATCATGCTCATGCACATATTCGATGGGGTCTTCCACGGTGATGATGTGGCCGTGACTATTACGATTACGCTGACCCAGCATTGCAGCCAAAGTACTGGACTTGCCGGTACCGGTGGCGCCGACGATGATCACCAGGCCACGCTTGGCCATGGACAGCTTGGCCAGGGTTTCCGGTACCCCAAGATCCTCGAATGTGGGGATCTCGGTCTTGATTCGCCGCAGCACAATACCCACATGGTTCTTTTGCTGAAACACGTTGACACGAAAACGCCCTGCGCCGGGTGGGTCGATGGCGAAGTTGCATTCCAGGGTGTGTTCAAATTCCCGTTGCTGTTGTTCGTTCATCAGCGACAGGGCCAGCTTGCGCACCTGGTCTGCATTGAGTGGTGCGTCGGAGATGGGGGCAATCACTCCGTTGATCTTGAAACTGGCGGGCAGATCCGCGGTAAGAAAGAGGTCTGAGGCCTCTTTTCGGATCATCATCTTCAGCAGTGACTGAAAATCCTGAATTACATTGAATGGTTTCGCCGCCATGGGTTGAGTGTCTGCCCTTTGATACAAAGTGTGCTAGTGACACGCCGCGGCTGGTGAAAATGATCCACCGCGGTGCGGTTTGCGGGAACTGCCGAATACGATTCTTGCATGACTCTTACATGAATGTATCCTTGTTGCTGGCCTTGGAAGCCGCTTCCTGTTTGGTGATCACACCTTTTTGTAACAGGGACTGCAGGTTCTGGTCGAGGGTCTGCATGCCACTGCCCTGACCGGTCTGGATGGCGGAATACATCTGCGCCACCTTGGCCTCGCGGATCAGGTTGCGGATGGCCGGGTTGGCGATCATGATCTCATGCGCCGCCACACGACCACCACCCACTTTCTTCAGGAGAGTTTGCGAGATAACAGCGCGCAGGGACTCCGACAGCATCGAGCGCACCATCTCTTTTTCCGCTGCCGGGAACACGTCGATGATACGGTCGATGGTCTTAGCCGCCGAGCTGGTGTGCAGGGTGCCGAACACCAGATGACCGGTCTCTGCGGCGGTGAGGGCCAGGCGAATGGTTTCCGGGTCACGCATTTCACCCACCAGAATCACGTCCGGATCCTCACGCAGCGCCGAGCGCAGGGCCTCGTTGAAGCCCAGGGTATGACGATGCACCTCGCGCTGGTTGATCAGGGATTTCTTCGACTTGTGCACGAATTCGATGGGGTCCTCGATGGTGAGGATGTGGCCGTGATCGGTATCGTTCTTGTAATCAATCATCGCCGCCAGGGTGGTGGACTTGCCCGAGCCGGTGGGGCCGGTGACCAGCACCAGACCCCGGGGTTGCTCAGTGATGTCGGCGAAGATGGGCGGACAGCCCAGCTGCTCGAAGCTGAGGATGGTGCTGGGGATGGTACGGAACACGGCGCCTGCACCACGCTGGTGGTTGAAGGCATTGACACGAAAACGGGCCAGATCGGGGATCTCGAAGGAAAAATCCACCTCCAGAAATTCTTCGTAGTCTTTGCGCTGGCGATCATTCATGATGTCGTAGATCAGCGCATGCACGGTCTTGTGATCCATGGGCGGCACGTTGATGCGGCGGATCTCACCATCCACACGGATCATTGGTGGCTCACCGGCAGAGAGGTGCAAGTCAGAGGCGTTGTTTTTAACGCTGAAGGCCAGCAGTTCAGAAATATCCATCGGGGCTCCCGCAGTACGTGTGTGTATCTGATGTGTTCTTGAGTAATGGACGACCGTGCGCCATCGCAATCCATAACGACCGTTGGTGTAGAATTCTTTATTTTCTGCGCGTGATGCGTGTCGCACAAAATACCGCAAACCGAGGTGGATTGACCATGCCTGAGAATGCACCGCACCACAAGATGGATATTGAGCAGCGTTTACACAAAGTGATTGAGCGGGTGCGAGCCGCCGAGCTCGCCTACGGGCGGGAGCCGGGCTCGGTGCAGATTCTCCCGGTAAGCAAGACCCGCCCGGTGGAGGACATCCTCAGCATTGTCTCACTGGGCCTGCCCGGTGTGGGCGACGCCTTTGCCGAGAGCTACCTGCAGGAGGCACAGGCCAAGATCGCACAGCTGGGCCACCTGTCTTTGACCTGGCATTTCATCGGCCCCATCCAGTCCAACAAGACCGCCGCCATTGCGCGCCTGTTCCAGTGGGTGCACAGCGTGGACCGACTCAGGGTGGCCCGTCGCCTCAGCGAACAGCGCCCCCCGGAGCTGGGGCCACTGAATGTCTGCCTGCAGGTGAACATCAGCAACGAGGTCAGCAAATCCGGGGTGGGATACCTTGATTTGCCGGAGCTGGTGCAGCAGGTGGCCGAACTGCCCGGGCTACGCCTGCGCGGACTCATGGCCATTCCCGCCGCCGAAACGGACTGGCACAAGCAGCGGGCGGCCTTTGCCACCCTGCGCGAGGCCTTTGAATTTACCAAAGCGACCCAAAATAGGCTGGATGAGGATTGGGATACCCTGTCCATGGGCATGTCTGCAGATCTGGAAGCAGCCATCGCTGAAGGAGCCACCATTGTGCGTATTGGCAGCGCCCTGTTCGGGCCGCGGATGTCCCAGCCCGGTCACTGATTTTTTTCCAACTTGTTTTTAACCTCCACCTGGTGAACCATAACCACAATGCAATCCATCAAACTGACATTTATCGGCGGCGGCAATATGGCGGCGAGCCTCATCGGCGGCCTGCTGGTGGACAAGATGCCCGCCGACCACATCACCGTGGCCGACCCCAACGACGACACCCGAAATTACCTGGCAGGGAAATTCGGCATCAACACCACGCCTGACAATACCGCTGCACTCACCGGGGCCGATGTGGCGGTACTGGCGGTGAAGCCGCAAATTCTGCAAGACGTCGCCGAAAGCCTGGCCCCGACGGTACAGCAACACCAACCCCTGATCGTGACCATCGCCGCCGGCATCCGCAGCGCCGATCTCAATCGCTGGCTAGGGGGCGAGCAAAATCAGCCCGTGGCCGTGGTGCGCGCCATGCCCAACACCCCGGCACTACTGCAGTCCGGCGCCAGCGGTCTGTACGCCAACGCTCAGGTCAGTGAGACGCAACGGGATCTGGCGGAGTCCATTCTGCGCGCCGTGGGCCTGGCCCTGTGGGTGGATGAGGAGGACCAGATGGATGCCATCACCGCCTTGTCTGGCAGCGGCCCCGCCTATTTTTTCCGCATCATGGAAGCCATGGAGGCGGCAGGCCGCGAGCTGGGCCTGCCCGCCGAAACGGCCCGCCTGCTCACCCTTCAGACCGCCCTTGGCGCCGCCAAGATGGCTCTGGAATGCAGCCAACCAGTGGCGGATCTGCGCCAGCAGGTAACGTCCCCCGGGGGCACCACGGAACAAGGCCTGCGAGTGCTGGCGGAAGAGGACATCGACGGGATCATGGGCCGGGTGCTCAAGGCGGCCTTCCGGCGTTCCCAGGAACTGGCCCGGCAAATGGGCGACGGACAATAATCAGGAGAGAGTCATAATGGGTGGTTCCTATGCCGGCAATGCCGGGGTATTTCTGGTGCAGACCCTGTTTGGGCTGTACATTGGTGCCGTAATGCTGCGCTATCTGCTCGGGGTGGTGCGCGCGGATTTCTACAACCCCATTTCCCAGTTTCTGGTAAAGATCACCAATCCGCCCCTAGTGCCCTTGCGCCGCATAATCCCCAGTCTGGGAGGCATTGACCTGGCCTCCCTGATTCTGCTACTGGCCCTGCAGGTACTGGAATTGCTGGCCGTTGGGTTGATCACTGGCCTGAGCTTTCATCCTGCCGGGCTGATGGTACTCTCGGTGGCAGAATTGCTTGGCCTGTTGTTCCAGATCTATTTCTTCACTATCTTGATCCAGGTGGTACTCAGCTGGGTCAGCCCCGGAGGCTATAATCCTGCGGTATCCCTGCTCTACAGCCTCAACGAGCCCCTGCTGGGCCGGGCGCGGCGCATTCTACCGCCCATCCATGGCTTCGACCTGTCGCCCATTCTGGTGATGATCGGTATCCAGCTGCTGAACATCCTTGTAGTGGCGCCCATTCATGACCTCGGCCGGGGCCTGGCCTTCGGGTGAGTGCGAACTGGTACCGCTGGCAGGACGACACGCTGACCCTGTGGCTCCGCGTGCAACCCAAGGCCAGCCGGGACGAGATCATTGGCCCCTCGGACGATGGCCAGAGGGGTATGAGCCTGAAAATCCGCATCACCGCCCCTCCGGTGGATGGCCAGGCCAATACCCAGCTCATCAAGTTTCTGGCGAAAAGCTTTGGTGTGGCGAAATCCCGGGTGCGGATTGTGGCCGGTGACAACGGGCGCCACAAACAGGTGCGAATCCACTCCCCAACAAGACTCCCCCCGACTGTCCCTCCGGCGGAGTAAACCTTTTCCACGCCCCAGAAAACGGCCGTTCGCGCCCTGTTTCCCGCCGTTAATCGGAGATGTGGGCGATTTCAGTTTCATCCTCCCACATCCACTAAACTTCCCCGAACAACGGCCGTTATTGATAGCGAGACGTTGGCCGCGCCAGGCATTTCGCCATGCGCGGCTCTTTGATGAGCCAATTTGGGTAATACGGCATGGCAAAAGACCAGTTTACAGAACAATTAGAAGCCTACAGTCGCTGGAAAAAGGACATCATCAGCCACATCAAGGCCTATCGTGAATGGTTGTCGGATCACGACATGAGCAGCCCGGAAGACGACCTGCGCATGTACGAAATCCTCGATGCCCTGGACTCGGATCACATCACTATTGGTTTTGCGGCGGAATTCTCCCGGGGCAAGACCGAGCTCATCAACTCCATCTTCTTCGCCAACTACCAGCGCCGTCTACTGCCGTCATCCGCCGGGCGCACCACCATGTGTCCCACAGAGCTGTTTTACGACGCCAAGGAACAAAAACCCTACATCCGCATGCTGCCCATCGAGACCCGCCTCGAGGAAACCAGCATCAGTGAATACAAGCAGGATCCCAACAACTGGATCAACACCGACCTGGACGTGGACTCCCCGGAGCATATGGTGGAGGCCTTCAAGGAGATCGTGAAGACCAAGAATGTGCCGGTGGACAATGCCATCCAGCTGGGTCTGTATACCAAAGAGGAACTGGAGGCCGCTGAAGTCCCCCCGGTAAGCATCGAAATCCCCATGTGGCGGCACGTGATGATCAGCTTCCCCCATCCCCTGCTGAAACAGGGCCTGGTGATCCTCGACACCCCCGGACTCAACGCCATGGGTTCCGAACCGGAACTGACCATGGACATGTTGCCCAATGCCCAGGCGGTAATCTTCGTGCTGGCCGCCGATACCGGCGCCACCAAGACCGACATGGACATCTGGCGCCAGCACGCCCAGTCCTTCCGCGAAAACAAGGAAAAGGGTGGGCTGATCGTAGTGCTCAACAAGATCGATACCCTGTGGGACGAATTACAGGATGACGCCACCATCCAGGCCAATATCCAGGAACAGGTGAACAAGACTGCGGACCTGCTGAACATCGACGCCAATACCATTTATCCCGTATCCGCCCAGAAAGGTCTGCTGGCCCGGGTCAAGGGCAACGAGGAACTGCTGGAAAAAAGTGGCCTGCTGGCGCTGGAGCAGACCCTCTCCGACGACGTGCTGCCCGCCAAGCAACACCTGGTGCGGGAAAACATCGTCTCGCGTATCGGCTCCATGGTGGAAACCACCCGCGGTGTACTTGCCGAACGTCACGAAGCCATTACCCAGCAGTTGGACGAACTGCGCTCCCTGTCAGGCAAAAGCGCCGACGTGTTGATGGAAACCATGCAGAAACTGCGTGCCGAGCAGGGCGTCTACCAGAAAGACGTGGAGAACTTCCAGACCAGCCGGCATGTACTCAAGCGCCAGCTGGTGGCACTCATCGAAGCCCTGGGGCTGGACGCCCTGGATCAGATGATCGCCAAAACCCGCTCCAGCATGGTGGACAGCTGGACCACCCACGGCATGAAGGCCAGCATGAAAACCTTCTTCGAAGGCACCCGGGACAGCATGACCCAGGTGAATTATCAGGTGGAAAAATCCAATGCCATTGTGCAATCCATCTATGACCGCTTCCGCGACGAACACGGCTTCAGCGATCTCAATCCCACCCTTTTTACCACCGCACGTTACAGCCGGGAATTGGATCAGCTGGACAAAAAGGCCGCGGAATTCCGCGACAGCTCCCTCACGGCTATGACCGAACAGAGTTTCGTGGTGAAGAAATTCATCGTCTCCATGGTGAGTCACGCCCGTAACATATTCTTTCGCGCCAACCAGGACGCCGAAGAATGGGCCGGCAGTGTCATGCGTCCCTTGGCGGCACGCATCAAGGAACGCAAACTGCAACTGGAAAAGCGCCTGGCCAACCTGCAAAAAATCAAAAACTCCCGGGAGAAACTCAGCGAAAACATGGCCGACCTGGAGAAACAGGCGGAAGAGCTCATGGCCCAACTGGAAACCATCAATGGCGTGCTGGATGCAGTGAACACTCCGCTTCCTCCCTTGACTGAAACGGAAGAAAAGGCCGTCGCCGCCTCTTAATCCGTACCTCGTGTTCTCTCCTCCCTGGGGCCGTGCTGTAACGGCCCTTTTTTATAGGCGGATAAAATCACCCATGGCATACAGATTGCTATTCCGCAGCAAAAAACGTGGTTGACATTGCGTGGGATTTTCACGAAGGTTGAGAATACTCACGTCCAGAAACAGGCAACGGAGATCTCAACGTGTCGAATAACAAGCTGTTCAGCGGCCTGCTCACCACCGCTCTCTTTTTTATGGCCTGCGGCCTAAGCCTGGCCGGTAAACCTCAGGTATTCGGTGATTACACCGTGCACTACAACGCCTTTAACACCGACACACTGCAACCGGAAATGGCCGCCGCGTACAATATCGTGCGCAGTAAAAACCGCGGCATGATCACCATCTCTGTACTGAAAAAGACCGATGCCGGTGAAGTGCCGGTGCGCGCCAAGATCAACGTTACCGCCAGCAATCTCACCGGCCAGTTCAGAACCTTCAAGGTACGCGAAGTGGATGAAGGCAACTCTATCTACTATCTGGGGGAGTTTCATGTGGCCCATGAGGAAATGCTGAATTTTACCCTGCAAATCCTGCCCGAGGGCAGCACCCAGCCCTTCACTGTCACTTTCCGGCAGAAATTCTACACCCAGTAATCCTTTCCCTATACACCATTTCAACGCCTTGCCACCTGTTGGTGACAAGGCGTTTTTCGTCTTCACCACTCAAGAAATCCCGC
>DRKQ01000131.1 GCA_011051685.1 Gammaproteobacteria bacterium
AGTGGTACGATCGGGCGCGCCAGGCGTGCAGACGCCGGTATAGCGTTCCGGTGACATTTCGTTACGCGCTAATAGTCCGGATAATTGCTGTGTAAACATGAGCTTGTTTGTATTTGGCAGCGTCTTCATGCAACTTCCGGGTTAATCTTTCCCGTTACCCAGTTTGTTTTCGTTAGAAGTAATCACTTCGTTGTTCTCGTCAACGGTGATGATCTGCACATTGAATCCCCACAGCCGCGCCAGGTGGCGCATGACTTCATTGGTGTCCTTGTTCAACGGCCGTCGCGCCTGTTGCACGTGTTGCAGGGTAAGGGAGCGGTCGCCGCGCAGATCCACGTTATACACCTGGATATTGGGTTCGCGCATGGACAGGTCGTATTGTTTGGCCAGGGTGGCGCGGATGTGCCGGTAGCCCTGTTCGTCGTGAATGGCGCTGATCTCCAGTTCCTTTTCCTGGTCGTCATCCAGCACCGAAAACAGCCGTAGCTCGCGAATCAGTCGCGGCGAGAGGAACTGGCGAATAAAACTCTCGTCCTTGAAATTGCGCATGGCGAAGTCCAGGGTGGTGCGCCAGTCGCTGCCGGCGAAGTCCGGGAACCAGTGCTTGTCTTCCTCGGTGGGCTCCTCGCAGACACGGCGCAGATCCTTGAACATGTTGAAGCCCAGGGTGTAGGGGTTGATGCCGGAATAATAGGGGCTGTCGAAAGCGGGCTGGGCGATGACATTGGTGTGAGACTGCAGGAACTCCATCATGAAGCCATCGGTGACGTAGCCTTCGTCGTACAAGGTATTCAACAGCGTGTAATGCCAAAAGGTGGCCCAGCCCTCGTTCATTACCTGGGTCTGGCGCTGGGGATAAAAGTACTGGGCGATCTTGCGCACGATACGCACAATCTCGCGCTTCCACGGTTCCATCAACGGGGCATTCTTTTCGATGAAGTAAAGCAGGTTTTCTTCCGGCTCCCTGGGAAAGCGCTGCTGTTCCTCGGTGTCCTGTTCCTCCGCCTTGCCGGGAATGGTGCTCCACAGGTGGTTGACCTGGGTCTGCAGATATTCTTCTCGTTCCTTTTGCCGGCCGCTTTCCTCCTGAGCGGAAAGCCGTGGCGGGTGTTTGTAGCGGTCGACACCATAGTTCATCAGCGCATGACAGGAGTCCAGCACCGCCTCCACTTCCTCGATTCCGTGGGCGCGCTCGCAGTCAGAGACATATTGCTTGGCGAACAACAGGTAGTCGATGATGGCGTCGGCATTGGTCCAGGTTTTGAACAGGTAATTGTTCTTGAAAAAGGAATTGTGCCCGTAGCAGGCGTGGGCAATCACCAGGGCCTGCATGGGCAGGGAATTTTCCTCCATGAGATAGGCGATGCAGGGGTTGGAGTTGATGACGATCTCGTAGGCCAGGCCCATTTGTCCGCGCTTGTACCGCTGTTCGGTTTCCAGGAATTGTTTGCCGAAGGACCAGTGGTGATACCCCAGGGGCATGCCCACCGAGGAATAGGCGTCCATCATCTGTTCGCTGTTGATGATCTCGATCTGGTTGGGATAGGTGTCCAGGCCGTAGTCGGTGGCGATGCGGCCGATCTCGCTGTCATAGCGTTGGATCAGTTCGCGGGTCCATTCCGAGGTGGTGCTGATGATCTTGTCCGTGGTCTCGCTCATGCGGGCTTCCTGGCGAACAGTTTGCGAAACACCGGGTAGATCTCGTTGACGTCGTCGATGGACTGCATGTCGAAGTTGCGATGCTGGGCCTTGACGCCCTCGTAGTGGCGCCACAGGCTCTGGTGATTGTGGGGCATGATCTCCACATAGGCGAAATACTGCAACAGCGGCATGATGCTGTCGTTGAGCAGGGCCGAGCAGTTGGGCGAATCGCCGTCCCAGTTGTCGCCATCGGAGGCCTGGGCGGCGTAGATGTTCCAGTCGCTGGTGGGGAAGCGCTCGCGGATGATCTTTAGCATCAGCTCCAGTGCGCTGGAGACCACGGTGCCGCCGGTTTCCCGGGAATAGAAAAAATCTTCCTCGTCCACCTCCCGGGCCGTGGTGTGATGACGAATAAACACCACCTGGATGTTCTCGTAGGTCTTGGTGAGGAACAGGTAGAGCAGGATGAAAAAGCGCTTGGCCATTTCCTTGCGCGTGGCGTCCATGGAGCCGGAGACATCCATGAGGCAGAACATCACCGCCTGGGTGGTGGGTGAGGGTTCCTGGATACGGTTGCGGTAGCGTAGGTCGAAGGTGTCGATGAAGGGCACCGTGGCGATCTTGTCTTCCAGGCGGCGGATTTCCTCTTCCAGAAAAGCAATGCGCTCCTGGTCTTCGTCTTTTTCCTGCAATGCTTGCAGTTCGGCCTCGACCTCCTTGAGTTCGGCGGCATAGGGTGCGCGCAGGGCGATGCGCCGCGCCAGGGCGCCGCTCAGGGAGCGCACGATGTCGATGTTGGTGGGCACGCCGCTGGTGGAGTAACCGGCGCGCACGGATTTGAAATTGGTGACCTTGGTGAGCTGGGTCTTTACCAGGTCCGGCAGTTCCAGGTCCTCGAAGAAGAACTCCAGAAATTCCTCGCGCGACAACTGAAAGCTGAATTCGTCTTCGCCCTCACCGCTGTTGCTGGCCTCGCTGCCGCCTCCGCCCGCGCCACTTGGCGGACGCTTGATGCGGTCGCCGGTGACGAACTCCTTGTTGCCGGGATGCACGGCATCTCGCCGTCCCCCCGGACCATGGCCGAACACCGGCTCGTGGGTGTCCTTTGTGGGGATGTTGATCTTCTCGCCGTGATCGATCTCGGTGATGGAGCGAGAGTCAATGGCATCGGACACCGCCTTGCGGATCTGCTGGCGAAAACGGCGCAGGAAGCGCTGGCGGTTTACCGCACTCTTGTTCTTGCCGTTGATGCGCCTGTCGATGATTTGGGTCATTTAACTTCAGATAAAAGAGAAAAGGGTAAAGAGAAAAGGGGTGACTTTTCTCTTTTATCTTTACTCTTTACTCTGCCCCTAAGATGCCTTGCGCACGCGCAGGTACCATTCCGACAACAGGCGCACCTGTTTCTCGGTGTAGCCCTTTTCGGTCATGCGCTTGACAAAGTCCTGGTGCTTGCTCTGTTCCTCGTTGGAGGCCTTGGCATTGAAGGAGATAACGGGAAGTAGATCCTCAGTGGTGGAGAACATCTTCTTCTCGATGACCTCCTTGAGTTTTTCATAACTGGTCCACAGCGGATTCTTGCCGCCATTGCGGGCCCGGGCGCGCAGCACGAAGGTGACGATCTCGTTGCGGAAGTCCTTGGGATTGCTGATGCCCGCGGGTTTCTCGATTTTCTCCAGTTCCTCGTTGAGCGCCGCGCGGTCGAAGATCTCGCCGGTGTCCGGGTCGCGGTATTCCTCGTTCTGGATCCAGTAATCGGCATAGGTGACGTAGCGGTCGAAGATGTTCTGTCCGTACTCGGAATAGGATTCCAGGTAGGAGGTCTGGATTTCCTTGCCGATGAACTCGGCATAGCGCGGGGCGAGGATGCCCTTGAGGTAGGACATGTATTTCTCCGCCACTTCCGGCGGGAACTGTTCCTGCTCGATCTGTTGTTCCAGCACGTACAACAGATGCACCGGGTTGGCGGCCACCTCGCTGTGATCGTAGTTGAACACCCGGGAGAGGATCTTGAAGGCGAAGCGGGTGGACAGGCCGGTCATGCCCTCGTCCACGCCGGCGAAGTCGCGGTACTCCTGATAGGACTTGGCCTTGGGGTCGATATCTTTCAGGGTTTCGCCATCATAGATGCGCATCTTGGATTCGATGTTGGAATTTTCCGGTTCCTTGAGCCGGGAAAGAATGGCGAACTGGGCCATCATCTTCAGCGTGCCCGGCGCGCAGGCGGCCTCGGACAGGGAGCTGTTGGCCAGCAGTTTTTCGTAGATCTTCACCTCTTCGGAGACCCGCAGGCAGTAGGGCACCTTGACGATGTAAATGCGGTCGAGGAAGGCTTCGTTGTTGCGGTTGTTCTTGAAGCTTTGCCACTCGGACTCGTTGGAATGGGCGAGGACGATGCCGTTGAAGGGCAGCGCCGAGAGCCCCTCGGTGCCCATGTAGTTGCCTTCCTGGGTGGCGGTGAGCAGGGGATGCAGTACCTTGATGGGCGCCTTGAACATCTCCACGAATTCCATCAGCCCCTGGTTGGCCAGGCACAGGCCGCCGGAATAGGAATAGGCGTCCGGATCGTCCTGGCTGTATTTTTCCAGCATGCGGATATCCACCTTGCCTACCAGGGAGGAGATATCCTGGTTGTTTTCATCACCGGGCTCGGTCTTGGAGATACCGATCTGGCGTTGCACCGAGGGATAGAGTTTCACCACGCGGAATTTCGAGATATCTCCATTGAATTCCTCGCGTCGTTTCACCGCCCAGGGGGACATGATGCCGCTGAGATAACGCTTGGGTATGCCATAGTCTTCTTCGAGTATGTGCGCGTCCTCCTCCGGTGAAAACAGGCCAAGCGGCGACTCGTTGATGGGCGATCCCTTGATGGCGTAAAAGGGTTGCTGCTCCATGAGGGACTTGAGTTTTTCCGCCAGGGAGGACTTGCCGCCACCCACCGGTCCGAGCAAGTAGAGAATCTGTTTCTTTTCTTCCAGGCCCTGCGCGGCGTGGCGAAAGTAGGAGACGATCTGTTCGATGGTCTCCTCCATGCCGTAGAAATCCTTGAAGGCAGGATAGATCTTGATGAGCTTGTTGAAGAACAGCCGGCTCAGACGTGGATCCTGTCGAGTGTCCACCAGCTCCGGTTCGCCAATGGCCATGAGCATGCGCTCGGCGGCGGTGGCGTATGCTGTGGGGTCCTGCTTACACAGATCCAGGTATTCCTGGAGTGACATCTCCTCTTCCTGCGCCTGTTCATAGCGGGACTGGTAGTGCTCGAAAATGGGCATGGCATCGTCCTCTTAAAAATGATGGCGTCTCATGAAGGGTATCGGACGCCAAGGGGCCAGCAAAAGCCCGAATTGATGTTGACTTTTGTCGGTCTTGTGTTCTTTGTCATCTGATCGCCCTGCTTGGCCAGGACGGAAAGGGATGACCGTGCAGAGACACAAGCACAAATTACGGTTTCAGTATCATCGAAACGATCCGCGGGCATGGAGCCCCGTTACATTTCAGGTAGCAAGCCTTGTGCCAAGTACAGGGAAGCCCGGGAATACGTACACCAGACCCTGTCGAGAAGCCATACCGTCAAAATCTTGCTCAAAATAAACACATGTCTGACGGTATACTGTCATGGCACAGTGCGCGCAAAGTGTCTGATTGGACACAGGAAGAAAATGCGAGTTCCATAATGATGTTTAATTCTGCCGGCAGGTCAAAAAGCGTGTTTATGCACTATCAATCCATTCGAAAAAAAATGGCAGGCAGGATTTTGTTGTTGGCGGCCCTGCAGTTGGCGGGTATCCCTGCGAATGGAGCGGAGAAAGCCCCATTGAGGTACGAAAACGAGCAACTGCATCTGCGTCTCATGCCTCGCAGCAATGAACAAATGGCCGCCTTTTTTGAGGCCAGAGGGTTCCCCCCGGCGATGCGCGAGGCATTACTGGAATATTGTTTTTTTACCGTGGTGATCAAGAACAAAATGCCACATACTCTGAAGCTGAATCTGACCAACTGGCGATTCACAGCAAAGGATGAAACGGTTCAGCGCATACCTCGGGACCATTGGCCACCGGTCTGGCGGGAGCTGCAGATACCCAAGTCGGCACAGGCCACGTTTCGTTGGACATTATTGCCCGAACATCTGGATTTTTTTGCCGGTGAGAGCGAAGGTGGCAATATTATTTTGGCCAAGACTCTGGCGCCCTTTGACCTGCAGGCCCGTTTTACCACAGGCAAGGGAGCCGCGCTGGTGGCCCGGGTGAATGACCTTCGATGTGCTGGTAACGGGGGGCAAGGGCAATGACGCCGTTACGTGTGCTGCTGCGCGCCGGTCTCCTTTGCTGGGGGATTACTGGGTTGGGAACCTCCTTGGCCGGAGAACTTGCCGTGCCCAAGGGGGTGATGCCCGTCGCCCCCCGTGCGGCGCCGGCGCTGGTCTTGCAGGATATGGATGGCGCACGGTTCGATCTCGCCAGGCAGAGGGGTCGCTGGGTGTTCGTGCATTTTTGGGCCAGTTGGTGCGGCCCCTGTCGGCGTGAAATACCGGCCATTCAGCGCCTGGCGCAAAAGCTCAAGACCGCAAAACAGGCGCCGGTGCTGGCCATTATCAATACCGCCGAAGATGAAGACACGGTATTCACTTTCCTGGGGGTGCTGGCGCCGGACCTGATGCCATTGATGGACAGCGATGGCGAGGTTACCGAGGCCTGGCAACCGCGGGGTCTGCCGTCGACCTACCTGGTGGATCCCCGGGGGATGATCCGCTACCAGGCCCTGGGTGGCAGGCCGTGGGACGAGGATGACTACTTCCAGTTTCTTATCGGGTTGGATGAGACGCTTTAGCCTGGCCTGACAAAATCCTTATCCCGCTCCTAGCCGGAATAACGAAGAGTCTATTTGTCAGGGGTTTCCCGGCATCAGATTTTTGCCGACTTTTTCAAGGCAGTCTTTTTCTTCACCGATTTTTTCTTCGATGTCTTCTTCTTGCTGGTCTTTTTCTTCACTGATTTCTTTTTTGCGGCCTTCTTCTTCGGCGCTTCGTTCACCACCCACTTGTTGTCGATGTAATGGGCGGTCCATCCGGTGGCCTTGCCGTCCTTGTCTTCCGACATCACGTACTGTTCCTTGTTCTTGCGGCTGAAACGGATGACGGTGTCATTGCCAAGATTATCTTCCGTGGGGGCGTCGCACAGGTAACGGTGTTTCGGGTCCAGCTCGTCGCGGTGTGGAATCAGTTCCTTGACCTTGGGGGCGCGGGTCTCCCGCGAGCGGGGAAAGGCGCTGGAGGCGAGGAAGATGCCCGCGGCGCCATCGCGTAACACAAAATAGCCATCGGACTTTTCACAGGGCAGTTCCGGCATGTGCACCGGATCCGCCTTGGGTGGCGCCACCTCGCCGTTACGTAACAGCTTGCGGGTGTTCTTGCAGGCCTCGTTGGTGCAGCCGAAGTATTTACCGAAACGCCCGGTCTTGAGCTGCATCTCGGCGCCGCACTTGTCGCATTCGATCACCGGGCCGTCGTAACCCTTGATGCGGAACTTGCCGTGTTCCACCTCGTAGCCATCGCAGTCGGGGCTGTTGCCGCAGATGTGGAATTTGCGGGTTTCATCGATGAGGTAACTGTCCATGGCGGTGCCGCACTTGGGGCAGCGATGGCGTTGCATCAAGGCCCGGGCCTCGCTTTCCTCATCGGCATCCACATCCACCGCCTCGTCGCCGGGGATCAGGTTCACGGTGTGCTTGCAGCGTTCCTTGGGGGGCAGGGCGTAACCGGAACAGCCGAGGAACACACCGGTGGAGCCCACGCGGACCTGCATGGGCCTACCACATTTGTCGCAGGGGATATCGGTGGTGATGGGGTCGTTGCCACGCATACCGCCTTCGTCTTTTTCCGCGGCCTCCAGCTTGGCCTTGAAGTCTTCGTAGAAGGCATCGAGCACATTGAGCCAGTTGCTCTCCCCGGCGGCGATGGAGTCCAGCTTTTCCTCCATGTTCGCGGTGAAGTTGTAATCCATCAGATCGGTGAAGTTTTCCGCCAGGCGTTCGGTGACGATCTCACCAATCTTTTCCGCGTAAAAGCGCCGGTTCTTCACCGTGACATAGCCACGGTCCTGGATGGTGGAAATAATG
The DNA here is from genome assembly GCA_011051685.1 of Gammaproteobacteria bacterium. Classification (GTDB taxonomy): domain Bacteria; phylum Pseudomonadota; class Gammaproteobacteria; order SZUA-152; family SZUA-152; genus SZUA-152. The sequence goes on from DRKQ01000131.1 coordinate 7,759, forward strand.
GCGGCATAGGTGGAGGGTCGGCCGATGCCACGTTTCTCCAATTCCTTTACCAGGGAGGCCTCGCTGTAACGGGCCGGAGGCTTGGTGAAGTGTTGCGAGGGGTCGAGCTTCACCAGGGACATGACATCGCCTTCCTTGAGCGCAGGGAGGATTACATCGTCGGCATTCTTTTGTTGAGGCGGTTGTACCTTGGTCCAGCCGTCGAACACCACCACTCGGCCCTTGGCGCGCAGCTCGAAGCCGGCGGCATCCACCTTCAGGGTGGTGACGTCGAACTTGGCCGGCGGCATCTGGCAGGCCACGAACTGGCGCCAGATGAGTTCGTACAGGCGCAGGGCATCCTTGTCCACATTCTTCAGGTCGGACATCATGGTGTTGACGTTGGAGGGACGAATGGCCTCGTGAGCCTCCTGTGCCCCTTCACGGCTGCTGTAGGAGATGGGCTTCTCCGGCAGGTATTTTTTGCCGTATTTTTTACCGATGTAGTCGCGAGCGGCGGCCACCGCCTCGCTGCTGAGGTTGGTGGAGTCGGTACGCATGTAGGTGATGTAACCGGCCTCGTAAAGCCGCTGCGCCAGCATCATGGTTTTCTTCACACCGAATCCCAGGCGGGTGCTGGCGGCCTGCTGCAGGGTGGAGGTGATAAACGGCGCCTTGGGCTTGCTGGACGAGGGCCGCACCTCGCGCTTGACCACCTTGTATTCGGCGCGCTGGAGGATCTCCAGGGCCGCATCGGTGAGCCCCTTGTTGGGCGGGCGAAAGGTCTTGTCGTTCTGCTTCACTACCTGCATGCGCAGGGGCTCGCTGCGGGCGGTGCGCAGGTCGGCGTAGACCTCCCAGTATTCTTCCGGCTCGAAGGCGTGGATCTCCCGCTCCCGTTCCACGATGAGCCTCACCGCCACGGATTGCACACGTCCGGCGGACAGGCCACGGGCCAGTTTTTTCCACAACAGGGGCGAGAGCATGTAACCCACCACGCGGTCGAGGAAACGCCGCGCCTGTTGCGCGTTGACCTGGTCGAAGTCCAGGGTGGAGGGGTGGGCGAAGGCCTCCTTGATGGCGTTCTGGGTGATCTCGTTGAACACCACGCGCTTGAAGGGCTTGTCTTCACCAATGGCCTGGGTGAGATGCCAGGCGATGGCCTCTCCCTCTCTATCCAGGTCGGTGGCGAGATAAACCGTGTCGGCGTTCTTGGCCAGCTTTTGCAGTTCCGCCACCACCTTTTCCTTGCCGGGCATGATCTCGTAATGGGCCTCCCAGTGATGCTCGGGGTCGATGCCCATGCGCTTGATCAGCGCCTTGGCGGCGCGCTCGCGCTTGCGTTTTTCCCGCTCCTCCGGTGGCAATTTTCGCGCCTCGGCGGCCAGCTTGGCCCGTGCCTTGGGATCCATTTTCGACTTGCTGGCGGCGGAGCCGCTGGTGGGCAAATCACGAATATGACCCACGCTGGATTTGACGATGAAATCCTTGCCCAGGTACTTATTGATGGTTTTTGCCTTGGCCGGTGATTCGACGATGACCAGTGATTTACCCATAATTCTCTTTTCTTTCAGTAAGTTAATGTACGTTTTTGTGATTTGGCCGCAGCCCTTTATTAGAAATACGTGGAGTTTCACCCCGCTGTCAAGTGGAGTGCTTCGGCAATCTGACCACAATTTTGAGCGGAAGACGTCATTTATTTCATAGCCACAAACAGTGCATGGCTATGTAAGGTAAGCGGGAGTAGGAACAAAAACGGCTAGCTTGCTAACCGTTTTTGCGGCAGCTACGAGGAACTGCGAGAGGCGGAAGATCAGTCGTCCAGGCGAATTCCTACTTTTAGTTTGACCTGGAAATGGGCCACCTTGCCATCCTGCAAATGGCCCCGGGTCTCCACCACCTCGAACCAGTCCATGTTGCGCAGGGTCTTGGCGGCGCGGGTGATGGCGTTGTGAATGGCATCGTCGGTGCCGGTGGTGGACGAGCCCACCAGTTCGATGAGTTTGTAGGTGTGGTTGGACATCATGAGCTCCTTTGGGTTTGCAAGTCTGGGCAAAGTGTAGCAGCCTTTGCCGGCGGACAAACGGGAGTGGCAGAGATGGCGGCGCTGATACAATTCAAAGGCAGTGAAGAGGGCGTGACCCTGCGCCTGGAAAACCAGGTGTCGCGCATCGGCCGCGGCACCGACAACGATATCATCATTCATGACGAATTGGTGAGCAAACACCATGCGACAATCGAGGCGCGGCCGATAGCGGAACAGCCGGGACAATTTGCCTACTTCCTCGAGGATTGTGCCAGCACCAATGGCAGCTTTGTCAATGACCGGCGTGTCGACGCCTGTCCGTTGCAGCACGACGATGTGCTGCGCTTCGGGATCAATCATTTTCGTTTCGTGGACGACGCCAATGACGACCTGGCCGCCACCACACGGATCCATAAGACCTGGATTCCCGGGCTTTATGTCTCCCGTCGCAAGAAATAGCGGCTGCCAGAATCGTTTGGAACCGCGACACACGGGGGCGGCGAGGGGCGGCCTCAGGTGTGAATATCGATACCGGTGGACACCGTGTTGCCGTCACTCTGTTCGCCTTGCCGGTTGAGTGCGTTGCGCCGCTCGCGCCCGCTGCGGGTGTCCAGCAACACGGGGATGTTTTTTTGCCGACGTTCATGTCTGCGTCGTTGGCGCTGATTGCGGGTGACCCGCTGGTTCGGCGCAGGAGGCGCCTCCTCATGAGCCTGTACCGCCTGTGTGGCCGGGTAGGGTTGGGTTTCATTCACCGTGCGATTGGCAGGTGAGCTGTTGGTGTGCAGCGCGGCGTCATCGCGTGGCATGTTCACTGAGGTCATAATTGCACTTTCCGGTTGTTCTGCTTCACAGTCTTATTTTAGACAAAAAATCGGCGACAGTGCGATGGAGGCGACACTCCCAAATGGGTTTGTTATAGTCGCGCTGGCCAGGGGCCGCCGGCCTGTCAATGGCGCGCCCGTAACTCAACTTGAAATCCGGACAGACTGACCATGCGTAATTTCCCACGAGTGATTGTTTTTCTGATGTGCCTGGCGGCAACTGTCACGCTGGCCAGTGCGGCAGAAAAACCTTCCTGGGGCGGCATTAGCGGCAGTGTCAATTTCTGTGGTCTGGGGGGGCTGGATGGCATGCAGGTCTATGTGCCGGGGAAGATGTACGTGGTGATCACCGATGACAGCGGCCGGTTTGTTTTGCACGGCCTGCCGCCCGGACGTTACACCCTGGCCTATCGCAAGGGCGACACACTGCTGAATCAGAACCAGGATATTCAGGTCTTGGCGGGACAGACTACGGCGCTGGGTGAGATTGCCTTTTGTGACCGCCGGGGGGCATCGGTCAGGGGTGCGGCGCAGGCGAAGCAGGAAACCTGTATGGCACAGAGCCAGGATCCACAATGCAGGGATGCCGACGGTGATGGTGTACCTGCGGCCAATGATTGTGATGACGCCAATGCCAAGGTGTTTCCCGGGGCCGTAGAGATGTGCGATGGGCTGGACAACAATTGCAATGGTAGCGTGGACGACAACGTTTCCATCCTGGTTGAGCGAGGCATGGGCGCGTGCAAGGCGGGTGCCGTTTCGATTCTTAAATGCGATAAGGGTTATGCCGACTGCGACGGTGATGTGTCCAATGGCTGTGAAACCGACCTGATGAGCGATGATGAGAATTGTGGCAGCTGCGGTAATGCTTGTGCGGCAACGGAGATCTGTAGTTTGGGTTTCTGTTAGGGCCTGTTAACACTACTGACACCGCCGCGACGGCGGCCCTTTCTTCTCAGGGCAAGGCATATCGGGTGCGATGTGCTCATTGCCCGTGAGCGAGGCGTGACGCCGGCCAGAGCAAAAAAACCTCGCCTTCAGTCCTTGCTATCAGAGCCTACATTTTCAGGGCCTACATTTTCTCCAGGGCCTACATTTTCTTCAGGGTCTGCAAAGGCTGGTCCGTGCGGCCATAATATCCTCTCGGGTCAACATCCCCACCAGTTTGCGTTTTTCATCCACCACCGGCATGTGGTGAATGTGGTGTTCGTTGAAGAGGGGAATCTTGTCGGCGATGCGCTCGTCCGCCCGGGCGCTGATCGCCGGGCTGGTCATGATCTGCCCCACCACTTCCGGTTTGTCGGATTCGAACCCCGGGGTAGGCTGGCGCAGCAGGGCGAGGCGCTCGGCCATGTTGTCGGTGTGGGGCAGGGGCAGACTGTCGTCGCTGGCCATGTGGACGAAATCGCTTACCGTGACGATGCCAATGACACGCTGAAAACTGTCCACTACGGGCAGGCCGCGGATATTGTACCGTTCGAACAACGCCCAGGCCTCCTCCAGCTCCGTACCGAATTGCACGGCCTTCACCGGGCTTGACATGACCTCTTTGCAGAGCACATCACCAAAGTCATGGGTGTGCGCCCTTTGCAGGGCGCGGCTGTAGATCTCGTGCAGGTCATGTTGGTTGATGTCGATGAAGGTGTCCATTTCCGCCACGGCCTGAACGAGGTCGTCCGGATCAAAGGGGGCAGCGGCGGCCAGCCATTCCTCGTCGCTGCGTTGCCAGTTGTGATCCAGGGAGTTGTTGCCGGGTTCATTGTCGTAATGCTGATTGATCCCGGCCAGGCGCCAGTAGACCAGGGCGACACCAAGCAGGATGACCACGTTGAGCAGAACCGGCGTGAGCACGTACTGATAGCCCAGAGACTGGATGGAATTACCGCCCAGCACCGCCATCAGGGCTGCGGCGCCACCGGGAGGATGCAGACAACGCAGGTAATGCATGGCCAGTATGGCACCCGCCACGGCGCCAGCGGTGGCCAGGGCAACATTGGGCACCCACTTCGCAAAGCTGACCCCAATGAGCGCCGAAACCACATGCCCGCCGGCAAAGGCCCACGGTGTCGACAGCCTGCTGCTGGGGACCACAAACAACAAGACGGCGGCCGCGCCCATGGATGCCACCATGAAAGGCAGGTCGCCGCCGCTGAGGGTGAATTGACTGGCCAGGCCCATCAGGGCAATACCCGTCAAGGCCGCGCCCGCCGAAAGCAGGATGCGCTTGTGAGAGAGGTCGGTCTGTTTGGCGAACCAGTGACTGATGGGTGGAGGCATGTCTATTTCAAAGTGATCCTGCTGACCAAGGATTATTAAAGTGTATCCCGGATGCCTTATTGAGGGTAGGCGTATTGTCCCGGTCCTTTTCCGTCGGCCAAAAAATGGGCCGCCTTGAGGGCAGCCCGCTTGGGACGACTCAGTAACGCAAGATCAGCAATCAGGGATCAGAAAGTGACGCCCACGGCGCTGAGTTTACCGTCTTCGTTTTCCTCATAATTCACCATCAGACTGCCGGCAAAACCCTTCAGGCCGGAGATGATCTCCTGGGTGGCGGCGAAGGTGATGGGGTTGCGTGACTGGGCGTCACGGATGGTGAAGGTGTGTTTGGCGGCATCCACTGACATGAGCTGGCCCATGTGAGTGGCGGGGCCCATGGCGTCGCAGGCCAGTGAGGCGGTGGTCGTCGCGAGGCTCCCCGCCAGCAAAAAACCGCTAATAAGTAATTGTTTATGCATGACTTTTTCTCCTTGGGCATGTGGTGGTGAAAATGATCCGCGATACGAAAAGATCCAGGAAAGCGATCAGGCTTTGCCCCCGGATTATGGGCGTCTCCGGAGTGACCCGCAAGGGTGGGCAGAGAGACTTTTCGCGTTGGGTTTTGTGATCTGCGTCACACTTCTGTCATAGGGGGATTTTATGCTCGGGACGATAGAAAAGGAGAACAGGATGTGGTTGCGCTGGAACCCTGGCGCCGGCCGAAAACGTCAACAGGATGTGGGAACGCAAATAAGAAAAATGGAGATACCGTCGTGAAACTGGATAAGCTCGAGCGTGCATTACGCCACATGCCCAATAAGGCCCTGATAAAATTTGTTAAACGCTGTGTCTGTCGCACCCTGCCTGGTGCGCCGAAGACCGAAGCCGAGGCCCGCGAAGCCCTGGATATGGTCTATGTGGAATGCAGCCGACGCGGCAAGGAGCGGCTCTACGATACCGCCTATGCCTCGGTGGTACATCACCCGGAGCGTTGTGATATTTGAAGTGCTATGTGCTAAGTGCTAAGTGCTAGGTACTAAGTGCGGGGGCGATGCGCAACGCGTCGTTGGCCTCATCCAATAAAAACTGTCTGAACGCCTGTGCCACCGCGGACAGGCGTTTGCCTTTGCGGTACATCACATACCAGTGGCGCAGGATGGGAAAATCCTCGACGTCCAGAACCACAAGTTTGCCCAGTGCCAGTTCCATCTCCAGGGTGTCTCTCGATAACAGCCCCAGACCCAGCCCAGCCTGCACCGATTGTTTGATGGCTTCGTTACTGGCGACTTCCATGCCTGTGTTGAGTTGCACTCCATGCTGGGCAAAGAAGCGCTCGATGGCGCTGCGGGTGCCGGAGCCACGTTCGCGGGTCAGAAACACCTCCTCCTCCAGCCGTTTGAGAGGGATGTCCTTCTGCTGCGCCAGGGGATGCTCTGGGGGAGCAATGACCACCAGAGGGTTTTCCATAAATGCACCGGCTTCAACATCGGCCCCTTCGGGGGGTTGGCCCATGACCACCAGATCCACTTCATTTTCCGCCAGATGTTCCAGCAGGGCCTTGCGGTTGGTGACGTCCAGGGTAACGGTGACGCCGGGGAAACGGGCGTGGAAGGTGCCCAGCAAGGTGGGCACGAAGTAGTTGGCTGTGGAAGCTACGGCAATGGTCAAACGGCCGCGGTGGGCCCCCTTCAGGCCCTGAATCACCTCATCCGCCTCATTCAGTAATTGACCAATGGCCCGGCTGTAGTGGTAGATCTCCCGTCCTGCCTCGGTGAGATAGATCTGTTTGCCCAGTTTTTCGAACAGTGGCAGGCCCACATTTTCCTCCAATTGCTTGATCTGCATGGACACCGCTGGTTGGCTCAGGTGCAGAGCTTCGGCCGCCTTGCGGAAGCTCAGCAGGCGTGCTGTGGCTTCAAAGACCTGGAGCTGGCGAAGGGTGAGATGCATGGGGAGGAGTGATTTCCTAAAATTTTATAGATAAGTAAAAGCTTATCGATTAGATAAAAACAATTGAGTTTTAATTATGGATTAATTTGTTTAAAGTTGGCAACCCTTTCGGGCGCACGCTAAAGAGATCTTGCGGATGGGATTAGTGCAACGGTCGTCCCCGAAAACCGAATTTGCCTTTAACTACAGGAGATTGAAATGGATCAATCAGCACGTTATTCAGACCTGAGTCTGAACGAAGAAACCCTGATCGCCGAGGGTAAGCACATTCTCGTGGCCTACACCATGGAGCCTGCCGACGGCCACGGTTATCTGGAAACCGCCGCTCACTTTGCGGCCGAGTCCTCCACCGGCACCAATGTGGAAGTTTCCACCACCGACGATTTCACCAAGGGTGTGGACGCCCTGGTCTATGAGATCGACGAAGCCAAGGGCATCATGAAGATTGCCTATCCCAACGAGCTGTTCGACCGCAACATCATTGATGGCCGTGCCATGATCGTGTCTTTCCTGACCCTGACCATCGGTAACAACCAGGGCATGGGCGACGTGAAGAATGCCCAGATGCAGGATTTTTATGTGCCGCCGCGCATGCTGCAGTTGTTCGATGGCCCCTCCAAGGACATCAGCGACATGTGGCGCATCCTCGGTCGTCCAGTGAAGGACGGTGGCTACATCGCCGGTACCATCATCAAGCCCAAGCTGGGCCTGCGTCCCGAGCCCTTCGCCGAGGCCGCTTACCAGTTCTGGCTGGGCGGTGACTTCATCAAGAACGACGAGCCCCAAGGCAACCAGGTGTTCTGCCCCATGAAGAAGGTGATCCCGCTGGTGGCCGATGCCATGAAGCGTGCCCAGGACGAGACCGGCCAGGCCAAGCTGTTCTCCGCCAACATCACCGCGGACGACCATCACGAGATGTGTGCCCGTGCCGACTACATCCTCGAGACCTTCGGCCCCGACGCCGACAAGGTGGCCTTCCTGGTGGACGGCTACGTGGGTGGCCCCGGCATGGTCACCACGGCCCGCCGCAACTATCCCGGTCAGTACCTGCACTACCATCGTGCCGGTCACGGCGCCGTGACCTCCCCCAGCTCCAAGCGCGGCTACACCGCCTTCGTGCTGGCCAAGATGTCCCGCCTGATGGGTGCCTCCGGTATCCACGTGGGCACCATGGGCTACGGCAAGATGGAAGGTTCCGCCGATGACCGCATCATTGCCTACATGATCGAGCGTGATGAATGTGAAGGTCCGTTCTACAACCAGAAGTGGTACGGCATGAAGCCCACCACGCCGATCATCTCCGGCGGCATGAACGCCCTGCGCCTGCCGGGTTTCTTCGAGAACCTGGGCCATGGCAACGTGATCAACACCTCCGGTGGTGGTTCCTATGGTCATATCGACAGCCCGGCCGCTGGCGCTATCTCCCTGCGTCAGGCCTACGAGTGCTGGAAGGAAGGTGCGGATCCCATCGAGTTCGCCAAGGAGCACAAGGAGTTCGCGCGCGCCTTCGAGTCCTTCCCGGGCGATGCCGACAAGCTGTATCCCGGCTGGCGCGAAAAGCTGGGCGTGCACAAGTAAGGACGTCCAGAAGATCGACCTGATCGGAAAAAGCCCCTGCATGCAGGGGCTTTTTTTCGGCGCTTAAAGGAGGGTCTTCAAGAAAAAGATTTTTTTCACCACAGGGGACACGGAGGTGCACAGAGGTGAATATGAACGAAGTGACCGGAACCATTGTTGATGCAGCGATGGAAGTACACACATGCCTTGGTCCAGGCTTATTGGAAAGTGCCTACGAAGCCTGCCTTTACCATGAACTCATAAGCAGGGGCTGTGCTGGTGTTAGACAGTTGGCGTTGCCGGTTGTATACAAAGATACAGTTGTAGATGCGGGCTATCGTCTCGATCTGATGGTGGAGGATCTGGTGATCGTCGAACTGAAGTCAGTTGATCGGGTTTTACCAATTCACGAAGCACAACTGCTTTCCTATCTGAAATTGAGCAATATAAAAGTTGGTTTGCTGATCAATTTCAACGTGACGCGGTTGTTAAAGCACGGCATCAGGCGTTTTGCAAACTGATCTCTGTGCACCTCCGTGTCCTCTGTGGTGAAATTTTTTCAAGGGTAAATAACATGACAAACATGGATATCGAACAGTACAAGATCACACAAGAGCCTTTCTACGAACCCCAGGGCAACGAGGTGGCGCTGTACGAGGCGGCCTACGCCGCGCGCCTGCCGGTGATGATCAAGGGGCCCACCGGCTGCGGCAAGTCCCGCTTTATCGAATACATGGCCTGGAAGCTGGGCAAGCCGCTGATCACCGTGGCCTGCAACGAGGACATGACCGCCTCCGACCTGGTGGGCCGTTACCTGCTGGACGCCAACGGCACCCGCTGGCTGGACGGGCCGCTCACCGTGGCGGCGCGCATCGGTGCCATCTGTTATCTCGACGAGATCGTCGAGGCACGCCAGGACACCACCGTGGTGATCCATCCACTGACCGATCATCGCCGGCAACTGCCGCTGGACAAGAAGGGCGAGCTGGTCGACGCCCACCCGGACTTCCAGTTGGTGATCTCCTACAACCCCGGTTACCAGAGTCTGATGAAGGACCTCAAGCAGTCCACCAAGCAGCGTTTCAGCGGCATGGAGTTCGACTACCCGGAGACCCGGACCGAAGTGACCATCGTCGCCAAGGAGACCGGTCTCGATGAAGACACGGCGGGCAAGCTGGTCAAGGTGGCCCACACCGCGCGCAACCTCAAGGGCCATGGCCTGGACGAGGGCATCTCCACCCGTCTGCTGGTGTATGCCGCCAATCTCATGGCCAACGGCATTGCCCCCACCGATGCCTGCCGCATGGCCCTGGTGCGGCCCATCACCGATGACGCCGATATCCGCAGCACCCTGGATCACGCCATCGATGCCGTGTTCGCATAGCGCTGTGTCAGCCACAGAGGTCACAGAGAAATACACGAGTGTTGTCTCTGTGACCTCTGTGGCAAAAATATTCCGTTACTCTGCGGCACATGACCGATGATCGCTACTGAAGAATTACAACACTACCGCGAGCAATTGAAGTGCAGCTTCAAGGACCTCGACGAGGTATTTGGCGACTGCATGGACGAGGCGCTGGCCAGCCTTTCCGAGCAGGGCGTGAAGGACTACCTCGAAGGGGCCTCGCTGATCTGCATGATCGGCCGCGGCTTCGAGCCGGTGCTGGTGTATCTCGAAGAAATGCCGCAGGTGGCCGCCCGCCTGGGCGAGGGCACCCTGTCGCTGGTGGCGCAGACCGTGTGGAAGATGTCGCGCTCGCCCAATGGCAAGGCCATCCCGCCCTTCGTGCAGACCATCGCCGAGGCGGCGCGGCGCCTGGGCAGTGAACAGTCGCTGCACCAGTACATCGACTTGTTGCTGGACATGATGGAGCGCACCACCGGTTCCATTCACGGTTTTCACACCACCATTCCCAGCCCCGGCCTGCCGGAACTGCTGAACCAGATGCCCTATCTGCTGGGGCAGTTGTCCCTGCAGGGCCTGCGCAACTGGGTGGAATACGGCATCCGCAATTACGGCGATCACCCGGAGCGGCAAAAGGATTATTTTTCCCTGCAGTCGGCGGACAGCCGCGCCATCCTGCAGCGCGAGCGCCACGGCACCCTGTTCATCGACAACGAGCGCAAGCTGGACCTGTACCTGCAGGCGCTGTGGCAGGAGAAGCCACAACTGGTGCCCTATTCCAATGCCTTCGACGAGCTGCGCAAGCCGCTGCCCTACTATGATTCCCTGGGCATGCGCGTGCCGGACGTGTACGACGACGCCGAGGAGGTGCCGGGCATCGACCGCTACCGCGCCCTGCTGGCGCACATGGCCGCCCACCAGCGCTGGACCACGAAAATTGTCGCCGACAATTACAGCCCGTTTCAGCGCGTTGCCGTCGAGCTGCTGGAAGACTGCCGCGTGGAATACCTGGCCATGCGCGAGTACCCGGGCCTGCGCAAGTTGTTCATCGCCCTGCACCCGCGGCCCAAAGAAGACGCCTGCCGGGAGGAAGAAGAATCCTGCATCCGGCACCGCCTGGCCATGCTGTCGCTGGCCATCCTCGACGAGAACCACGGCTATCAACACCCGCAGGTGCTGGAGTTCGCCGCCAGGTTCCATGCGCTGATGGACGAGGCCGAGGACCCTGAGCAGGTTACCCCGGCGGACGTGGCCAAGCTGGCGGTGTCGTTCATCGCCCGCACCCGGCTGCAGTCCGACCAGTCACCCAAGGTGCACTTTACCGACACCAAGGTGAGCTATCGCGACGACAATCGCCACTTGTGGTTATACATCGAGGAAAGCGACGACGAGGAACAGTTCGAACAGGAACGCAAGCAACAGCAGGCCGAGGAAGAAAATCAGGGCCTGCCGCCGCGCCATTATCCTGAGTGGGA
>DRKQ01000132.1 GCA_011051685.1 Gammaproteobacteria bacterium
CCGACACCGCCACGATGCTATCCACCCCCCGGTAGAAGAGCCGCATCCCGCCGAACCACATCCATCTCTTGAGCCGACTGCGCCCATCCAGCGCCGCCGATACGGTGGTGCCGAGGCGGCCCACCAGGCGCGGCGCACCGCGGTTGAAGAGACGGGCCAGCACCGCCACCTTGATGGCGCGGTCCTTGGCCGCGAGCAGGGCGGCGGGCCTCTCCCGGCGGAGATAGCGGATCAGTGCCGGCAGGCTGGTCAGGGTATGTCGGCTGCCGAGTCGTATCACCCGGACCCGGGAGGGGATGGCAGCCAGATGCTCCCCCCTGGCCTTGGCCAGCACCAGATCCACCTGGAATCCGGCCTCCACCATTCCGTCGGCCAGATGGGTGATCATCCGCTCCACCCCACCCTGCCCGGAAAAGGAGACGAAGATGGCAATGCGTCGCCCGCTCACCGTTCCAGTGGCTCCAGACCCAGCGCTTGAAGATAGCGCACAGCGCTGACCTCGCTTCGATAGGGCCGCACGGCGGCCTGCAGGCGGGATGGATTGGGAGGTTCATCCAGCATCTGCCTCATCGCCTCGGCCAGGGCGGTGTGGTCGCCTACCGGCACCAGCGGGCCGACGCGCCCCCCGTCGAGGATCTCGGCCGGGCCACTGGGGCAGTCGGTGGAGATTGCTGGAACACCAACACCCAGAGCTTCTATCAATGCCACGGGTGCACCCTCGCATGTGGATGACAATACAAATAGGTCTGCCCGTGCCATGAAAGCGTAAGGGTTGGGGGTAAATCCTGCCAAGTGCAGGTCATCGCGAATTCCTAGCTCGGTGGCCAGTTGCTCCAGGGGTATGCGCTGTCGCCCTTCGCCGAGGATGATTAGTCGCGCAGGGCGTTGTTTCCGCAGTCGTGCGAATGCACGCAGCAGGGTGGCGAAATCCTTGCGTTTGCTGAGTTCACCCACACCCAGAACAACCGGACGATCCTTGTGGGTGAACCAGGGATGCTCAACCGGCTGCGCCATAAGTTTGCAGAAGCGCTTGGTGATCACAGGACTGGGTATCACGGAAATGCGCTCTACAGGCAGGCGCGCGATTTGCGCCAAATCCTCGGCTGCGCCTCGGGAGGGTGTGATGATAGCATCGGCCCAGTGATAGAACAGCCGGATGGAGGTATACTGGGCCCAGCGCTGCACTGCACTGCGGTTTTCCAAGTTTTTTGATACGGTAGTGCCAATGCGTATTGCTAGCCGCGTTGGCACATGCGCCAACCACCGTGCCCACAGAGCAAGCCGGTTGACTTTGTCCTTGTCTGTAAGCATGGCATGGGGCCGTTCTTTCACCAAATAACGGAGTAGTGGCAGCAAACTGGTGTTGACATGGGCGGCGTTCAGCTCCACGATACGTACGTTGTCGGGTAGTTTGCTCACCTCTTGTTCCAGATACAGGCCATGATTCCTGATGCGCAACACATCAACTTGGATGTTGTGCGCAGCGATCTCAGGGATAAGATTCTTCATGTTGCGGTCTACACCGCTATGGCCGGATGTGGCAACGAAAATGGCCAACCGCTTCATTGCAGCCTCATCGCTTCCAGGTAGGCATCGGCGCTTCATTCCACCGGGTACCGCCGTCTTGCGGCTTCCCGCAGAGCGTTCCGTTCGGGCGGGTTGGTGAGCGTCTTTGCCATGGCCTTCGCCAGGGCTTCGGGATCGCCCGTTGGTACCAGTGGGCCATACCGGCCTTCTTCCAGTATTTCGTTGGGGCCGTTGGGACAATCGGTGGCCACCAGCGGCGTTCCGAGTGCCAGTGCCTTGGTGAGGCCATCGGGAGAGCCCTCCCAGAGTGACGAGAGCACGAACAGGCCGGCACGGGCGATGGAGGGGTAGGGGTTGGTAGCGAAACCGGGATCTCGAATCGATCGCTGATGCCCAGTTCCCGGGCCAAATTGGTCAGCTGCGGTCGCAGGTTGCTCTCGCCACCGTTCACTGGCTTAGTGAGGAATACAGCCTGGTCGGCGGGTTCATTCATGGGATGTATCGCGCTCGCTTTTGGCCATGAGGCAGTTGGTCAACAGATCGAGATAGGCGTTTGTCGCGCTCTCGACATCAAAACGTCTGGCCGCTTTCATCAGTAGTTCCCGTTCGGGAGGAGAGTCGAGGGTCTCTTGCATGGCAACGGCGAGTGCCGCTATGTCGCCCGGTGGTACCAGCCGACCATACCGCCCCCCTTCCAGGATCTCACGTGGGCCGCTCGGGCAGTCGGTAGAGACCACCGGTACTCCTGTCGAGAGTGCCTCCACGAGCACATTGCCGAATCCTTCCCAGGCAGACGAGAGCACGAACAATGCGGCATGTTTCATGTAAGGCAGCGGGTTTTCGACGAATCCCGGCAGCGAGACGCAGGATTCCAGCTCCAGCTCCCGAACCAGTGCCTCGAGTTTCGGACGTTCCCTGCCTTCACCCAGGATGAGCAGACGGCAAGGACGCCGCCTTTGCAGGATGTGAAACGCGCGAATCAGCGTGGCGAAATCCTTTTGCGGTCGCAGTCGCCCGACGGCCAGAATGACTGGGGGAGCGCCGGACGAGAACCAGGGATGATCCAGCGGCTCCATCGCCCGCTTGTATAGTGCCTCCGTCACCACCGGGTTATTGATGGTATGGACCTGTTTCCTGGGTATCCGGAAATGTCCTCGAAGATCCTCCGCCACCCCCCGGGAGACAGCGATGACCGCCTCACTACGAGGATAACGGCGGCGGATGGCTTGGGTCCGCAACCACCGCTTGAACGGTTTGAACTGGCTCATTTGCCGGGACAGCATGTTATGCACCCCCAATATCACGCAGGGTGGGCTGGACAGCAGCGCCGTGGTATTGAGTGCCAGCATGTTCGAGCGGTGTCCAGCGGCCAGCAGTACGTCGGGCCGTTCCTTGCGCAGATAGCCCAGGAGGGTGAAGAAGCCAATGAATTTGTGCTGGCTCTTGAGATCGATCACCCGCGCCAGCTCATCCAGCCCCGGTGGATTTGGATCGCCACCCCGGGGAGGCATCACCAGAACGTCCACCTTCAATCCCTTGCGGCACAATGCATTGGCCACGTGGGTGACTACCACCTCCAGTCCGCCCTGGGTTAAGCCTGGTTTGCGCTGCAAGGGACTCAGGATGGCGACGTGGATCGGCGCTGCGGTGGTGTTCATCGGCAGGAGTCCCGTCTCATCTTCACCCGGTCACGCAGCCAGACCAGGGTCCCTTTGGGTATGCTCAAGAACCACAGCCAAGGTGCGTCGATCTCGCGACACTGCTGTCGGTAGCCGATTCCGCTGTGCAATGAGAAGCGCACATATTTCGCGCAGCTATCCAGTCGTCGTCTCAGGGTATTCTGTTTTCCATACCGATTGACTTCTTCTTGGTAATAGTATCGAAACCCCTGGGGGTTGTTCACGCGCAA
>DRKQ01000133.1 GCA_011051685.1 Gammaproteobacteria bacterium
TTCTCAAATAGACTTTCTAAAGCAGGGCGAAGGCCGTCTGTTATGCGATATCTTTCGATCTGTAGCGCTAAGCTCTTTAGGTCGTATCGTAGTGGAGAACCGAAGCTACATGAAATGTTAATGGACATCAGTGGTATGCTCAGGTCATAAGGGAACTGATCATAGGCAGAATCTAATACATCAAGAGCGGCGTTTGGGAGACCTTCTGAGGCTAGTATGTGTGCATAGGTACGTTGGGCGCGAGGGGACTCAGGATGTTCAACTGACCAAATAGGAAAAAGTCTCAATGGGTTTCCCCATTCGTTCGCATATCCCCATGTGGTAAGTGACGCAATACTTATGATCAAGGCGCCGAAAATAGGGGAAACTCTGGAGAGGTCTTTGGAAAACCTTTTAATCCCTAGATAAAAGAGCGCGGTAAACGCTAGGACAGGCCCGAATAGTGGTAAGTAATTCCGGTGCTCGAAGTAGAGTTCAAGTGAAACTGTAGTTGATTCGAGTATATGGCCAGCAAAAAACCAGAGTACACCGAAGGCATAAATAGGATATTTTTTCCGGAAACAGACTGCGCTTGAAATGACAATAAGGATCAAGAGTAAGCTGCCTAATGCTCGCACATCGAGTAAGTTATGGTATATAGGATAGTCGTCTTGGAATAGTCCTAGTTTATGTACGCGAACTGTAAAAAAACGCGTTAAATAATCAAGAAGGATGACCGGTTCTGTCAGGAGGCGTTCGCCGAGAGTAAAGTCACGGCTTGCATATGAACCGATCCAGCGTGGTATATAGGCAATGTAGCTTAACAGAACGATGCTTGGAAGAATGATGAATACTCGTCTCCACCATATGAAATTCCTAGATGGAAGGTTACTGCTTAAAATTGTGAACTCGATTACCAGTATATATATGGGAAGGAGTACGCCATTTTCTTTACTGAATGCAGCAAGTGAGCCGATAATCACAAGTGAGATACTTAGCCAAATCAAATGGCGAGTGTAAAGAGCCGGGTATTTAAGCCTCATGTATAAATGGATGGAGGCAGCTATAATTATAAAAAGGCTTGATAACTGCGCCATACGTTGAACGATATAGCTGACGGTGGAGACATGAAATGGGTGTACTAACCAAATTCCAGTTGCTATTAGAGCAACCCAGTCGCCTTGTTTTCGCAACATGAATGGTTGTAATGCCAATCGTGCAAAGCAAAACAATATCACTCCAATTAGTAAATGGATAAGCAGGTTAGTTTGTTTGAAACTTTCCGGGTTCGAAGGCCATGCGTTATCATTGATGAGGAACGTCAGTTTGGCGATTGGCCGCCCGAGTTTCCCTGCTTTCCCTGTTTCTAGAAAATCCTTAAGTGTGGGGATGTCATGCACCCCACCTTTTAATGCAGCAAGGTTGTCAAAGTCGTCGAGCATGAAGAAGCCTGGAATCGCAGGCTGGTATATCAACCATGTTAGCGTGAGCAAGGCTGTGAGAAGGATCGATATAGAAAGATCATGACGAGTGTTGTTGGGGGTTGATGTCAAATGACCCATGACTCTCGTGATCCTTTTGCTTTGCCGCGTAGTGGAAGTATAGGAGGCTAGAAAAGACAGTTTAAAAATAGAGAAGCCCCCATATGGGGGCTTCCAGCGTAGATATCATATCCTACGTTATACGTCATGTTATGAGCGACAATTAGCTGGGCGATACTTGTCAGGTAGTGTTCCACCAGTACAGTCGACTTTGACGCCTGAGGCACTGCCGCTAACCAAGTACTCAAATGTGGTGTTGTCCGCAGTACCACCTAGGTTAGTCAGAGTGTATGTCAGCAGAGTGCCGCCGCTACTGGTTGCGAAGGCAATAGCACTCACAAAGTTACTTTGGTTAGCATTGGTGTTAATGCCGGCGGCGTTGGTCGTTGCAGGCATACTACCAGTAGAAATATAGTACTCCGCGACATTGGTGCGGGCCGCACTGGCAAGTACCATGACTTCGCTCACTTTGGTGCGAATAGTGTAATCCTGATAAGCCGGAATCGCGATGGCGGCCAGGATGCCGATGATGGCGACCACGATCATCAGTTCGATGAGGGTGAAGCCCTGTTGTACTTTTCTTACGTGCTGTTGCATGGATAATTCCTCCACTGTGCTGTTCAAAAAAATATTTTGCGCATTTCCCGGTTCTGACTGTTTGCAGTGCAAATCCGTGATGCCGTGTCGGTGACGTATTCCCTTTTCGTGCATTGCCTCAGAAACTTTAGTTTTTGTGGCGCTGGTCAAAACGGGGAAATCCGCACTTGCCTGTGTTGAAGCATGAGGCGTGCCAGTTTTCTCGTTTTTGAGTTTGGTGATGGGGTGATTTCTGGGGGGCTGAGAAAAAACCAAATAAAACAATAGGATACCTTTAACCTTTGGCCCGGTGTTTGTGGGATGTGTGAATGCGTTCAAACATTTCGGGTGAGTTGTTGACGCGGTCGCGGTTTCTTTCCGTGTCAAAAAGTGACGAAAATTGTCAGCTCATGGGGTGAAAAGTGATTAAAAGGGACAAAAAGTTTTTTCTACATGAATAGGGTGAAGGGGGGCGCCCGTTATTCCAGCCCCAACTTTTTCAACCGATAGCGCAGCGCCCGGAAACTCAGCCCCAGCAGTTTGGCGGCGGCGGTCTTGTTGTGTTTGGTCTGTTCCAGGGCCTGGAGGATGGCCTTTTTTTCGATTTCGCCGAGGTGTTTTTCGAGGTGGATCCGGCCGGATTCCTCGGGCTGGGGCATGGGGGGGATGAGGCCGCTGTCGCCTTCTTTGGGCAGGTGCAGGTCGCGAGCGCGGATGGTGTTGTCCTCGCAGAGGGTGATGGCGCGCTCGAGGATGTTTTCCAGCTCGCGCACGTTGCCCGGGAAGTCGTACTGGCTCAGGGCGCGGGCGGCATCTGGCGCGAGACCGGGTTTGTCCAGGTCCATTTGCCGGGCAAGTTTGCCGAGGATGTGCTTGGTGAGCAGGGGTATGTCCTCGCGGCGTTCGCGCAGGGCGGGGATGTGCAGCTCGATGACGTTGATACGGTAGAACAGGTCCTGGCGGAAGCGGCCGTTTTCCACTAGTCGGCCGAGGTTCTTGTGGGTGGCGCTGAGGATGCGCACGTCGATAGTGGTCTCGCCGGATTCGCCCACGGGGCGAATGGCCTTTTCCTGGATGGCGCGCAGCAGCTTGACCTGCATGTGCAGGGGCAGGTCGGCCACTTCGTCGAGGAACAGGGTGCCACCGTGGGCGGCCTGGAATAGGCCTTCCTTGTCGGCCACGGCGCCGGTGAAGCTGCCCTTTTTGTGGCCGAAGAATTCGCTTTCCATGAGCTCGTCGGGGATGGCGCCGCAGTTTACGGGCACGAAGGGGCCGTTGGCGCGCGGGCCCTTGTTGTGGATGAGCTTGGCCACCAGCTCCTTGCCGGTACCGGATTCACCGCTGATGTAGATGGGTGCCTGACTGCGCGCCACCTTGGCGATGGTGGCGCGGGTCTTTTGCATTTGCTCGGAGTCGCCCAGCAGTTCGTCGCGGGAGCGGCGGTCCAGGCGCGGGCTGTTTTCCGAGACGCGTAAGGCGGTGTTCACCAGGTTGCGCAGGATTTGCAGGTCCACAGGCTTGGAAACGAAGTCGAAGGCCCCGGCCTTGAGCGCCTTGATGGCCCATTCCATGTTGCCGTGGGCAGTGATCATGGCAACCGGGGTCTTGGGGTAGTGCTGGGTGATGTGTTCCACCAACTCCACGCCGTTGCCGTCGGGTAGTTTCATGTCGGTAAGGCAGAGGTCGAAGCGATACTGGGCCAGGAGTTCGCGGGCCTGGGCGAGGTTGGTGGCGGAGCGGGTATCGATGTTCATGCGCCCCAGGGTCAGCTCCAGCAGCTCGCAGATATCGGGTTCGTCGTCGACGATGAGGGCGTGGGCAGGCGGTGTCATGATGTCTTCTGGTGTGTGTTTCCGGCCTGTGTGGCTTTCTGCTCGGCTTCCGAGCGGGGTTTGTGTAGGGCGAATTCTACCCGAAAACAGGCCCCGCCGGTGGGAATGGCTACATAACTGAGCCGTGCCTGGTTGCCCTCGCAGAGCTCGCGGGCGATGTACAGGCCCAGCCCCGAGCCCTTACTCTCGGTGGTGAAAAAGGGCTCGAAGATGTTGGCCACCGCTTCCGGCGCCACCCCTGGCCCGTGGTCGATGACATCGAGGAAGGGCCTGCCGGTATCGCCGCTGATGCCGCCGTGCAACTCCAGCTTGGGCTGGCCGGGGTGGTCCTGGCTGTGACGCAGGCCGTTCTGGCACAGGTTCCACAGCACCTGATGCAACTGGCTGGCGTCCATGTGTACGTGGGTGTCTTCCGGTTTGATGTGCAGGCTGATGTCGGCGGGGTCGCGGCCCTGGCTGTGCAGAAATTCCTGCAGGAACTCCTCCAGCCATTCCTTCAGCGGCAGATCTTCCGGCATGGCACGGTCGCGGCGGCTCAGCTGCAACACGTTTTCAATGATGTCGTTCACCCGGGAGGTATTGGTGTGGATGATTTCCAGCAGGCGTTTTTCGGCCGGGTTGTCTTCGCTGGTCTCGGTCAGCAGTTGCTCGGCGTGGCTGATGGCCCCCAGTGGATTGCGGATCTCGTGGGCGATGGAGGCAGTGAGCCGGCCCAGAGAGGCCAGTTTCAGCTGCTGGGCCTGCTGGGCCATGCGCGCGGTATCTTCGAGGAAGATCAGCGTGCCGGCGCGGGCCTCGCTGCCCAGGGCGGTCATGCTGGGCAGCAGCTCCAGTTGGCCGCTACCGGGGCGGAAGATGCGTGGCTCGGAGAGCCCACCCCGGCGCCATTCAATGAGCTGCTCGGCCAGCTCAGGCGAGACTACCTTCAGGCTTTTGTTTTGTGCACTGCCCAGGGAGGGCAGGCCCAGCATGTACCAAGCCGATTCGTTCATCAGGCGGATGCGCAGGTCAGCGTCCACCACCAGGATACCCGACTGCATGCGTTGCAGCACATGCTGGTTGAGCTGCGCCAGGTTGGCCAGGTCCACCCCGCGCTGGGCCGCCAGGGCCTCGCTCTCGCGCAGTCGTGTGGAAAGAATATGGGCGATGAAGGCGGTGGCGAACAGCGTGGCGCCGAGGATGCCCGCCTGGGTGAAATTGGCGGTCAGCCCGGGCTCCTGCTGGGCGAATACCTGCTCTGCCAGCACGGCGATGGCGGCGATGGCGGCGAACAGATTGGCGGCTCGGCTGCTGAGCAACAGGCTGTTGCCAGCGATGGCCACGATGAGCAGCATGCCCAGGCCGGATTCGATACCACCACTGGCACGCATCACCAGGGTCAACGCCAGGATGTCCAGCACCACCAGGCAGTAAGTGATCAGGTTGAAACTCAGCCAGCGGAAATGAATCGCAAAACTGCTGACCAGGGCCAGACCCAGGTAGACAATACTGACCGCCCGAAACAGCCCTGCATCATAACTGCCAAGTACCGGCAGGTTGCCCTTGATGAATATTGCGCTGACGAACAGTGCTGCGAGGATGATGCGATAGAGATTGAGATAGCGCAGCGGCCGCCATGCCCGTTCGCTGTCCGGGCTTGGCAGGGTGCTGGTATCGGTCTTGGAAAAGGCGGATGGCGGCACGGTTCAGGTTTTCACTGGCATTACTGATTTTTTGCTAAGGGTCTCAAAATTGCTTTAACAGGCATGGGTTGGCATTTACCACCTTGGGAATGCCTGAAGGGGCAGTGAGTGAACACAAGCAAATCCCATAGTGTATTTATTAACTCTGTCAATTTCGGTGGGAGCGCCTTTCCAGGCGCGAATCACGCCTGGAAAGGCGCTCCCACACGGGGAAGTAATCCTGTTGCCATTATTTTGAGACGATTAATAAAACTAGCGGCATCCCCGTGAATTGCTTCAGTTTTTTGTCCTGGCTGCCGATCAGGTGTCACGGGATCCTGTTGCTGCCGCATCAGGCACAGTATACGGGGTCGATAAACAAAAGGGTGAAATGCAGGTGAGTGAAAAGTCCCTGAAAATACTGGCGGTGGATGACACCGAGATGAACCTCAACCTGCTGGCGCGGTTTTTCAGTAAGAAGAGGCACGAACTGGTTACCGCGGCCAATGGTCAGGAGGCCATTGAACGCTTTACCAGTGAGGGGCCAGACCTGATCCTCATGGATGTGATGATGCCGGTGATGGACGGCTACGAAGCGACGCGGGAAATCCGCAAGCTCAGTGGAGACAAGTGGATCCCCATCATCTTTATGAGCGCCAAGGCGGCCACCGAGGATCAGGTGGCGGGTCTGGACGCCGGCGGCGACGATTATCTCACCAAGCCGGTGAACATGCGCATTCTCGCCGCCAAGATCAAGGCCATGCAGCGCATTGCCGAGATGCGCGATGCGCTGAGCGAACAGACCGCCGAACTGGAACAATACCGCGCCAACGCGGAAGAAGAAAAATATCTCGGCAATGCCCTCATGGAACGCATGACCCGCGCCGGCAAAATGGCCGACGAACTGTTGGACAGCTGGCTGCTGCCCGCCGAGCACATGAGTGGTGATCTGGTGGCTGCCTGCCGTGGTGGTGATGATCGTTTTTATGTCATGGTGGCCGACGCTACCGGCCACGGCCTGCTGGCGGCGATGATGCAGATCCCCGTGTCGCAGACCTTTTACCACATGACCAGCCAGGATTATTCCCTGAGTCGCATCGTGCGTTCCATTAACAGCCAGTTGCGGGTGCTGGTGCCGCGGGATCGTTTCGTGGCCGCAACCGTGGTGATGGTGGACGTGCGCAACCGGCTCATCGAAATCTGGAACGGTGGCGGCCCCGAGGCCCTGTTCGTCGATGCCCGGCGCAACATCGTGCACCGTTTCGAATCCAATGCCGCACCCCTGGGTATCGTCAGCGACGAGGAGTTCGAACCGTTTACCCAGGTCTACCAATGGTCGACGCCCGGCGAACTGCTGGTCTGTTCCGATGGCGCGGTGGATGCGTTGAATTCCGAGGGCGAGCCCTTCGGTGAAGCGCGCCTGGAACAGGCTCTGTCCAGCTTCCGGGATCAGAGCATCTGCATGGCGGTGGCCGAAGCCTTGCGCGAATATTTACAGGGCAGAAGAGCCCAGGATGACATTAGTGTTGTGAGTGTCACCTGTCCGGAAAAAGCATAAAGATGAACTTCCTGTTAAAAACAATCCTAGCTCTATGCGTGTCTGGCTTGTTGTTTTCGGAACTGAGTGCCGCAGCATCCGAAAAACTTGAAAGGGCTGATGCCCTTCTCGCTCAAACGTACGATAATTTTACAAACGCCTTGGAGAGCCTGGCACTAAAACTCCAATTACGGGATGCTCAGCGAGCCTGGATTCGATACAGGGACCAAATTTGCACGTTCGAAGTGGACTATTACAAACAGTATAACGATGTCATTGATTCCAGCGCCTTGGTCAGAGTGAAAGATGATTGTTTGCGTAGGTTGATCACACAAAGGACTCGTGATATTCGAGGCATTTTTTCACTTTCCCGGATTTATAATAGCGACGCAAGATCCCGGCGGGTTCCCAGTCGGGCTACGGAACCCCGTGCCTTGACGATACATGATGGCAATGGCCATGCCATAAATATTGAAAAGAAGGAAAGTGCTTCAGGGTCATATAGCATTATTATCTCACCGAAAAAATAATTTCCTCTGCTTGGCTGTCTCATAAGCTTCAGGTTCGTCATCCAGGCTGTTGCCGGAGCCCTGTCACTTATGAATCGTCTCAAAATGATTGCAACAGCACTGCTGTCCCGTTAACATCAGATTTGTCATCCCGGTGAATGCCGGGATCCAGTAACCTGCTGAAATCACTGGATTATTCGCTGTGCTCACCCTACGGGCCGCCCGTTGGGCGTTCAACGCGCTACGCGCTTATGTTCCGGCCTTCGCCGGAATGACGGAAAAAGACCAGCGCTATTCATGTCTCCAATGCCGCATGGCTCGCTGTTTTCCCGTTTTTTCAACAGCTTCGCCAAATCAAAAGGCAAGTTAACGGGACAGCAGTGTTGCAACAGGGTTATTTCCCCATGTGGGAGCGCCTTTCCAGGCGCGAATCGCGCCTGGAAAGGCGCTCCCACCATATTTGGCGTTGTACTAAATGTGCTATGGGATAAGTTGTATTTACTCAGTTCCGCTTCAGGCATTTCCAAGGTGGCTAATGCCCACCGATTACCGTTAAACCACTTTTGAGACCCACAAATAATTTTCATGCTAATGGTGATCGTACCTGGGTCATCACTGCTGGAAAAATCTAACGTTGATTAGTGTTAACAGGCCCTGGTTATCCAGAAGCCAGGCTATGGGCCTGACGTGTAGTCTCCGGCAGACGATAGCGGGTGGTGCAACGCAATACATAGTCGATGGCCGTCGGCAGGTCGACCCGATGGCCGATGGAAACATACACCGGGCTGACGTTGTCACGCGTGCGCAGCACCGCGCCAATGATCTCCCCCTTGTGTGTCAGCGGCGACCACGCCCCCTTGTGAGGAGCAGGTTCTGTGTATTCCCCGATGAGTCGCGACTTGGCCACGCCAATGGTGGGCAGTCCGGTGAGCACCCCAAGATGGCAGGCGATACCAAAACGCCGGGGATGGGCGATGCCCTGCCCGTCGCAGAGAATTAGCTCCGGCATGGTTGTTAATTGCTCCAGCGCCGCCAGTATTCCCGGCAACTCACGGAACGACAGATAGCCCGGCACGTAGGGAAAACGGGTGGGGCTGCGGCTGATGGCCGAGTCGCGCAAGCGCAGACCCGGGAAATCCAACACGGCCACGGCCGCGCGTGTGAGCCGACCCTTGTCTTCGAAGCCCACATCCACACCCGCCACGCAACGCACATCAGCCAACTGGTTTTCGCGGATCACCTGTTCCCGCAATTGTGCCTGCAGGGCCCGGGCTTCATCGATGTGTGTGGGCCAATAAGGTTTTGTTGTTTGGTTCACGGCCCTGTTAAGCCTCCGTTAAGGATTGTTTAAGCCAGGATTAAGCTCCCACTGCTTTAATCAGTTTCAAGCAAAACACATTTGCCCACATTTGAAACGGAGTCAAACAAAGGAGAGCTGACATGGATACCACAATCAACACAACCTACGACGCTGTATACGACGTTACCAACAAACCTTCCCGCCTGAACATCGCTGCGCGGATTCGCCGGGTGATGGTTGGCGGCGCACTTATCGGCGTTGTGATGGGCGTTAATGGTCCTTTGGGATATCTCACTCTGCTGGCATTGCTGGCAATCTATCCCATTCTCACCGGCCTGATCGGTGAAGACCCGCTGGACGGCCTGCTGACCCACTGGGAAGGGGGTTACGAGGGGCACTGCCTGCGTTCCTCCACCCGGGTGGGATTATTGCTATTGGGCGGCGTGGCTATCTCCGTGCTGATGGTGAGCCCCGAAAGCGCAGGCTTGAGAGCCATGCTGGGCATCACCGCCCTGTACCCCATTCTGGCGGGACTGTTTGGCGAGGATCTGTTGTCGCAGGCCCTGGGCATGGGTGGTAAGCGAGAAGAGGCAAGGCAAATCTCGCTGAGCAAGGTTGCTCAAACATCCAAAAGGGTGGTTACGCGTCCCATGGTACCCGC
The DNA here is from genome assembly GCA_011051685.1 of Gammaproteobacteria bacterium. Lineage (GTDB taxonomy): Bacteria > Pseudomonadota > Gammaproteobacteria > SZUA-152 > SZUA-152 > SZUA-152. Next base: position 9,597 of record DRKQ01000133.1, read on the forward strand.
ACGGCTTCACTGGTTTGGCCATGGATCAGGCTCCAAAGCTGCCTGATCCCTGGCGGCACCCTCCCGCCGCCTGACTGGCCAAAGGATGCACACGATTTGTGTGCGTCCTTTTCTTTTTTCCGAGGTTTGGTTATAAGTGACCAATAAGAACCTTCTATTTCCACATAAAAAGTAGTGGTTGTTGCTGGAGTGGCGGGTTCATTTGGGTGGTTGCGGCAGAAAGGAAGCCCAGGAAGATGGCTTGTCGCATCGTCCACCGGGATGGGGGTGAAGCATGAGGTTGCTATTGGTTGAGGATGACAAGCTCCTCGGCGAGGGCATATACACGGGCCTGTGTCAGGAGGGCTATGCCGTCGACTGGGTGCGTGATGGCGAGGCGGCGGAGGCCGCCTGCCTCAGTGAAGAATACGATTGCATGGTGCTGGACATTGGCCTGCCGCGACAAAACGGTTTGCAGGTGCTGGAGCGTGTGCGGGCGCGGGGCAAGGACACCCCTGTGCTGATGCTCACCGCGCGGGACACCATTGCCGACCGTGTCACAGGTCTGGATCATGGCGCAGATGACTACATGGTCAAACCCTTCGATCTGGAGGAACTCCATGCCCGGCTGCGTGCCATGCTTCGGCGCCGCGCCGGCCGCACCAGTCCGCTGCTGATCTACGGTGATATCGAACTGGATCCCGTGGCCCATTGTGTGAAAAAGGCCGGCGAGCGGGTGGAGTTGTCACCCAAGGGTTTTTCCATTCTGCAGACCCTGCTGGAGAACAAGGGTCGGGTGATGTCGCGCACACGTCTCGAGGAAAGCCTCTATTCCTGGAAGGACGAGATCGAGAGCAATGCTGTTGAGGTACACATTCACCACCTGCGCAAGAAGTTGGGCAGCGATCTGATACGCACCATTCGCGGTGTGGGCTATTCCATCGGCTGATCAGCACTTTGGCCGAGAAAAAACCCATGAACCCCTCCATCCGGCGCCGGCTGTCGTTTGGAGTGTTTGTGATTATTCTGTTGGCCTGCGTGCTGGGATCGGTAAAGGGATACCTCGATGCGCGACGGGAAATCAATGCCTTGCTGGATGCCCAACTGGCACAGTCGGCCCGCGCCCTGCTGGAACTCAGCGCCCATGAATTGTACGAGCAGCTCGCATATAACGCTGGTGTCGGAAAGACCACGGGCGATAAACACCCTAAACCTCAAATTCATCCTTATGAGCAGCATGTGGTGTTTCAGATCTGGACCACTGGCGGCCAGCTGGTGGTGCGTTCACCCAGAGCCCCCGAGACACCTCTGGTGGAAACCAACAACCGCTTTCTCGACAGAAATATTGGTACCGAGCATTGGCGTGTGTTCGCCATCGCCGACGAGGAGCGGGGTGTCCAGGTGCAGGTGGGAGAGCATTATGAACAACGTGATGCGTTGAGCGAAGAAGTGGCGGCCCGCTTGTTGACGCCGCTGTTCGTGAGTCTGCCCTTGATCGTCATCATGATCTGGATCTGGATTGGTCGTGCCATGAAACCCCTTAGCCGGGTCACCAGCGAAATCAGTCAGCGTGAGCCGGAAAATCTCCAGCCGGTATCCACCCAGGGGGTGCCTCAGGAGGTCAAGCCCATGGTGGACGCACTCAATGCCCTGCTGGAGAGGGTGCATGAGGCCTATGACAATATCCGCCTGTTCACCGCCAACGCGGCCCATGAATTGCGTACCCCTCTGGCGGCCCTCAAGGTGCATGCCCAGGTGGCCTTGCGTTCCACAGATGCCCAGGAACAACACGAAGCTGTGAGCCAGGTGGAGCGCGGCGCGGATCGTGCCACGGCACTGGTGGAACAGCTGCTCACACTGACCCGTCTGGAGCCCGAGGCCGCGGCCAGCGAAAAAGAGAATATTTCCCTGCATGGCATCGCCGAGGAACAGTTGGCGGAGCTGGCTCCTGTGGCCATCAGCAAACACATCGACGTCAGCCTGGAGGATGCCGATGGCTGTGTGGTGTTTGGCAATCCTGGCATGCTGGGGATGTTGATTCGCAACCTGGTGGAAAACGCCATTCGCTACACACCGGCTGGCGGGCGGGTACAGGTCGGCCTGGTGTGTGTGGAAGGTGCAGTGCGTTTGCGGGTGGCCGACAGTGGCCCGGGCATAGCGAGGGCGGAGCGTGAGCGAGTGTTTCAACGCTTTTATCGAACGGGAGAATCGAAACAGGCAGGCACCGGTTTGGGTCTGGCGATCGTCCAGCGCATCGTGGAATTGCATCAGGCGCGGATCATCCTGGGCGAGTCTGCACTGCAGGGGTTGCGGGTTGATGTGATTTTTCCGTGTCCCGAGGCAGACAGCACGGCGCCGTCCGAGACGGCAGGGAACGAAATCCCCGAGGATACTTCTTCGGCGTCCGGGCAAGCGGTGTAGTGCGGCCACAAGTGGGAGAATTTTTCTCTTCCCGGGGGAACTTTTTTCGCCGAAAAAAATCTTTTGCGGTGCGCTGGGAATAGCGCAAGGCAACATCAATGTTGGGTTGTCGTCAGGCTGGCCAGGTGCCGCAATGGCGCAGCTTGCCTCGTCGACAA
>DRKQ01000134.1 GCA_011051685.1 Gammaproteobacteria bacterium
GGCCGAGATCCGCCAGGGCCTGGAAGGGCAGGAAGAAATCATTCTGCCGCGTGGCCACCTGCTGCACGATGGTGAGCGGGCCTATCGGTTCGATGGCGGTGATTGATCCATCGTCTGAGTGGATGGCCGTGCGCCAGCCGTCTAACGGCGATTGGATGCTTTCTGTTGACCGCTTTCCCGCCTCCCTTTCCACAGCCGACTTTTGATAAGAAAAATTACGCTGTCAGCAAGTTTTACTTATACCTGAATCCGTGGGTTTAGGGCGGATGAAGTATGCAACTGCTTGATTCGTATCGCGTAATGAAAAATTGAGGGAATAGCGGGGACTATTGCCGAGATTTTTCATATAGCGAGACGGATCAATGAGTTGCGTAATTCGCCGTCATAAACCCACGGATTCAGGTTATAGATTGATTGCTGCTGCATCTGTGTGCACAATGCCCCGACGCATATCCGTCGGTGTGTTGAGGCGTGTATTTGCAGGGTTTTACGAGTCATGGGTGAAGATAGATTTCTAACTATAAAAAGAGGTAATTTTGATGAAGCTGATACTTTTAGGCGCCCCGGGAGCGGGTAAGGGCACAGTGGCAAAGTTGCTGACCGAGCTGGATGCTTCGGTGCAGATTTCCACCGGTGACATTTTGCGTGGTGCAGTGACCGCTGGCACCACGCTGGGCAAGCAGATTGAATCGCTGATGAAGTCCGGTGACCTGGTGCCTGATGACCTGATCATGGACATTATGGCGCAACGTCTGCAGGAGCCGGATTGCGAGAATGGCTTTTTGCTGGATGGTTTTCCGCGCACCATTCCCCAGGCCGAGGCGCTCAAGCGTCTGCTGGAAAAACTGGGCATCGAACTGGATATGGCGGTTAATCTCAATGTCGCACGCGAGGTCATCCTCGACCGTTTGACCACCCGTCGCACCTGCTCAAATTCTGATTGTCAGGCGATCTACAACGTCAAAAGCAATCCTCCCAAGCAGGAGGGGATCTGTGACAAATGCGGTAGCCCGGTCATCCAGCGTGATGACGAGACCGCAGAGGCCATTTCGCACCGGCTGGAAACCTATGCGCAAAAGACCGCTCCGCTGATTGGCTTCTATGAAAAGGAAGGCCTGTTGCTGAATGTCGACGCAGCCGGCCCCAGCGAGACAGTGCTGGCGGCAATCCGCGAAAAACTGGCAATGCCCTCCTAGGAGTCTGACGGATTTGGGTCATCGTAGCGAGCGGGTGGGAGAGCGAGTCAAAATGTTCCCGATTTTGAGGCGAATAGTGGACCTATTTAACGAAAAATCGGGGAGATTTTGGCCGCTCTCCCATCAGCGCAGTAGATTATTCCCAAATCCGACAGACTCCTAGCCGCCCACGCCCCAGGGGGCCGCCGTTATGGCAAGCGAGATTGGATTCGCCCATCTGCAGGTCGTGCAGATGGGCTTTTTCTTGTTTGGCCGTTTTGTCGGCCCCTTGCTAGCGTGGCTCTGGCGATTTTTTTGCCGCTGGGACGTCATCCTGTTCAGCCGCTGTTCAGGTTATAAATTTTTGTTTTTATAGGCCTATTTCCTGTAAAGAAACGTGGATCTGCTGCCGACAAGTGGGCATAACGAAGAACTTCAATGGGGCGTCCATGAACCTGTAATGAACGGACTGTCGCTATTTTCCAGCAAGAAAAACCATGTGTGATCTGGAGTTTCGATGAAGCCTGAAGCGTCCGCCAGGATTTTGCTGGTCGAGGGTAATGCCAGCCATGTGCACTGGTTCGTCGATGCCCTGCGCAGTGCCGGCAACGGTAGTTTCGGACTGGCCCATGTGGCGGATCTGGCGGCGGCGGAGCCCCTGCTGAGCGCAGATCACTTCGATGTGGTGGTTATCGACGTTACGTATTTTGCCGGCAAAAGGCGATCCCTGACGCAATGGCAGCAGCAGCATCTGCCGGATTCTCCCCTGATTCTGTTGGCCAGCCCGGCACAGGAGGCGCAGGCCAAGGCGCTGCGCGTGGCGGGTGCGTCGGACTACCTGCTGCGCGCCGAGACCAATCCCCAATTGCTGGTGCGCACCCTGGCATTCGCCCTCGAACGTCGACAACTGCATGGCCAACTGGCGGCGGCCCGGCTGGATCAGGAGCGCTTGGCCACCCATGACCCGCTCACCGGCCTGCCCAATCGGGCCTTGTTTCGCGACCGCCTGAGCGCCAGTCTGCAGCAGGCGGAACGCAACCGGGAAAAACTGGCGGTGCTGTTCATCGATCTCGATCGCTTCAAATCGGTCAACGATACCTATGGCCATGATGCCGGTGATTACCTGTTGAAACAGATGAGTGATCGGCTGGCGGCCGGCGTGCGGGGTCGCGACATTCTCGCCCGCCTGGGTGGTGATGAATTCGGCTGCGTATTGACGGGCATCGGCTCCCCGGCCAATGCGGAAAAGGTCGCGCGCCAGATTCTCAAGTCCCTGTCACAACCCATCGCCCTGAAGGGACAATTGGTGGCCTGCACGCCCAGCATCGGCATCGCCATCTGCCCGAGTGACGGCGTGGATGCCTGTTTGCTGATGAAGCATGCCGATGCCGCCATGTATACGGCCAAACAGCAGGGCCGTGCCTGCCTGCGTTTCTTCAATGCCGAGATCCATGCGGAAGAGATCCGTCGTCTCACCCTGGAGGCCGACCTGCGCCACGCCATGGAGCGGGGCGAGTTTTCCATCCATTACCAGCCCATCCTTGATCCGCGCACCGGCACGGTGAAGGCCCTGGAGGCCTTGTTGCGCTGGGAACATCCTGAGCTGGGTATGATTCCGCCGCTGGACTTCATCCTCCTGGCTGAGTCCAGCGGCATGATCATCCCGCTGGGGGAATGGGTACTGCGGACCGCCTGTGCGCAGAACAAGGCCTGGCAGCAGCAGGGCCTGGCGCCGGTGCGGGTGGCGGTCAATCTTTCTGCGCTGCAGTTTGGTGACGAGCATGATCTGGCCACCATGGTGCAGACGGTGCTGCAAGAGACCGGCCTGGCGCCGCGCTGGCTGGAACTCGAAATCACCGAAGGCGCCACCATGAACAACCCCAATGCCTCCATCGGTATCCTCGCCGCGCTGCGGGATCTTGGCGTGCGTATCGCTATCGATGACTTTGGCACCGGTTACTCCTCGCTCAGCTATTTGCAGCGCTTCCCCATCGACACGCTGAAGATCGATCGCAGTTTCGTCAAGGACGTGATGGTCGATAGCGAATCGGCGGCAATCACCAACTCCATCGTGCACCTGGCCCATTCCCTGGGACTGGAAACGGTGGCGGAGGGTGTGGAGGGGGCCGATCAAGAGGCCTATCTGCGCGAACTGAATTGCACTTATGTACAGGGTTACTATTACAGTAAGCCACTGCCGAGCGATGAAATAGCCGCCTTGCTGCGCCAGGGTCACTTCAAGCCACAGGCCCCCGCGGCGGCGATTGTCGATATCCATGCCCCCTGGAAGCAACGGATTTCCGCACTGCTCAAAAGCAGCGATGGCCTGCCGGTGATGTCCGAGGTGGGGCAGAAACTGTTGCGCCTGATGCAAGAGCCGGATGCCCATGCGCGGAAACTGAGCGATATCATCGCCAGCGACCCCGCCCTTGCGGCGCAAATCATCCGTTATGCCAATGCGCCCTTTTTCGGCTTTCAGGGACGCATTGATTCGATCGAAAAGGCGGTGATCACCGTCCTGGGCTATGAGGGAGTGATGGGGATTGCCCTGGGGCTGGTGGCCATGGGCTCTCTGCCGGCCAGTGGCAAGGCCATACTGACCCGTGAGGGTTTCTGGTGGAAGGCGGTGGCCGCCGGCTCCATGGCCCAGGCCCTGGCCTCACAGCGTCCCCTGCGCAAGCGCATCAAGTCGGGGCTGGCCTATCTCTCGGCCCTGCTGCGAGATATCGGCCACCTGTTCCTGGTGAGCCGTTTCACGGAGGCC
>DRKQ01000135.1 GCA_011051685.1 Gammaproteobacteria bacterium
CGCCGACGGTCTTGTCGCCGATGCCACGGGTGGGTGTATTCACCACCCGCTCGAAGGCCGCGTCGTCGTGGCGATTGGCGATGAGCCGCAGATAGGCCAGGGCGTCCTTGATCTCCGCGCGCTCGAAAAAGCGCATGCCGCCATACACGCGATAGGGAATGCCCGCCTGGATCAGCGCCTCTTCGATGACCCGCGACTGGGCGTTGGAGCGGTACAGCACGGCGTTGTCGCCATAGGGTTTGCCATCGTCCACCCAGTCCTGGATCCGCTCGACGATGAAGCGCGCCTCGTCGCGCTCGTTGAAGGCGGCGTACAGCTGGATGGGCTCGCCGTCCGCGTCGGCGGTCCACAGGTTTTTGCCGAGGCGGTCATCGTTGTTGGCGATCAGCGCATTGGCGGCGTTGAGGATGTTGGCCGTGGAGCGGTAATTCTGCTCCAGGCGCACGGTGAGTGTGCCGGGGAAGTCCCGGGTGTATTGCTGGATGTTTTCGATCCGCGCGCCACGCCAGCCGTAGATGGACTGGTCGTCGTCGCCCACCGCAAAAACGCGCGACTGTTTACCCGCCAGCACCCGCACCCAGGCGTATTGAATGGCGTTGGTGTCCTGAAACTCGTCCACCAGGATGTGCCGGAAACGTTGCTGGTAGTGGGCCAGCACGTGGGGATTCTTCAGCCACAGCTCGTGGGCGCGCAGCAGCAGCTCGGCAAAATCAACCAGCCCGGCGCGCTGGCACATCTCCTCGTAGGCCTGGTAGATGCGGATCATGGTCTTCTGGTACGGGTCGTCGAAATGCTCGATGTGCCCGGGGCGCTGGCCCTCGTCCTTGCGCGCATTAATGAACCACTGGGCCTGCTTGGCGGGCCACTGGGTGTCATCAAGGTCCAGGCTGCGGATCACCCGCTTGATGGCGCGCTGCTGGTCTTCGCTGTCGAGGATCTGGAAGGTCTGCGGCAGGCCGGCGTCTTTCCAGTGGGTGCGCAACAGGCGATGGGCCAGGGAGTGAAAGGTGCCCACCCACATACCGCCCACGGGCTGACGGAGCAATGCCTCGATGCGCCCACGCATCTCGGCGGCGGCCTTGTTGGTAAACGTCACGGCGAGGATGCCGTAGGGCGACAGGCCCTCGGTGGCGATGAGCCAGGCCACGCGATGCACCAGCACCCGGGTCTTGCCGCTGCCGGCGCCGGCCAGCACCAGCACGTTTTCCGGCGGGGCGCAGACCGCCTCGCGCTGGGCCTCGTTGAGGTCGTCGATGATATGGGACACGTCCATCGGGGGGATTCTACCAGATGGGCAAAGGGGACTGCGGATACCAGGAGACTTTTTTGGGCGGTACAGATCTCTATTTTGACTGTCACTCCGGCGCAGGCCGGAGTCCAGGAATCTTCTTCTGTTACTAGACTCCGGCCTGCGCCGGAGTGACGGAGATTCTATTACTCCGCCGACATCTCCAGATCATCACTAATGGCATCCAGCCCGGCCTGGGCGCACTTTTCGTCGATCTCCCCCGAAGGCGCACCGGACACGCCAATGCCGCCATAAATCGTCCCGCCAATGTTGATGGGCAGCCCGCCGCGGGCGATCAGCAGACCCGGGGTCTTGGGCACGCTGTAGGCGCCCTTGAAGCGCCCCTCGAGATCGCCGGTGGGCGCATTGAAGGACATGGCGGTGTAGGCCTTGTCACGACTGATGGGTATGGACACATCCATGGCCAGCACGTCGCGCAGCACCACCTGCGGATGGCCGCCGCGGTCGATGATGGTCACAGTGATTTGCACGCCCTCCTTGCGGCAGGCATCAATGCTCGCCCGAGCCGCGGTGAGTGCGGTGTCCAGGGACAGGCGCTTGATATTCACGCTCAGTGGCTGATCCGCGGCACTCACCACGGATACTGGAAATGCCAGCAGGACAAGTACAGAAATAAGAAGTTTTCGTCGTTGCATGGTCTGCAGCCTCCACGGGGTCTGCAGGGACCATACGCCTTTCCAGGTCGATTATGAAGCGGGTTTGATTTGTAGCTCAGGCCACGTCGCTGTAGGCACCAAACTGCGAGCTGCCTTGCTCCAGAGGAAAGCCCAGCTTCGCCATGCTTGCAATCGCCACCTGCAGGCCCAGCTCGGGGGCCACACTTTCTTCCAGTACGGCTTGGCAATAGTTTTCCAGCCCGGTGATAGCATCGGCCAGCAGGTCCAGACGCTCACCACTCACTCCCTCTTCGTTGAGAATAAGTTCCTGACAGACGAATTGATTAATGGCATCGGCCAGACTGGCCTGTTGTTCATCATTGATGGTACGCATGACATTGGCCATTTGTTTCAACAAATCCGGCGTATCGGCCAGAACAGCGAGACTGGAAGGACCTTCGAGGGCATAGTGGTCCACCGCTTCCTTGATGCTGCGCATGATGTCCAGCAATTCCTTGGCAACGATCTTTAACAACGCCTCGTATTCGGCAGGGGCAATGCCATCTTGGTCATCATCCGCGTAGTGAATGGCGCTGGCCAGGTGGGCAATGGCGGATTCAACCTGCAACAGGGCAGTGGCGATCCCCATCAAGTCATCATCAACCAATGTTTCGTTGCGTGACACCTTGTCCGCCAGAAATTCCCGCTGTTGATTCATCAGCGCCATTTGCTTGCCCATGCCCAACATATTCAAAATGTCCGCCACCATGGAAAAGTTTTTCAACAGTGACGCCAGTTCTTCACTGCCACTCGTTCCACTGCGCCTGGCGATATCCAGGCCGTCCTTGATGGTCAGCAATTCCTCATTGAGCTGTGTGGTCACGCTGTCAATCATGTTGACGTTAAAGCCATAGAGGCTTTCACGGGCCTTGTCGATGTCGGCCATGCTGGTATCACCCAGTCGAAACGCCGCCTGGATTTGCCCAACGCGCTCATTGCAGGCTGGTGACTGGGCGATGTAAAAAAGGAGATTTTTACTGACCTTTTCTGCTAGGTCTTCGTTAAAAGTCGACTCGCCGTTTTTTATTACTCGATGAATCTGGCGGTCGATGCGGCCCAACAACATCTTGATGGCGATGCTAGGTTTCAGATCACCGGCCTGCAACAAATCCACCACACCTGAGGCGATCCACCAGAATCTTTTCGCCTCTTCGGTGATGCTTGCACCGAGAAGGTTTTCCAGTACAAAAATCAGCTTCTCTAAATTTTCTGACTCGTGGTCTTGTTTGATAATGCCAAGCAGACCCGACAGATAACCCGGCCGCATTTTTTTCGCCACCATTGAAACATCACCGGCAATGGAACATTGACCGGCATCCGCCAGGGACACCGTCGAGGAAAGCAGGGGAGAAAAGAAGTCGCCTTCGGAAAACAATTCCGCTTCCCGGCAGGCACGGCAGTCATTCAAGATGGGCAACAGGATCAGCGGCAAATCCGCCTGACCGTGATACAGGCTCTCCAGATAGCCCGTGAGCTGATACATGCCGGCGGCCAGCACTTCCGCTGCCTCGATTTTATGTTTTACCTTTTCTTCCACCAGGGCGCAGGCCAGTAACTCCAGTTCCGCGCTGAGCATCTTCGCACCCTTGATCTCCACCAATTGCATGACACCCTCGATACGGTGCAGGGCGCCGATGCAGGTTTTGATGGGTGTAGTGTCTTCACTGTTGGCCGTAAATTCGTCCAGCGCTGTCTGCATGAATTGCAGGGTGTCATCCACACCCTCCTTTATCCACACCAGCGTTTTTCGATCGACCCCAGTATTGCCCAACACCTGATAACCTCCGAATGGCATCATTTCTCACACCCAACCCGACACCCTTCGATTCACAGATTGAGGAGCGCCTGTTTGCTGGCCAGGGTGAAAATAACAGCCCGGTTGAGACTTGAATTCTGAACCAGCGTTGAGGTTATCGGCCGCGGCGAACATTCAATGAGGATTTTATGTTTTCCTTAGCATTAAAAATGCTAAGAATTTTTGTTCATAGCTGAATAATCAACACATGCCGGAAGGGGAATGCCTAATGCAAGCGTTCTTGCAGGGCGTACAAATACCGCCTTTCGATGTCACTGACCGCGGAATTATCCACCACCAGGGTATTCAACACATCATCGAACAGGGGACGATCCTTGAGCATGGCGGCATTCACCGCCAGGGCGCGGATCACCACCGGTCCCGGCTTCTGCCCGGCCAGGTTTTGCAAGATACCGCGAATCAATGGGCCGTTGTATGCAAAGCGATTGTTCGCCACGTTGTCCATGAACTGAAAAAACTGCCGGGTTTTCAGGGGCGGCGTGCCCTTTCGGACATGCTCACGGAACTGGTTCACCACCTCCAGCCTGTGCCACAGGTCGCGCAGGAGGGGTGCCGGCATCAGCTGATACAACATGCCTTCCAGTTGCCGCCAGTTACTGAACTGATTGGCATTGGCCAGTTGCCGGGAGAGCTGTGCCTGCAGACGCTGGTCCGGCCGGTAGCTGCCATAGTAGCGGTAGATTTCCCGCATGATCTGCGGGTAGCTGTCCGCCTCGGTGAGCTCCTGGTAGGCGACAATGGAGTTGCTCAGGGGATCGAACAGGTCCGTCTTGTGACGCAGGAAAAAGGACTTTTCCGCGCCGGTGTCCACCAGGGGCACATAATCGGAATTGGGCCGAACATCCCTGGTCAACAGCCGGAAAGTGTTCATGTTGGCCACATAATTGCGGTTAGAGTAGTAGCCGATGGGCTTGCGCATCTGGCGGAAATCGTTGCTGATGGTTTCGCTGTCGAGGAAACGCGGGTACTTGTCGGCGCTGAAATCCTCGTCACTGGCCACCAGCAGCACATCATTCTCCACATAGGGCGAGTGATAGACCTTGACGTGCGTAAAACTGGTGTTCAATGCCTTGATGATGGTGAGCATCAGATCCGAGGTGAACTCCGGCAGATGCATCCATTGCACGAGGATGCCGCCGGGCTTCAGGTAACGCTTGCTGTGCGCATAGAATTCCTTGCTGAACAGGCTGGACACGCCACTGACCCAGGGATTGGACGGCTCGGAAACGATCACATCGTATTGCCTGCCCGCGGTACTGAAAAAGGTTCGCGCATCGTCGATCACCAGGTTGAGGCGCGGGTCTTCGTACACCCGGTGATTGTAGGGCAGCATCATGCGCGCCAGCCTCACCACTTCTTCCTCGATTTCGATGAGGTCCATGCTCTGCAGCAACGGATCGCCTAACATGTAATGGGAAGTCATGCCGCTGCCCAGACCGATGACGGCGGCCGTGTACGGCTTGTCGATCATGGACATGGGCAGGAAGGCCAGCGCTGCCTGGGTGTCTTCGCCCTTGGTGCCGCCCACCGCGGCATCGGTCTTGCCGTTGGTCTTGATCAGCTTGATGGGGCCCACTTCGTGCAGGGAAATGGTCGCCGTCTTGCCGTCACGCACAGTGACCTTCTCATCGGGCATCACGAAGGCGGTACGGCGGAAATAACCGGCGGCGATTACATTGGGATTGAAACTGACGAACAACAGCGGCACAAGCATCAGCAGGGCCACCACCGCCGCGGTGGCCAGCGGCACGGGAGACGCCTGCGCCTGGCCGCGTTGATACAGCCCCAGCAACAACAGGCCGATGGCCATGTCGATGAACGCACCACTGGCGATGGTCATCTTCAGCTGCAACAGCGGCAACAGGAACAGCCCGGCGATCACTGCGCCGAGGATGGCGCCGATGGTGTTGTAGCCATACACCGCGCCTACATACTTCTCGTTACGTGTCACGTTCATCAAATAAAAAGTGATGATGGGCAGGGTCATGCCCGCCACGAAGGTGGTGGGGAACATGAGAAACAGGCTCAGGCCATATTTCAGCAGGCCGAACAGCAGGTACCCCTGTTCGGTCTTGTCGAGGAATTCCTTGGAGTGCTCCATGGTGCTGAAGGCGAATTCGTAAAAATAGATACTGGTCAGCGCGAAGGCCCCCATCACCAGCTGGGCGATGGCCAGCAGCATCACCACGTGCCGGGTCTTCTGCAGGAGCTTTTTCGCCGCCAGTCCGCCGCAGGCCAGGCCCAGCACGAAGGCCGAGACCATGATGTCGAAGGAATGAGTGGAAGCGCCTAGCAGCAGGCTCAACAGGCGCACCCAGCTGATCTCGTAAACAAACGAGGCGAAACCGGTGAGCAGGCTCAGACCGAGGAACAGCTTCACCGAGAGCGCGAGGGTCTGCGTGGCATCGTGGGGATGCACCGGTGGCGGCTCCACGACGCGGAAACGTTCGCCTTCCTCGGCCAGGTCATGCTGCTCCCGCCGGCCGATGAGCATGAAACCCAGGGCGATAAGCAGGTTGCCCAGGGCCGCCAGCTGCAGCGCGCCCTCGGTGCCCAGCTGCGGAATCAGCAGATACGAGGCCAGCAGGATGCCCATTGCGGCGCCGATGGAGTTGGTAAAATAGAGCAGGGGAAAGGCCGCCTGTCCGCCGTCCCGGCTGACCCGTACCATGGCCACCCCCAACAGGGGGAAGGTACTGCCCAGGAGAATGGCCATGGGACCGGTGATGGCCACGGCGATGAGCACCTTCAGGCTGCCCGCCAGGGGTGTGGCCATGCCCGCCGCGCCATCGTAGAACAGCCCCGTGCTGAAGGTGTACAGGTCGTGGTACACGAATCCACCGACACCAATGAGCAATTCCACCAGGGCATACGCCAGAAAAGGGTTTTTCACTGCCTTGGTGTAGCGCGCCGCCAACAGGGCGCCCAGGCCCATGCCGCCCATGAAGATGCACAGGGTGAGGATCTGCCCATAGGAGGAATGCCCCAGAAACAGCTTCAGATAACGTGCCCAGATGCCCTCGTAGATCAGCGCCACAAAACCCGAGAGGGTGAACAGGCCATAAATGGCCCACAAGGTCAGTCTATGATGATGTTGTGCCGTAGCGCTGGCATGAGTCAGGGAACCGGTTGCAGACATATTGAAAAAGGGCCTCGTTTTCTAGCGCATCATACCTCATGACCACAGGCGCTGGGGCATGCAACATGCCTGTATCAGATACTGGCCATCAACTGGGCATTGGTGGGATATTTATGCGTTGACCTGATATATTGATAAAGGTAGTTTATGTCCCCCTGTCAAAAGGCTCAACGTCAATCTTGGGCTGTGACAGCCAATACGCGCAACGGGGCGCTCGATCGTGAGCCAATCATGAGCCAATCAATAGAGGGAGAAAAACAAAAATGAAGAAACGAGTCATCGTTTTGTTGGCAGCCTGCACACTGCTGCCCGTTTACGCCAACGCAAGCGAAGGACACCATGACGACCACCATGGCCAGGTGTCTGATGA
>DRKQ01000136.1 GCA_011051685.1 Gammaproteobacteria bacterium
GCACGGGCAGCGGCGTGAATCCTTCCTATGCCTATGGAGCGGCAGGTACCTTCACGGTTACGCTGACGGTGAGTGATGGCAGCAATACAGACAGCATCTCGACCACGGCAACCATTACCACTGGTGGTGGCGGTGGTATGGGGGGCACTGGCGGTGGTGGTACCGGTGGTGGTGGTACCGGTGGTGGTGGTACCGGTGGTGGTGGTACCGGTGGCGGTGGTGGCAGTATGGGGGGTGGCGGTGGTATGGGTGGCATGTGACCGGGTGTCCGGTTGCACGCTGCCATGCTGACTGAAAGTCGTGTATTTGATAAGCATTCTGTCTGCTTTTTGTAGGCGCCAAAGGATTCTGTAAATGAAAATTTTTATTGCTGCGCTGGTGATCATCATCAGTGGGTTTGCCATGGGAGTACTGAGTTTTGATCATCATCGTCAGCTAGTCGATGATGTGGTACTGGTGCGTGATGGTGATCAGAAATTTCTGCAATTGGAGTTTAATGCACCGGTGCGTCTCGTGGGGCAGTACCCCAAAACCAGCGGCGATATCCTACAGGTCAAATTGCGACCTGTGGCCGTTGGAGCATTCGACGAAAACCTGTCATTGTTGGAGAAGTTTGTTGGCGAAGAAGAGGGCAAGGAAATCCATATGACACAAATGCAATATGAGGGAAATGTGCCGGGAGGGCCGTTTCTGGTAATGAAGTTTGAGCAACCCGTAAAATGGAAGATTATAGAAACTGACGGGTTGTTGGGTATGAATATTATTGTTGGGGAAGTTTAGGAAACCTCCTAATACAAAAATGTTAACGTTGTTGTGTATGATCCGCATTTTTCATCTGAATTATATTGGCGCCAAGAAGAAGTCCACACGTCTTGCGCCATATGCATGGAAGCCCTATTGATTTGTTCTGACACTTCCCATTTCGTCGTGTACAAAAAGTATATCGACTCCCCGTCTCTCCTTGCGGCACTGAAGTTTTTGTTGTGCTGCACGGTGTTCCTGTGTCTGTTTTTTGCGGCGGTTCCTGGTATGGCCTCACAGATCATGCTGGATGAAATCAAGATAAGGAAAACCGATGAGGCAACGATAATTGATGTCCTGTTTGGCCTCCCCCTGGAATATCTCAAGCACTTTCCGCAAAAACGGGGTGAAATTTTGCAGATTCAGCTGAAACTCGATAGCGATGAGAAGCGTGAGTTGCATAAAGAAGTGCGTGAGGGAGGTGAATTACTTACTCCCGAAGGGAAGAGTTCGGAGCTGGTATATGTCACGTATGAGGAAGGTGTGCCGGGCGGACCCTACTTGACGTTGCGGTTTTCGAGTCAGGTTCAGTTTGAGGTTAGTCAGGGGCCGGACAGAAAAAGTTTGAGGGTTGTTATAAAACACGAGCAACCGGCATTGCCGGAGGATACTGCTTCGGGCAAAGGTAAGGGGCAAAAGGGAAAGGCGAGTAGTGTGGATTTGATGATGGCCAAGGCTCGTCAAGCCATTACCTTCGGTAACAATAAGGGCGCTATTGAATTGCTGCGCAAGATACTTCGTCTGCCGGAAAACGAACATACCCAACAGGCTAATGAATTGCTGGGGCTGGCGCTGGAACGTGACAAACAAATCCCCAGGGCCAAATATGAATACAAGAAATACCTCAAGCGCTACCCTGAAGGGGAGGCGGCGGAGCGTGTCAAGCAACGACTCGCGGCCCTACGTGAATCACGCCTTCGCGCCAAGCGAAAATTGCGGCGTTCCACCGCCACGCGTCGTAAAAACCAGTTGACCACTTTCGGGCGTTTTACCCAGGCATACAGCGAGTATTATCTGGATCGCGAACTTGAGGGGGATGCAGAAGCACAGGAGCAGGAGTTGCAACAGAAGCTGTTGAGCAGTTTCTTTTCCATCAAGAGCCGTTATCGCGGCAAAGACCGTACCTTACAGGCCATTTTTAACGCCAGTCATACCTATGATTTCCTGGCTGGTGACCCCGGCAGGGAGGACGATGACAAGAATGACACTGACATTCGTCGTTTTTATCTGGATGTTGATGACCGCTTGTATGGATACATGGGAAGATTCGGTCGTCAAACCAGCCGCAATGGCGGTGTGTTTGGCACCTTCGATGGTATGATTGCCGGTTATCGGGTGGCGCCGCAGTGGGTTGTGAGCGCTATGTTGGGGGAGCCTATAATTCGCACATTTAATGATGTCGAAACCTCGAAGAAATTCTTCTATGGCGTGAAGGCAGATGTAGAAAGCAAGAATAAAAAGATCGGCAGCAACCTATTTTTTGTCCAACAGGAAGTGGATGGTATTCTTGACCGCCAGGCCATCGGTGGTGATATCCGGTTTGCCCGCAAGGGTTTGAGTCTGTTTGGTCTGCTGGATTTCGATGTGTTGTACAGCGAGATGAGCCTGTTTAATATGCGCGTCGGCTGGAACTACACTGAATCCAACAAGCTGAATTTCTCCTACAACAGGCGCAATCTGGTGATGACCAGTCAGGCCTTGAATGGTATGACGGGTATCGAGACCATTGATGAGTTGTTGGACTATCTGCCGGAATCAGAGATCAGGCGCATTGCCAAAGAGCGTACCCAGGTAAACCAGACGCTAACCATTGGTAATTCCTATCAGCTATCCAAGGACAGGCAACTCAACGCTGATGTTACCTTGTTGCAGACTTCAGGAATGCCCGAGGGTATTAATCCACTGAAGGAGCAGCAGCGACAGGATGAGATTGCCCAGACAGGCAGTTCTTCCATAGACCCAACGGTGTTCGGTGCGGAGGCCACAGGGGTGCAGTATATTTATTCCCTGCAATGGATTTCCAGCAATACCTTTGTTTCACGGGATTTGTATGTGCTGGGTCTGCGTTATTCCGATTTTGACACCTATTCGGATACTTCCACGTTTATCAATGCGCGTATTCCGGTGTTTAAAAAATGGCGTACCGGTTTACGGCTGAATGTCTCGAAACGTGATTCGACCACCTTTGGTAAACGCACTACCATTTCACCCGTGGTCAAGCTCAATTATCGTCTTAGCAGGGCCTGGTCTTTTGACAGTGACGTCGGCATGGATTTCGTGGATAACGTTGATCAGCCCGATGAACAACGTCTGCGTCTGCGTCTGTCTTACGCGTACACCTTTTAAGGTTTATTAATCGTTTCAAAATCACTACTGTCCCACTAACTTCAGATTTGTCATCCCGGCGTAGGCCGGGATCCAGTAAGTCATTGAAGCCACTGGATTCCGGCCTACGCCGAAATGACGGAAAAAGAGAGCAACGATGTTTATGTCTCCAATTCCGCTAACCTCCC
>DRKQ01000137.1 GCA_011051685.1 Gammaproteobacteria bacterium
ATTTCTCGATGGCCTTTGCCTTTAGCAAGATCAGCGAGGGCACTGAAGCGGAACGTCCCCCGGCTGGCAAACTGCTTTCGCTGCAAAACGGCAATACATTGAAAGAACTGCAGAGTACCTTTCACCATCTTGTCGGGCTGGTTGAAAAGGATCAGGCCTTAGGTCGTCGTCTGTCCCGCGGCAAGGTGCTGGCGCAGACGCTGGCAGAAGGTGCACCTGCGATAGAGAAAAAAATACCCAAGGTGAAGAAGACCAGCCGTAAACGTGTGCAACAACAGGCACCGGCGGGTGAGACCGATACCCTGGAACCGGTTTCCCACTATCTGGAATTGGGAAGACTCAATGAGGCGGCGACACTGTGTGAGGATTATTTGAAGAAAAATCCAGAATCCAGCGATGCCTATTATTATCTGGGGCTCATCAGTCAACGCAAGGGAAGCCCGGGTGGCGCCGAATCGCTGTTGAAGAAGGCGCTGTATCTCGACCCCGCCCATCACCTGGCGTTGGCCCAGCTGGCCGAGCTGGCGGAAAAACGCGGTGATTCCGCCCAGGCCAAGGATTACCGGCGTCGGCAGAAAAGGGCGATGCGCCGCAAGACGGGTAGCAATGAATGAGACAGGACGGCGAAAGACTGCACGACTGCTGGAACCGGATCGGTGTGTGGGCGCACGGCGTGAAGCGCTGTGAGCGTCTGCAAGAGGTGGTCCACTGCCGTAACTGTGAGGTCTTCGTTGCCGCTGGAAAACAGATCTTCGAACGGCAATTGCCGCCGGGCTACCAGCAGGAAAATCTCGCCAGCCTGGCCAGTACGGAGACCATCTGCCATCAGGACAGCGTCAGTATTATCGTCTTTCGTCTCGGCAGCGAACATTTTTCACTGCCGGCCAATGTGTTCGAAACGGTAACGGAATCGCGGTCGGTGCACCGTCTGCCCCACGTCAACAATCCCTTTGTGAAAGGCGTGGCGAATATCGCGGGTGAAGTGTGCCTGTGTCATTCATTGCGGAAGGTGCTGGCGGTGGATCCCGCTGACCATGAGTCCGCCGAGAAGGTGCGGCACATCTATCAGCGTTTGATCGTGGTTAATCTCGATGAGGGGCGCTATGTCTTCCCGGTCGATGAGGTGAAGGGCATGACGCGCTACCGGCCTGAGCAACTGAAATCGCCACCGGCGACCATCGAGGATGAAATCCGTCAACTGATCCGGGGCACATTCCGGCACCAGGGCGAGCGGGTCGCCGTGCTGGATGTGGAACGCCTGCATCGCCTGCTGCATGCCGGCAGTTTGTGAGGCCCGCTAAACCATGAGTAACGGCAGCTACAGTGACATGTCCATGTTTGACCTGTTCCGCATGGAGGCGGAAGGTCAGCTGGCGGCCCTGGGCCAGGGTTTGCTGGTGTTGGAAAAAGACCCGACGAATGAGCGTGAACTGGAGGCCTTGAT
Organism: Gammaproteobacteria bacterium; assembly: GCA_011051685.1. Lineage (GTDB taxonomy): Bacteria > Pseudomonadota > Gammaproteobacteria > SZUA-152 > SZUA-152 > SZUA-152. Next base: position 1,445 of record DRKQ01000137.1, read on the forward strand.
GCGCGCCTCGCATTCACTGAAGGGCGCCGCGCGCATGGTCGGCGTTGAGCCCGTGGTGCAGGTTGCGCATGTCATGGAAGATGTCTTTGTCGCCGCACAGCATCAGAAGATCATCCTCAGCAGTCCCGCTATCGATGTGCTGTTGCGTGCAACGGATCTGATTGAATCGATTGCGGGACTGGCCGAGGCTGACATTGAAGGCTGGTTTTCACACAACAAGGCACAGGTTGATGGTGCCGTCGGAGAATTGGAGCAGATTGTCTCTGCAGAGCCTGTTGCTCCTGCGCCACCCGCCCCGCCGGCGGCAGAGGAACACCGCGATGCAGAGGTGGCGGAGATGCCTGCGCCCAGCGCGGCAGAAGACGTGGCTACGGCTGTCGAGGCCCCCGCTGTAAAGACAGTGGCGTCGGCTGGTCGGGGTGATGAGCGCATGCTGCGCATCAATGCGGAGCGCATGTCGCGCATCCTCGGCGTGTCGGGTGAAATGCTGGTGGAGTCACGTCGCTTGTCGAGCTTTTCAGATTCGCTGATGTTTCTCAAACGGCGGCAAAACGAATTGATGGAGCACCTGGAGGGCTTGCTCAACAACCAGGGGTACGGTACGACGGCGGACATGGATGTGGAACTGCGTGCACTGCAGAAAAAGCTCGATGCCTGCCGTCAATTGTTGGGCCACCAGCTGGCGTCGCTGGATGAGTACGACCGTAGAAACAGCAATTTATCCAATACGCTTTATCACGAAGTCACCGGCAGCCGCATGCAGCCCTTTGCCGAGGGCACCGCCGGCCTCGAACGCATGGTCCGCGACCTGTCGCGTCGCTTGGGCAAGGAGGTCGAGCTGGACATCCGCGGCAAGGAAACGCTCGTCGACCGCGATGTGCTGGAAAAGATCAAGGCGCCGCTGAATCATCTGTTGCGCAATGCCGTGGACCACGGCGTGGAGATGCCGCAGCAGCGGCTGGCCGCGGGCAAGCCGGCGCAGGCGAAGGTCGTCGTCGCCGCAAGCCACGGTGGTGGCCTGTTACGTGTCAGCATTCGCGATGACGGCGCCGGTATCGACCTCGATAGATTGCGCAAAAAGATTGCCGACAAAGGCTTGTCGACGCCATCGGTAATCGAGTCGTTGAGCGACGATGAGCTGGTTGAGTTTCTCTTCCTGCCGGATTTCTCCACCCGTGACGAGGTGACAGAGACCTCGGGGCGCGGTGTCGGCCTGGATGTGGTGCATGACATGATGCGCGCGCTGGGCGGCACGGTCAGCGTCGAAAATCACCCGGGGCTGGGGGTTAAATTCATTCTCCAGTTGCCGCTAAGTCTGTCAGTGCTGAGTGCGCTGCTGGTGGAGATTGCCGACGAGCCCTATGCCTTTCCGCTGAGCCGGGTCGATCGCCTGCTGTCCGTGCCGGGTGAGGCGATAAAGGTCATGGACGGACGCCAGTACTGTGAGCTGGATGGCGAACTGATCGGCCTGGCGTCCGGGCCGCAGGTGCTGGGGCTGGAACACGCATGGGTGGCGCGTGATGAGGTGTCGGTGGTGGTGTTGAGTGACCGGCTCGACCAATATGGTGTGGTGGTCGATCGTTTCCTTGGTCAGCGGCAGCTGTCCGTTCAGCCACTGGATCCCCGGCTCGGCAAGGTACAGGACGTGAGCGCCACCTCACTGATGGAAGACGGTTCGCCCCTGCTGATCCTGGATGTGGATGATGTGGTGCGCTCCATCGATCACATCATCAAGGGCGGGCGCTTGAGCTCGGTGCTTTACGAGCAGCAAAAACAACAACGGCAACGGACCAAGAGGGTACTGATTGTGGATGATTCACTGACGGTGCGGGAAGTCGAGCGCGACCTGCTGGAATCCTACGGCTATGTGGTCGAGACCGCCGTGGATGGTGTGGACGGCTGGAATGCCCTGCGTAGTGGCGACTATCAGCTGGTGGTCAGCGACGTGGACATGCCACGCATGAATGGCATCGAGCTGGTGCGGGCCATCAAGCAGGACCCGCAACTGCGCTCCCTGCCGGTGATGATCGTCTCCTACAAGGACCGCGCGGAAGACCGCCAGCGGGGCCTGGAGGCCGGTGCCGACTATTATCTGGCCAAGGGCAGTTTCCATGATGACACGCTGATCGAGGCGGTGGTCGATCTGATCGGGGAGGCGCGTGCATGAGGATTGGCATCGTCAATGACATGCCCATGGCCATCGAGGGCATGCGGCGCGTGGTGCTGAGTTGTGGGGAGCATGAAGTGGCGTGGGTCGCCCGCGATGGCCGCGAGGCGGTGGCGCAGTGTGCGGATGATTGTCCCGACCTGATCCTGATGGATCTCATCATGCCGGTGATGGATGGCGTCGAAGCCACGCGGCAGATCATGCAGGCCACGCCCTGTCCGATCCTGGTGGTGACGGCCTCGGTGAACCACAATTCCGCCATGGTCTTCGAGGCTATGGGCGCCGGCGCGCTGGATGCCGTCAACACGCCCATGCTGGGCATGGGGGGGGAGAGTGAGGGCCGTGACCTGCTGTTGCGCAAGATCCGCATGATCGGTGTGCTGAACCGCACCAGCCGCTCGGCGGCGGCTGCGCCGCGCATACGCAAGCGGCCGCAGGCCGCCGATCCATCGACCCAGGGGTGCCTGCTGACCATCGGTTCCTCGTCGGGTGGGCCGCAGGCGCTGGCCGAAATCCTTGCCAGACTGCCCGCGGATTTCCCCGCCCCGGTGGTGCTGGTGCAACATGTCGACGAACAGTTTGTCGCCGGCTTGGCCGATTGGCTGGATCGGCAGAGTGTCCTCAAGGTGCGTCTGGCGCGGGAGGGGGATCGCCCCGAGGCGGGCACCGTGCTGCTGGCCGGCAGCAACAATCATCTGATTCTGAAGAATAACGGCAAGCTGGCCTACACGCCGGAGCCGCTGCAGACCCCTTATCGCCCCTCGGTGGATGTCTTCTGGCACTCCCTGGTGACCGGCTGGCAGGGTGATATTGTGGCGATCCTGCTGACGGGAATGGGCCGCGATGGCGCCCAGGGGATGCTGGAATTGCGCCACAAGGGCGCCTGCACCATCGCCCAGGATGAGGCATCGTCCGCCGTTTACGGCATGCCCAAGGCGGCAAAGGAACTCCATGCGGCACTGGAGATCTTGCCGCTGGAGACGATACCCGTATTAGTGATGTCTAAATTTCCCGTACGTATAAGACGGGAGGCCCAATGATGACAACGGTAAACATGGCAATGGACAGCGAACAATCCCGGGAGGGTGAGCAGCCCATCGATGACCTGGGCCGGCTGGTGGTATTGCTGGTGGACGACCAGATGATGGTCGCCGAAGGTATTCGTCGCATGTTGGCCAGTGAAGAGGATATCGAATTCCATTATTGCGCAGAGCCCAAAAAGGCCGTGGCCATGGCGCTGGAGATACGCCCTACGGTGATCCTGCAGGATCTCATTATGCCCGACATGGATGGCTATACCCTGGTGAATGAATATCGGGCGGAGCCGGAAACGCAGAATATCCCGGTGATCGTACTGTCCACCAAGGAAGACCCGAAGGACAAGAGCAAGGCCTTTGAGCGCGGCGCCAACGACTATCTGGTCAAGTTACCGGACCGGATCGAACTGGTGGCGCGGATTCGCGCCCATTCACGCAGTTATCTGGCCCACCAGGCGCTGCGCGAAACCCAGGCCAAGCTGGAACAAAGCAATGCCGAACTGAAGAAGCTGAGTTGCCTGGATGGCCTGACCGGTATCGCCAACCGTCGTCGCCTCGATGAATTCCTGCGCTTGGAATGCCTGCGCTCGGCGCGTGATGACACGCCGATGTCATTGGTCCTTATCGACATCGACTTCTTCAAACCCTACAACGACCACTATGGTCACCTCGCCGGTGACGAGTGCCTGCGCCGGGTGGCGCGGGGCCTGGACGAGGCCGTGCAGCGCGCCTCGGACCTCATCGCCCGCTACGGCGGCGAAGAGTTTGCCGTGGTCCTGCCCAATACCGACCTGAATGGCGCCAAGCGCATCGCCAGCGAATTGTGTGAAAAGATTCGCTCACTGGCAATTCCCCACGAATACTCGCAGGCCGCGGACATCGTCACCATCAGTATGGGCGTGGTCAGCCGCGTGGCCTGCGAAAACCTGTCCCCCGCCGACCTCATCAACCTTGCCGATGCCGCCTTGTACGAGGCCAAGGAATCGGGAAGAAACCGCTACATCGTCGCCGAAGAGCAGGGCTGAACGCGGGCTTGAGCCTGCAGCCTCCAGCTACAGAATTACCTTCCCCTCCGGATCAATGCGCCAACTGTGCACGCAGGCCGTGGAAACGGCCGGAAAGGGATGCCAGCGTCGACAGCAGGGCAGGAATGATGATCAGCACTAACACGGTCGCAAAGCCCAGGCCGAAGCTGATGGTGGCGGCCATGGGGATCAGGAACTGCGCCTGCAGGGAGGTCTCGAACAGCAGCGGGGTCAGCCCGGCGATGGTGGTGAGGGAGGTCAGCAGCACCGCGCGCAGGCGC
>DRKQ01000138.1 GCA_011051685.1 Gammaproteobacteria bacterium
GGCGTCTGCACGCCTGGCGCGCCCGATCGCACCACTTTTCACTCAAAGCGTAGCAACAACTACGCTTTTCCCTCCAAAGTGGCACGCTCGAACACGCCAGACGCACATCCATCCGGTATCTTCATACAACTTCCGGGCTAGCCTTTAGGCAAAAGATAGCCACAGAGGGCACAGAGGACACGGAGTTTTTCTCACTAACGTCTGTGCCCTATGTGGCAAAAAAACATGCCATGAAATGCGCATAAACTCCGCTATAACATGGTGAATTTCCACGAAATAGGGTAGAATCGCGCACGCTCACGGCGCTGGACCTAGTAGCCGGCTCGTGACACAGAAGTACTCATTTAACTTACTAGGAGACACTCATGTCTTTGGATGCAGCACAGAAAGCAGAAATCGTCAAAAAGTTTGCCCGCGGTGACGCCGATACGGGTTCCCCCGAGGTCCAGGTGGCCCTGTTGTCCGCACAGATCAATGACCTGTCCGGCCACTTCAAGACCCACATTCACGATCACCACTCGCGCCAGGGTCTGCTGCGCATGGTGAGCCGGCGTCGCAAGCTGCTGGACTATCTCAAGAACAAGAACATCGAGCGCTATCGCAGCCTGATTGCCGAGCTGGGTCTGCGCCGTTAACCCTTGCCTGCGTTGCCTGCCATCAACGCAGGCAACACGCGCTGAGTCATCCCACCAGAATCACGTTTAAGGAATTCTACAAAAAATGGCTATCAAAAAAGTCGTACAGTATGGCGAGCACACTCTCACCATGGAAACGGGAGAGATTGCCCGTCAGGCCAATGGTGCGGTCATGGTCAGCATGGGTGACACCGTGGTCTTCGTCACCTGCGTGGCCCGTAAAGAGGCGGAGCCGGGGCGGGACTTCTTTCCCCTCACCGTCAATTACCAGGAACGCACCTACGCCGCCGGCAAGATCCCCGGCGGTTTTTTCAAGCGCGAAGGGCGTCCCAGCGAGAAAGAGACCCTCACCAGCCGGTTGATCGACCGGCCCCTGCGCCCGCTGTTCCCCAAGGGCTTTGTCAACGAGGTGCAGGTGATCGCCACGGTGATGTCCCTGGACCCCGAGATCGATCCCGATGTGCCGGCGATGATCGGTGCCTCCGCAGCGGTGGCGCTGTCCGGCGTGCCCTTTGCCGGCCCCATCGGTTGCGCCCGGGTGGGTTATGCCGACGGACAGTACCTGTTGAATCCCTCCGCCACGGCCATGCAGACCTCGCAGCTCGACCTGGTTGTAGCGGGTACCGATGACGCCGTGTTGATGGTGGAGTCCGAGGCCCAGGAATTGTCGGAAGAAGTGATGCTCGGTGCGGTGACCTATGGTCATGAACAAATGCAGACGGTGATCAGCGCGATCCGCGAACTGGTGGCCGATGCCGACACCGTGGCCTGGGAGTGGCGTGCGCCGGAGGCCGACGAGACGCTGGCCGCCGCCGTGGCCGAGGCCGGCGAGGCGGTGTTCAACGAGGCCTACCAGATCAGCGACAAGCAGGAGCGTTATGCGAAGCTGAGTGAGCTGCGCAGCAACATCGTGGAGCAGTTGTGCCCCGAAGGCGAGGAAGGCACTTATGCCATCGCCGACGTGAAAGAGGCCATCGGCAAGCTGGAGAAGCGCATCGTCCGGGGCCGTATCCTCGCCGGCGAGTTGCGCATCGACGGGCGCGACACCCGCACCGTGCGTCCCATCTCGGTGAAGACCGGCATCCTGCCGCGCACCCATGGCTCGGCCCTGTTCACCCGTGGCGAGACCCAGGCCATCGTGGTCACCACCCTGGGCACGGCCCGTGATGCGCAGCTGATCGACGCCATCGAAGGCGAGCGCCGCGAGCACTTCATGCTGCATTACAACTTCCCGCCCTACTGCGTGGGTGAGACCGGTTTCGTGGGCAGCCCCAAGCGCCGCGAGATCGGCCACGGCCGGCTGGCCAAGCGCGGCGTGCAGGCGGTGATGCCCAGCGTCGAGGAGTTCCCCTATTCCATTCGCGTGGTCTCCGAGATCACCGAGTCCAACGGCTCCAGCTCCATGGCCTCGGTGTGTGGTTCCAGCCTGTCCATGATGGACGCCGGTGTGCCCCTCAAGGCACCGGTGGCGGGTATCGCCATGGGCCTGATCAAGGAAGGCGACAAGTTCGCCGTGCTCACCGACATCCTCGGTGACGAGGATCACCTCGGCGACATGGACTTCAAGGTGGCCGGTACCGAAAACGGTGTCACCGCCCTGCAGATGGACATCAAGATCACCGGCATCACCCGCGAGATCATGCAGCAGGCATTGAGCCAGGCCGGTGAAGGCCGCATGTTCATCCTCGGTGAGATGAACAAGGTGCTGGACAAGCCGCGCGAGGAAATGTCCAAGTTTGCGCCGCGCTACATCACCCTGAAGATTCACCCGGACAAGATTCGCGATGTCATCGGCAAGGGCGGCGCCACCATCCGCTCCATTACCGAGCAGACCGGCGCCGGGGTGGACATCGAGGACGACGGCACCATCAAGATCTCCTCCGTGGACAGCGCCGCCGGCGAGCAGGCCCTCAAGCTCATCGAGCAGATCACCGCCGACGTGGAAGTGGGTGAGACCTACGAGGGCAAGGTGGCCAAGCTCATGGACTTCGGCGCCTTCGTCACCATCCTGCCGGGCAAGGACGGGCTGGTGCACATCTCGCAGATTTCCGACGAGCGCGTGGAGAATGTCAGCGACAAACTCTCGGAAGGCGATATCATCAAGGTAAAGGTGCTGGAGATCGACAAGCAGGGGCGTATTCGTCTGAGCATGAAAGCAGTGGATGCGGATTAACTCCTGCTTGTATTGAGAGAAAAATGAAAAGGGGCCACTGGCCCCTTTTCGCTGCCATTCATTTTCAGACTTTTGTGAGAAATCATTAAGACAAGGAATACGTTATAGCCATGGTTCAGAAAATCAGAACAGCAGTCTTTCCTGTAGCCGGATTGGGCACCCGTTTTTTACCCGCCACCAAGGCCAATCCCAAAGAGATGTTGCCGGTGGTGGACAAGCCCCTGATTCAGTACGCCGCGGAAGAGGCCATTGCCGCAGGTATCACCGAGCTGGTATTTGTCACCAGCAGCAGCAAGCGCGCCATCGAAGACCATTTTGACCGCAATTTTGAGTTAGAAAGCACATTGCAGGCTCGCGGTAAAGACGACTTGCTCATGGAAGTGCGAAACATCCTGCCCAAGGGAGTGAGTTGTGTGTATATCCGGCAACCGGAAGCGCTTGGTCTGGGGCACGCCGTACTCTGCGCCAAGAATGTAGTGGGTAATCATCCGTTTGCTGTGATTCTTGCCGATGATCTGATTGATGATAACCAAGAGGGATGCCTGTCACAGATGACGGCCCTGTATGATGAACATCAGTGCAGCCTATTGGGTGTGGAACGGATTGATCCCAACGACACAGAAAAATACGGTGTCGTTAAAACTATCGCAGGGGATGCGCCTTTCGGCAAGGTTGAGGAGATCGTTGAAAAACCCAGCCCGGACGTGGCGCCTTCCAATCTAGCCGTGGTGGGGCGATATATTCTGTCACCGCGTATCTTCGAGATTCTCGAGAATACCGGCAAAGGTGCTGGTGGCGAGATCCAGTTGACGGATGCCATTGCCGAATTGCTGACGGAAGAGGATGTGCTGGCCTACGAGTTCGAAGGCAAGCGCTACGATTGTGGCAGCAAGTTGGGCTACCTGACGGCGACCGTGGAATATGCATTAAAACATCCATCCCTGAAGGACAGCTTTCTCGAGTACTTGAGTACTTATTGTCTTCCTGCCAAGAGATAGAGGGAATTCAGTGCTTGCTGGTGGCCTTGTTGGCGGCCAAGACAGCGTCGATCTCGGCGATGAGCTGGCGGAATTTCCGTTCATCCCCCCTGCCCGTTTGCGTGCCATCGCTTTTCAGACTGGCCTGGTAGTCTAGGGTCTTTTTTTGTAACGTCTCAAAATCACAATAGGCCAGACCGCCCAGTAGGCGGTGTAACTCCTCACGCAGGGATGCGTGGTTGTTGTCGCTAAAGGCCGTTTGCAACTTCTTTTTGCATTCGGGTAGTTCCCTGAAAAGCATTTCATTGAGCGTGTTGGCAAGCGGCGTGTCAATCCCGAGATTTTTTCCAGTTTGGGTGCCCCGCCCTGGCTTGATGTTTGCGCTCGCAGAAGCGTACACCCAGTAGCTGATTTCATGCAGTAGTTCATCAACAGCGATAGGTTTTTCCAGTATCTCGTTGAAATCCCGGTTTTGGTAAAGCATGGCATCCTTGGTTTGACTCACTGCGGTCAGTCCGATGATGGGGATGCTGGAAACAGGATCATCTAATTCGCGAATCCCCCGTGCGGCATCGATGCCATTCATTTCAGGCATGTGAATATCCATGAGGACAATATCAAAATGTCGCTGTGACAGTGCCTCGATAGCCTCTCTGCCATTTTTAACGACAAGGCTTGTTGCACCAGCGCGTTGCATAATTGTGTCTATGAGCTTGGCGTTTATGGCATTGTCTTCAGCAATGAGAATGTGCAGGTTATCCAGGCGGGTGTGTGCCTGATTATCCTCGGCCGCTTTAGTTTGCATCTGCTGGTCAAACACCTTTTCATTGAGTATGTTGTCGAGAGCCTTGTTGAGCTCCGTATCTCGAAAAGGTTTACTGAGACAGGCCGATGCACCATGTTCGCGTAATGTGCCAAGGATCGCGGACTCCGAGCTGCTGACCAGAACCAGGATGGGGATATTTCCATTTGTCCGCTGCGTACACAGAAAATCATGGAGATGAGTATGCCGGGCTTCGTCTTGATTTATGCTGAGTACGCAGAGGTCTGGTGGGTTTGTGCTATCGACAAGTGCATTTATATCCTCAAGCTCCAGGCATTCGTGAATGCTGAAACCTTTATGACGGAAGGTATGCAACAAGGCGTTTCGGGTGAGTTCATTGTTGTCATAAAGGATGAGGGTTTTGTTGATCCAGTGCGGAGTATCGCCAATATCACGTACCTCTCTGTTATCGGCTGACTGGCAGGTGAAGGTAAACCAGAATGTTGAGCCTTCCCCCTTGCGGCTTTCGACGCCAATGTTGCCGTGCATGGCTTCAGTCAGTGATTTACAAATGGCCAGGCCAAGACCGGCTCCGCCGTATTGGCGCGTGTTGCTTGAGTCAACCTGACTGAACGCATTGAACAGTAGCCGCTTATCTTTCTCCGAAATTCCCGGCCCCTGATCAGTGATGCTGATTTTGATGCACAGAGTATCCTCACGCCTGAAATCAAGCATGGCCCGCACCATCACTGTACCATGTTCGGAGAACTTGACGGCATTGCCAACCAGGTTGATCAGTACCTGACGTATCCGGTCAACGGCGCCGATCAGCTCGCGCGGCGTGTCATCATAAAAAAGTGAGGATATCTCAATGCCTTTTTCGTGGGCTGAGGGTGCCACTAGTATCAATACGTCTTCGATACACCTTTCAAGGTTGAAAGGAACATTGCTAATGCTTAGCTTCCCGGCTTCTATTTTTGCGAAGTCGAGAACATCATTGATAATGGTCAACAGATTGTTGGCAGATTGTTCGATGGTGTAGAGGTAATCCTCCTGCTCTGGGGTTGGGTTGGTATTCTTTAACAATTTCACAAATCCAAGAATGCCATTCATCGGTGTGCGGATTTCGTGACTGATGTTGGTCAGAAACGCTGATTTTGCCTTGCTTGCCGCCAAAGCCTGTTGGCGAGTAATGGTGAGCTCGGTATTTTGTTGCTCCAGCAATTCAAGTGAATCGCGTAATTCCCGGGTTGCCTGTTCAATCTTCTGCTGGGCTTCCTGATGAGAGGATTTTATCGATTGCAGCATGCTGCGCACACCCTGTTCCAGACTGAACAAAGCGCCTGTTGGATGGGTTTCAATATCAACATCAAGATTCCCATTCTCAATTTCGTTTACTGCATTGGTCAATGAGCTGATGGGCTCACTGATGTTACGGCTGATTCGTGTGGCCAGGAAAATGCTGATGATCAATGTCAATACGGTTACAGATAGAGCCTGCAATATGGCTTCACGTTTGTTTTTCAAGGCTGTCTGGTTGGAGACCTCCACTACTACCCAACCTATGACAGGGGGGATTGCGACTTCAGTATCTTCGAAGTCATTGATGTCTATCGCATGTTGGATAACGGGCTGGCTGAATACCCGATTGTGTGCGCCTTTTTCCCAGACATTGGCCTTTGGTTCATTGTTTTTGAGACTTTTTTGGATAAGGGGGATGCCTTCGCGGTTGGTGATAGTGATGGAGACAACATCGTGATTGGTAAATGCGGATTCCACCAATGGAGAAAGAAATCCCATGTTTCCGGAAAAAATGCCATATTCGCTGGCGGTCGCCAAATGTTTTGCCAGTGTCTTTCCGTTATCGACAATATTTTTTTCTATATCATCAATTTGCTTACTAACGAAGTAACTGAAAAAGAAAATCGACACCGCAGTTGTGGGCAATACCGCGAGAATGAGTACACGGAATTTAAGTGTTGGAGAAATCATTTGAATTTCTCCAGGGCAGTCTCGAGTTGCTTTTTTAAGGAGCTCGCGGGAAGGGTGGAGATTCCCAGGGAGCGGGCAACGTTGGTGTTGATGGTGATATCGAAACGGCTTGGATAACGCCCTTTGAATATGAAATCTTCCGATCCCTGCAGGATCTTTACAACAGTGTCTGCGGTTTGTTGGGCAATTTGCTCCGCTGTAGAAAAAGCAGCTGCGAGAGCGCCGGCTTTGACGTAATTGGCAGAGAATCCAATAACAGGTATGCGCTGCCTATAGGTGGTCAGCAAGATATTGCGTGCAGTATTGCGGTTGAATATCACAGGGTCGGGCAATGCCAACAGGGTATCGCTGTCAGCCAGCAAGCGTGAAAGCTTGCGAATGAGATTTTTTTCTGTGTTGATGTCCTCAATGCGATATTTGAGTCCCGCTTTCTCGAGAAGCCGGATAATATGGTTTTGCTCCGGCGCGGAGGATGAAGAAAGCATGATGCCAATTGTTTGTTGTGTTCCTAGCAATAATTTTGCGAGAAGAATTTGGCGCTCCGGCGGTGAATCGATATAAATGGCGGCGACATGCTTGTTGGCGGATTTCAACGCTTTCAGGTTTTGCCTGAATGCCTGACGGGGAACAAGACTACTGAGAATGGGCGGGGTAGTTTCATAATGGCTTGCCGCCAGCATGGCACGCCTACCTATGGTGAGGAGCAGGTCGGCATTCTTGATGATGATTGCGGATTCAGCGTCATCTGTAAATATCGTCTGAAAGCGTGTATTTTTGTGCCGAGTAATAACTGTGTCTTTGATGGTTTCAATGATCTCCAGGTAAGTGGGGCTCTTGCCGCTGCTGAGAATGATTACGGAAGCATCTTTTGCCTGCAGTGTCTGTGAAAGCAATAGCAGACACAGTACAAGCACCGCATGGCCTATGGCTTGTGCGGGTGTCTTCAGTCCCTGAAGAGTTGCTGTGTGTCTTGGCATCACTTTTCGTGTCGCAAGCGCCATTAATGGCTGTTAGTTAGTCCCATTCGCCGGATATCGATACATAGTGCTGGGGTTCCGCCAGATTGTCAGTTCGCCAGTCCAGGTAGTCGCCTGTGGCATTCTGCACTACGAAGGCAATTTCAGCCTCCAGGCTTCTCCATTTGATTGGCAGCGCTAGCCGTAGATTGACATGTTGATAACCAGGCAGAGGGTCGCCGGAGCCGAGGCCGTTGCTGTCACTCACTCGATAATAGAGGATGCTGCCGGTGACGTCGCCTGGAAAGTTGTTGATCAGCATGATAGATGTGATGTGTTTCGGGGCTGAATCCTTCAGCTTTTCTGAGGAGATGTTCGGGTTCTTGCTTTGGATGTCCGTGAGCGATCTGGAGATGATGAGGCGTGTGTCACTGAGCGGGAAGAATTCCAGGTTTGCCTCAATGCCGTGAACTTCGGCATCTGTCACATTATCGTAGGTTTCATATCTTTGCAGAAAGGGATCCGCGGGATTTAAGGTTGAGTTCCCGTCCAGTGTAATAAGGTCACGCAGCTCTTCCTCGTAAATTTTTACATCAAAGGAAATCTTTTTTCTGACGAGATTGGCGTGATATCCCAGCTCTAAGGAAGTGATTTTTTCCGGATTAATACCCGGATTACCGACCCATGCTGTGGAAACAAAGTTGGTGGGGGGTACGGGAAAATTCTCAACTGGAAAGCGAAAATTGGAGCGTGCTTCATTCAGGCTGGGGGTGCGTGTAGCACGACTGACAATCAGGCGTAGCGACTGCTCGGGTGTAAGCGAATAATTAAGGCCCAGGCGGGGTGACAATTCTTTATCTGCCAGATCGGAAACTTCCCACATGGCGCCAAGGTTGAGAGTAAGCCTGTCTGATAAGCGCCACTCGAGATTGCCAAATATGCGGCCCAACTGGTTGTAGAAAAATTCCTTGTTACCGGTGTATCCCGTGGCCGGGTCAGTACCGAATATCTGTGGGCCGTTGGCGGAATCCTGACGCAAGCCCATTCCCCAGACGAGGCGTTTGTCTTCGGTTAGCTGCTTGGTGTGTTGTAGTTCGAGATCAATGCGATTTGAACTGGTGGATGAGTCGAGCACAACATGCGCACCCAAAGGCGCAATGATGACATCAAAAATCTGGTCGATGTCTTCCTGGGTATGAAAGAATTGTAGGCTGATGGATTCGTTATTGCTTATCTGTCGTTGCCAGCGAATTTGTTCGAAGTTGATGTGTACTTTGCGGTCTTCCACGGCGGATAGCTTGTTTGAATCGATCTGGCGAATACCACGGGTGAGACCTGTTTGTAGCAACAGACTATCACGGGCGTTAATTTGATAGTCACCTCGGAAGCGGGCGATTTTCATGCGTCGATCATCGTCCCGAGTGCTGAAGCCATGGTCGTTGGTGACGCCGGCGGTGATCCGGTAATCGAAATCTCCGTGGGTTTTTCCGTACCGCGCATAAAGGTCTTTGATACCATCGCTGCCACGATTTGCTCGGGCAAAAACACCCGTGGTCTCCGAGGCATGTTGAGTGACGATGTTGATGATGCTCAGAAATGAGTTGCTGCCATAGCTGGCTGAATTGGGGCCACGAATCACTTCGATGTATTCGATATCATCCATGGCCAGCGGAAGATTCGTCCAGTCCACGCCGCCGAAGACGGGTGAGTAAACCGAACGCCCATCCACCAGCACCTGCATGCGTACGGCGTACTCACCAGTGAGACCATGGTAGGAGACAATTGGTTGATGACCACTGTCATGGCTCACCACGAAACCCGGCACCATGCGGAACAGGTCGGCAATTTCCCGGGCACCGGAGGCGCGGATCATTTTTTTATCGATGAGGGTGATGGCGGCCGGCGCCTCGGTAATGGGTTGGGCAAGTCGGGTGGCGGTGAGCACCACGGGGATGTCTTCAAGAAAGTCCTCTTCCGAGAGGGAGGCGAGTGCCACAGGCTCGTCGGCCGCGGCCGGCAGCAGAGGGGCCATAAGCAATAGGGCGCTTAACAGGGGCTGGCAATATCTGTTCGCTACACATATTGTCGGCTGAGATTTGAGCTTGCTGGGGCGTAGGTATGTTTTCATCGTGTCTGAATTTTCGGGGCGCTGTTCTGGTTTCCTTCCCTGGTTAACCCTGGCGCATAAAACAAAAGCTGCCCATCCTGCAATGTGAAGTTCATTCTAGCAGGCCTGATACAGCACTACTGCCCCTAAGTCATTGAAAAACGAGCTTTTGACCTCGTGGCCACTTGATAAAACAGGGCAAACCGGTACATTAGGCAGCCCGAATTTCCACACGGTAAACTGCCATGAGCTTCCCCACCATCGAATCCTTTGTCGGCAATACGCCCCTGGTGCGCCTGCAGCGCCTGCCTGGGGAGACCAGCAACACAATCCTTGTGAAATTGGAGGGCAATAATCCCGCCGGGTCAGTAAAGGATCGGCCGGCGCTGAGCATGATCCAGCATGCCGAGGCCCGGGGTGAGATCAGGCCTGGCGATACCTTGATCGAGGCCACCAGCGGCAACACCGGTATCGCCCTGGCCATGGCCGCGGCCATCAAGGGCTACAAGATGGTGCTGATCATGCCCGAGCACATGAGTGTGGAGCGCCGTGGGGTGATGAAGGCCTTTGGTGCGCAAATCATCCTGGTAACAAAAGAGCAGAGCATGGAAGGCGCCCGGGACCTGGCCCAGCAGATGCAGGCCGAGGGCAAGGGCCGGGTGCTGGATCAGTTCTCCAACCCGGATAACCCGCTGGCGCATTACGAGGGCACGGCGCCGGAGATCTGGCGCGACACGGACCAGCGCCTCACCCACTTCGTCAGTGCCATGGGCACCACCGGTACCATCATGGGCTGCTCGCGTTACTTCAAGGAGGTCAAGCCCGAGATCGAGATCATCGGTGTGCAGCCCGCCGAAGGGGCCTCCATCCCCGGTATCCGGCGCTGGCCCAGGGAATACCTGCCGAGCATTTATGACGAGACCCGCGTGGACCGCATCCTTGATGTCACCCAGGAAGAAGCGGAAAACACCACCCGTGCCCTGGCCGTCCGGGAGGGCATCTTCGCCGGCATCTCCTCCGGCGGCGCCGTGGCCGCGGCTTTGCAGTTGTCAAAGCAGGTGGAGCATGCGGTGATCGTGGCGATTATCTGCGACCGGGGTGATCGCTATCTTTCGACCGATGTGTTTCCGGCTTGAGAAAGAGTATCGAGGGGCGAGTGACTAGGGGCTAGGAAAAGACAGGTTGTTTTTCCTAGAAACTCGATACTCGCCCCTCGATACTTTTCCCTACAAACCCATTGGCCCGATATAGCACGGGCCTCATTCAATCAACAACACCAACCGTTTAAACCCGCCATGTCACGCCGTCGTAAAAAGCTCCCCACCGAACCCGTACGCGCCACCATCGAGGCCCTGTCCCACGACGGCCGCGGCATCGCTCACATCGACGGCAAGGTGACCTTCATCGCCCGGGCCCTGCCGGGAGAAGAGGTGCTGTTTCGCTACACCTCGCAGCGCGGCAAGTTCGACGAGGGCGATGCCGTGGAAATTCTTCAGGCCTCGCCGCAGCGCATCGCGCCCCGTTGCCCGCATTTCGGCGTGTGCGGCGGTTGCAGCCTGCAACATTTGAGCTCGGCGGATCAGATCGCCGCCAAGCAGGAACGCCTGCTGGAGAACCTCGCTCATCTGGGCAAGGTCAGCCCGGAAGAGGTGTTGCCGCCGCTCACCGCCGCGCCCTGGGGCTACCGGCGCAAGGCCCGCCTGGGCGTGCGATTCATGCGCCGGGAGCAGGTGGTGCGGGTGGGTTTCCGGGAAAGGCACAGCGCCTTTCTCACCGATGCCAAACAATGCGATGTGCTGCATCCGGCCATCGGTTCACGGCTGACGGCCATGGGTGAGTTGGTCAATGGTCTCTCGGTGCGTGACAAGATCCCGCAGATCGAGGTGGCGGTGGGTGACGAGGCGGGGGAGGGCGTGATCCACACGGCGCTGGTGTTTCGTCATCTCGAAGCGCTCAGCGAGTCCGACGAGCGGCAGTTGTGCGCCTTTGGCGAGGAGCACGGGCTGGGCATCTTCGTCCAGCCCAAGGGACCGCAGACGGTGCGACGCCTGTGGCCGGTGGAGGACAGCGCCTTCCGGCTGCACTATGCCTTGCCCGACTACGACGTCGAACTGGACTTCCAGCCCACGGACTTCACCCAGGTCAACGCCGCGCTGAATCGCAAGATGATTGATCGTGCTATCGACCTGCTAGCCCTCGATACCGAAGACCGGGTGCTGGACCTGTTCTGCGGACTGGGCAATTTTTCCCTGCCCCTGGCGCGGCGCGCCGGCCAGGTGGTGGGCGTGGAAGGGGAAGAGAGCCTGGTGGAGCGGGCGCGGGAAAATGCCCGGCGCAACGGCATCCACAATGTGGCGTTTCACGCCGTGGATCTCAACGGCGATCTCGCCGCCGAGCCCTGGTACGGCGCGGGCTTCAACAAACTGTTGCTGGACCCGCCGCGTAGCGGCGCCCCCGTGGTGGTGGAGAAACTCCCCCGACCCCTGCCGGAACGCATCGTCTACGTCTCCTGCGACCCCGCCACCCTGGCCCGCGATGCCGGCGTGCTGGTCAACCAGCATGGCTACTCCCTGATGAGCGCCGGGGTGATGGACATGTTCCCCCACACCGCCCATGTAGAGTCCATCGCCCTGTTCCTCAAAACGTAAATTTTACCACTGACTCTGACCCCGTTTTATTTTCCAAGACAAAGCAAAATTTGCTGCTATCTTCAAATGAGCCTGTGCAATGACAGGCAAGTTCTGATGTTTATTTTAGGGAAATAGCAGGAGGCGAAACATGGCCATTGGAATCACCCCGGCAGTGGGCAACTGGTATCAGGGCGCGGATCAGCAGCAGTTTGAAGTGGTGGCGCTGGACGAAGACGAGGGCGTCATCGAGATCCAGTATTTTGACGGCGAACTGGATGAAGTGGAATTCGATGTCTGGTCGCAAATGGGCGTGGAGGCCATTGCCCCGCCGGAGGAATGGGGCGCCGCCTACGATGACCTGGAGCGGGACGATTTGGGTTACACCGATCTCAACCTGCCCCCGGAAGCGTCGATCTTCTCCCTGGAAGACTTTGAGCGAGAAGAATAAGTCGCGGCTGTTTTCTTCCGGGTTTTGCCCGAGACGGAATGGCGCGGCTCAATCGGCGCGGGGGTGCAAGGCCGTCCTTTCGAACTGGATACCGTGCCAGCCCTGGCGCATGAAGGTACGAATGTTGGGGTGGTCGCTGCCCTCCGGATTCGGCAACACGTCCTCCCGGTAATACCGGCCAAAACAGGCCAGGGTCTGTTCCTCGTTCAAGCCATGTAGTGTGGCGAAGGCGAAAATCTTGCACGAGCCTTCGTTGCTGCCGGCCTGGTTGACCACCTGGTCGTGCCCGCGGCCATTGGTGAACAGCGTGGGCGTGTATTCGAAGTGTTCATCGATGCAATCGATCACCTCATCGAATTCCACGGTCTCGGGGCTGGACTTTATTTTTGTAGTCAATTCATCGACGGTCACGGAGTGTACCTATTTTTCAGAATTTTATTACCCCCTCTCCCCTTGAGGGGAGAGGGTTGGGGTGCCAACAGTAGGCGCTTTAGGCGAGGGGTGAAAGCTATCTACAGGTTTGCCAGGAAAGCCAAGGGCGCGCAACCTGAAATCCAATTGCCCGCGCCCGAATGCGGCAATCCCCTCGATATTGTTACGCAAACCTTTCGCACTACCCGGCGCCCCCAAAAATACACCGATCCTGTTTTCATACGCCGGCAGGCTCAACTGAAAGGCTGATTTGAAGTGCCGCGCCACCGAAGGCTCCGTGATGCAGGCGCATCGCATCAGGGCCCGCCGGCCAATGAAGTTCATCACCAGGGTACCCTGTTTGTTGAGATTGCCCAGCAGGGTGGTGCACCAGTTCTTGTCCGCGGGCACCGCACGCTCGTCGGTGCCTTCGCTGCCAAACAGGTCATCGATAATCAGGTCGAAGGGCGGGCCGTCGTAGGCGTTCAGCCAGTCCACTGCATCGGCGTGATGCAGGGTCGCCATGTCTTTTTTTATGCCAAAGAATTGCCGGGCAATCTGCAGGTGCGTGCGGCTCAACTCTACGCCGATGATCTCCTCCGGTTGCACGAACCGGCGCAGCAGATGAATCACCGAACCGCCACCCACGCCCAAGAGCAGCACATGCTTGATACGCCCCGGCGGCCGAAAGAAGGCCGGCAACACCAGCAGATCCCACACTCCGCCACTGTGCGCTCGATCCGGGTGGTACTGGCTGTGGAACACGCCATTGGTGTACAGCCGCCGGGAGCGACCGGCAGTGCGCACCTCGTACAGCGTGTCCTGGGTTTGTTTGTGCCAGAGCAGGGCCATGAAAAATTCGATTGCTGAACAAATAATTGGCGGGGATATCGCGCCAAAGTATATCACATCACCGCAATTAGCGGGTATCCGATAAGCCGGTGATTTATGGTTATTCGGCGAGCCAAGAGCACGCTATCGGACATGGTGGGGTTTTCTAAATACCCTGTTTGAGGGATGTGCAGGGTTCGCAGATATTGTAACTTCTCCCCCTAATTTGGGCGAATCATGCTAGGCAGGCAGGGTGCTTTTTCCATAGCACAGACAGCGGAGAGTCATTTCCACCCACTAAAACCAATGCTTTTTTGGGGGTTAAAATGTTTATATCCGCTTCCCTGCGCAACTACACACGTGGTGCCTCGGCCTTTTTTGTACTGCTTGCCTCCCTGGCGCTCAGCGCCTGTGGCGGTGGTGGCGGGGGTGGTGGTGACACCGGCGGGGGAGGTGGCGGAACCGGAGGCACCGGTGGTGGCGGCACGACGAGCTATACCGTCGGCGGGACGGTCAGTGGTCTGGCCGGGAGCCTGGTTTTGCAAAACAACGGGGGCGATAACCTCACGATCACGGCCGATGGCAATTTCACCTTCACTACGGCCGTGGCCGATGGTGCGAGCTATGCCGTCACCGTTTCTTCCCAGCCCACCGGGCAGACCTGTACAGTCAGCAACGCCAGCGGCGCTGTTTCCGGTGCGAATATCAGCAATGTGTCTGTCAGCTGTGCAAACAGCGGAAGTGGATTCACGATTGGTGGCACGGTCAATGGGCTGACCGGTTCATTGGTGTTGCAGAATGCAGGAAACAACGAGTCGTTGACGGTTTCCGCTGATGGCGGCTTTACCTTT
This sequence comes from Gammaproteobacteria bacterium, assembly GCA_011051685.1. Taxonomy (GTDB): domain Bacteria; phylum Pseudomonadota; class Gammaproteobacteria; order SZUA-152; family SZUA-152; genus SZUA-152. The sequence goes on from DRKQ01000138.1 coordinate 14,775, forward strand.
ACCCAATCCCTGGCAGACGGTGAGGGCTATGTCGTCACCGTGGTTACGCAACCGACGGGGGCGAGCTGCGTGGTGACTAATGGCAGCGGAAGTATCGCATCGGCCAATGTAAGCAATATTACGATCAGCTGTTCGTCACGCAATCTGGGTTTTGTCAGTTACGGTATCACCACAGAAGCTCCCTCTATTGTCAGCTCCGCCTTTCGTGTTGTCGATAAGGCCAGTGGTACACCTGTCACCGGCCTGGGTGTGGATGATTTTCAGGTTCTGGAAGATGGGGGTGTCATTACGCAACTGGAATCCTTTAAGGATCTCGAACCTATCGATAACATTCCCTATGTGTTTTATACCGTATTGGCACTGGATATCAGTTCCAGCCTGTCCTTGGCGGATATTCAGCAGGTGAAGGACACCGCCAAGGCGATTATTGCCGATCCGGTAACCGGTGCCAGCAAGTTGCAGACCAATCAGCAAGTTGCCATTTATACCTTTGATGGAACGGTGACCCAGGTTGCCGCATTCACCTCCAACGTGGATACCCTGCTCACGGCCATCGACGGCATCAGCCGGGGTGGTCCCTCCACCAATCTGTATGGTGCCATTGTCACGGGCATGGGGCGCTGGGTGGACAGTTTCTCTCTCAGCAACGTCACTTATGGCGCCATGGTGGTAGTCACCGATGGTGATGACACCTCGGGCGTCTATACAGAGCAGGACGCCATCAATGCCGTCGGCAACAAATTGCTGTATGCCATCCCGGTGGGCTCCAATGTCAACCAGACAACGCTGGAGAATATCGCCGGCGTGGATCACGTATTCCCTGCTACTGATTTCAGCGAGTTGGGCACGGTCTTTGACCAAGTGACCACCGAGCTCGGCCGTTTCTCGGATGGCCTGTACTTCCTCTACTATGCCAGCCCCAAACGCGCAGGCACTCACACCATCGATGTTTCCATTGTGGGTAATACGAACACGGGGACAGATGCCAGCATCTCAGGTACGTTCAGCGCTGCCGGTTTCAGCGATGTGACGCCGGAGGTGATTATCAGTGGCGACGATTAC
>DRKQ01000139.1 GCA_011051685.1 Gammaproteobacteria bacterium
CCGGCGCATGGGACTCAAGGCGCTCATTGTCATGCCCAAGACCACGCCGGACATCAAGGTCCACGCGGTGGAACAAATGGGTGGTGAGGTGGTGCTGCACGGCAACGCCTACGACGATGCCTACGAGCATGCCAGGGAGCTTGCCAAACAACGCGGCATGACCTTCATCCATCCCTACGACGATCCCGACGTGATCGCCGGCCAGGGCACCGTGGCCATGGAAATCCTCGAGCAGCATCACGCGGCGATTCACGCCATTTTCGTGCCCGTGGGCGGCGGCGGGCTCATCGCCGGCATCGCCGCCTATGTCAAAACCCTGCGTCCTGACATCAAGGTCATCGGTGTGGAACCCGAAGACGCGCCCTGCATGTACGAGGCACTAAAACACAATGAACGGGTGGTGCTGGATCAGGTGGGCATCTTCGCCGATGGCGTGGCCGTGCGTCAGGCCGGCGAGGAACCCTTCCGCATCGCCCGCGAGGCGGTGGACGAGGTGATCCTCGTCAAGACCGATGAGATCTGCGCCGCCATCAAGGACATCTTCGACGACACCCGCTCCATCACCGAACCCGCCGGCGCGCTGGCCGTGGCCGGGCTGAAAAAATACGTCGAACGCGAAAGCATCGTCCAACAGGAATTAGTGGCCATCGACAGCGGCGCCAACATGAACTTCGATCGCCTGCGCCACGTTGCCGAACGCGCCGAGATCGGCGAACGCCGCGAGGCCCTGTTCAGTGTCACCATCCCCGAACGCCCCGGCAGCTTCCGCAAGTTCTGCGGCGTCATCGGCCTGCGCGGCATCACCGAATTCAACTACCGCTACGCCGACGACAACGATGCCCACGTCTTCGTCGGCGTGCAGATGCACGGTGGCGACGTGGAAAAAGATGCGCTGATCAATGAACTCACCAAAACCGGCTACTCCGTGTTAGACATGACCGACAATGAAATGGCCAAGCTACACATCCGCTACATGGTGGGCGGCCACAGCGGCGGCCGCGTCGCCAACGAACGCCTGTTTCGTTTTCAGTTTCCGGAACGCCCCGGCGCGTTGTTGCGATTTTTGAATCGCATTGGTGAACGCTGGAACATCAGTTTGTTTCATTATCGCAATCATGGCGCCGCCTATGGGCGGATTCTGGCGGGGATTCAGGTGCCACCCGAGGATGCGGATGAGTTTCAGGTGTTTCTGGATGAGTTGGGATATGAGGCGTTGGAGGAGACGGGAAATCCGGCGTATCGGTTGTTTTTGAGTTGAAGGTCAGAAAAATATGGCCCCAGCCGTCATGAGGAAAACATCACCTAGAAAACAATAAATTGTGGGAGCGCCTTTCCAGGCACGAATCGCGCCTGGAAAGGCGCTCCCACATGGGGAAATAACCCTGTAGCAATTATTTTGAGACGATTAATATAACGTGATCTTTGTGGTTGCCCCACACCAGTTGATTGCCCGGTAACTCATAGATTGGGGGGCTACCCTTGCGATCCCCAACTGGATTTAGCTGCGGAACCTCCACCAATCAAGCTCATCCAAAACGTCTACTACTGGCTCCACAACCGACAAAATACACTTGCTAAGACAAACCCCCACTCACCCTACCCACCAACATCTCAATTATCCAAACCCAAATCCGCCACACTAATTTTCTCAAACACCGCGGTATATCCTGCCCGCCTTCACAACTTGTACCGGGTCAGGGAAAAACACGCGTGCCTAAGAAAAATCAGCACAAACAAATAAATACGCTGGTCACTACCTCAAACCAGACCAGCGAGCCAACCACCGCATCCACCGCCATGCCACAGCTTCGATCGGTAACTATCTGAACGCCCATAACATTTCAGAAAACCACTCTCACAACTTGACCCGAAGGTACCGGATCAGGTTTACTTTAGTCTGGCGCCCTGAGCGGGCGGGCTTAAATCGGGTGGGCGGAAAATCCGCCTAGGGGATTGGGGGCACCCCTGGTTTTGACGAGGCCATGATTTTTCCAGCAGCAAAGGAGATGCAATCTTTATGACCGTTCGCTTTATGTCTTTCAATACCTTTCTGTTACCCATGTTGTTACTAACCCTGCTTACCGCCTGTGGAGGTGGCGGCAATTCGGCGCCGGCAAGTGCCGCGCAACCCAGCCTGACGCCAACGCAAACCAAACTGCTTCGTTTCACCTGGAACGACGTCAGTGGCGCCACAACCTACAAACTATTGGAAGATCCCGATGGTGTTTCCGGCTTTACCCAGGTCGGCAACGACATCGCCGCCGGCACCCAGCAGTATGATCACCGCGTCCCGCTATATGCCCGCATCAATGCCCGTTACATCCTGCAAAGCTGCAATGCCTCGGGTTGCACAGACAGCAGCACGGTGAATGTCAGCGATACCCTCGCCTCGGCCATCGGCTATTTCAAGGCGAGCAACACCGGTGCCGGCGACTATTTTGGTAACTCCGTGGCACTGTCTGCCGATGGCAGCACGCTGGCCGTAGGCGCCCGGCGCGAGAACAGCCCCAGCACGGGCGTCAACGGTGCGCAAAACAACGACGACGGAACCGCCGACGTCTCCGGCGCCGTCTATGTGTTCACCTTCGATGGCACCAACTGGAATCAGCAAGCCTACATCAAGGCATCCAACACCGGCGCTGGCGACACTTTCGGCCATGCCATTGCGCTGTCTGACGATGGCAACACCCTGGCAGTGGGCGCCTTCAACGAAGACAGTAATACCACCGGCATCAACAGCATTCCCAACGATGATGGTAATGCCGACAACTCCGGCGCCGTCTACGTTTTCACCCGAAGTGGCAACACCTGGACCGAGCAGGCCTATCTCAAGGCCGGCAATACCGGAGCAGGAGACACATTTGGCATTGCCGTTGCGCTGGCAGGGGATGGCAATACCCTGGCAGTAGGGGCTTATACAGAGGACAGCAACACCACGGGCATCAACAGCACCCCCAATGACGACGGCAATGCGGACAACTCCGGCGCCGTTTATCTGTTCACACGCAGCGGCAGCATCTGGGGCCAGACCGCCTATATCAAGGCCAGCAATGCCCAGGCTGGCGACCAGTTTGGTAACGCCGTCGCGCTGGCGGGAGACGGCAACACACTTGCTGTCGGCGCCTTCAAGGAAGACAGCAAAACCACCGGCATCAATACTACGCCCAACGACGATGGCAGTGCCGACAACTCCGGTGCGGTATATGTTTTCAGCCGCAATGGTACAAGCTGGAGCCAGCAGGCTTACGTGAAGCCATTCAATACCGGTGCGGGCGACCAGTTTGGCCGATCAGTGGCGCTTGCCGATGATGGTAACACACTGGTGGTGGGTACTTCGCAGGAGGACAGCAATACCAGCGGCATCAACACTACGCCCAACGATGATGGCAATGCGACCAGCTCCGGCGCCGCCTATGTTTTCATTCGCAGCGGCGGCCTCTGGGGGCAACAGGCCTATCTCAAGTCGGGCAACACCGGAGCATATGATAGTTTTGGCAACTCCGTGGACATCGCCGGAGATGGCAACACCCTGGTGGTGGGCAGCCCCTTCGAGGACAGCAACACGGCGGGCATCAACACCACGCCCACCGATGACAGCTTTGCCGACAATTCCGGCGCCGCCTACGTCTTCACTCGCAGCGGCTCGACCTGGGTCCAGCAGGCCTATCTCAAACCCGGTAATCCCGGCTTCTATGACAATGTTGGGATAAGCATTGCGGTGTCAGGTGATGGCAATACCCTGGCGGCGGGGGCGTACTTCGAAGACAGCAACTCCACCGGCATTAACAGTACGCCCAGTGATGACGGAATGGCCGATGATTCCGGCGCCGTGTATCTCTACTAGCCGGCGGAAAACCTTTTCGTCAACTGCCTGATACAGCTCTGTTTTTAACGCACCTCCCACTGCGAACAGGGGTGACAGATTTCCATCTATCTGCGGCAGTTCTTGGATGGGCTGGAGTATGGAGCATTGGAGGAGAGGGGGAATCCGGCTTACCGGCTGTTTTTGAGTTCGTTCTTTTAGCTTTGATTGTTGCCTTGCAGCTCGTCCTTCCTTCATGCGAGATCGCGAACCATATCTGGGTTTGGCGAAGGTTCCGCAGCTGAATATTCGGTTGTTTTATCAATTTTCCAGGCGCAAGCTGCGTGTAACTTTTCTTTGCTTGCCCAAAGAAAAGTCACCAAAAGAAAGGGCA
>DRKQ01000140.1 GCA_011051685.1 Gammaproteobacteria bacterium
CCGCCGCCACAAGCGATTAAAGCCAGTGCTAAAAAAAACACCGCGAAAAACTTCACTGTTTTCATCAGGTTCCCTCCTGAATTATTATTTTCCCTAAATTATTTTTCCCTAAGTGTTATGTACTACATGCTATATCTCTCCAGCACTGATCCAGAAACATAAATAAACGGCTGTTACACCTATAGCCTATCAATCAACAGGCACGGCAAGCGTGCGTGCTTAGCGCGTGAACATATCAGACATGGGCACACAAAAATATAGGATATTCCCGCAATTGACGAAAATTTTACAGGACAAACGATAACTGAATGCTTTTTACTTGCTTGATATTTGAAATATTGTTATTTCAAATTTTCGCTTGAACCCAGCCCCTGGCGCAGCACCACCGGCTCATCGCCGGTGAGATCCACCACCGTGGTGGGCTCGAAACCGCAATAACCGCCGTCGATGACCAGATCCACGGCGTGTTCCAGGGTGTCGCGAATGTCGTAGGGGTCGGTGAGGGGCATATCGTCACCGGGCAGGATCAGCGTGGAACTCATCAGCGGCTCGCCGAGGGTCTCCAGCAGCATTTGCGCGATACGGTTGTCGGGCACACGCAGGCCGATGGTCTTGCGCTTGGGGTGTTGCAGGCGGCGTGGCACTTCCTTGGTGGCTTTTAAGATAAACGTGTACGGTCCCGGGGTGTGGTTCTTGATCAGCCGGTAGGCGTTGTTTTCCACCCGGGCGTAGAGGGCGATCTCGGACAGGTCACGGCACACCAGGGTGAAGTTGTGTTTGGCGTCCACCTGGCGGATGTTGCGGATGCGTTCCATGGCCGCCTTGTCGCCGAGATGGCAGCCCAGGGCATAACCGGAGTCCGTGGGATAGGCGATGACCCCGCCGCGGCGGATGATCTCCACCGCCTTGTCGATCAGCCGTTGCTGTGGATTCTCGGGATGTATCTGGAAAAACTGGCTCATGGCTGTTGCACGTCCGGCGCCGGCCAATCGTTCCACACCGGCACGCAACCCGCGGGCAGCACCATGGGCCGGCCCAGTTCCTGCCAGGACTGCTCGGGGCCGTGGTAGTCCGAGCCGCAGGAGGCCAGCAGGCCGTAACGCTTGGCGTACTGCGCCATGCCCGCCACGTCCCCCGCCGAGTGACTGCCGGAGACTACCTCGATGCCCACCCCGCCGCAGTCCCTGAAGGCCTCGATGAACTGGCGCAGGCGGGTGGCGGAGACGCGATAGCGCGCCGGATGGGCGATCACCGCCTGGCCGCCGGCGGCGACGATCCAGCCCACCGCCTCCTCCAGCGTGGCCCAATGGCCGGACACATAGCCCGGCCGGTTGTGGATGAGGAATTTCCTGAACACCTTGCGCATGTCCTGGGCATGGCCCGCCGCCACCAGAAAACGTGCGAAATGGGTGCGGCTGAGGATGGGTCCGCTGGCGAAGGCCTGGGCCCCGGCCAGGGCCCCTTCGATGCCGTGTTTCTCCAGCCGCCGGGCGATCTCCTCGCCGCGCTCGGTGCGAAAGGCACGCAACCGGGCCAACCCCGCCTGCAGGCCGGCATGGGCCGGGTCAATGTTCAGGCCGACGATGTGAAAAGTCACCCCGCTCCAGGTCACGGAGATCTCCACCCCCGGCACCAGATGCAGACCCACCTCGGCTGCCGTGACCGTCGCCTCGGCGAGACCGTCGGTAACATCGTGATCGGTGACCGCCAGTACATCCACCCCCTGCGCCCGGGCGCGGCACACCAGATCCTGCGGGCTCAGGGTGCCGTCGGACAGGGTGGTGTGGCTGTGAAGGTCGTAATGAGGGGAGGCGGGCATGGCGTGAATCGGTCTCGACAAAGTGTCCATTGTAACAGAGCATGCCCGGCCCGGCGCAGACCGCAACCGTAAAGCTGTGTTAAATTAGCGGGCATGAATTCATTGCTCGAGTTTTTCCCCGTGCTGGTGTTCGTGGTTGTTTATTACGCCGCCGACATATTCACCGCCACCATTTTGGCCATTGTCGCCAGCCTCTTGCAGGTGATGGTGTTCTGGTCCCGCGACGGAACGGTGAAGAAAAAACACCTCATCACCCTGTTGCTCATCGTGGTGTTCGGCGGCCTGACCCTGGCGCTGCAGGATGAGATCTTTATCAAATGGAAATTCACCGCAGTCAGCTGGTTGTTCGGCGCAGTAATCCTGGGCAGCCAGTTCATCGGCGAAAAGACCATTGTGGAACGCCTCATGGGCGCCAATTTCGATCTGCCACAATTCGTCTGGCGCCGCGCCAATGCCGCCACCGCCGGGCTGATGGGCTTCGAGGGCATCGCCAACATCTATGTAATGTACAATTACGACACCGAAACCTGGTTCAACATCAAATTCTACGGCATGACCGCCATGACCATGGTCTTCATGCTGGCCCTGGGCTATTACCTCGCCCGTTACGTGAAGGAAGAGCCCGCGGTGGAAACCATCCAGCAGGACGAGAAAGATTAATGCTTTACGCCATCATCAGCGAAGACGTCACAGACAGCCTCGGCAAACGCCAACAGGCGCGACCCGCCCATCTGGAACGACTCAGCGCCCTGCAAGACGAAGGCCGCCTGCTACTGGCCGGCCCTCATCCTGCCATCGACAGCGAAGACCCCGGCCCCGCGGGTTTCAGCGGCAGCCTGATCGTCGCCGAATTTCCCTCGCAGGAGGCCGCCCAGGCATGGGCCGATGCCGACCCCTATGTAGCCTCGGGCGTCTACGCCAAAGTAACGGTGAAACCCTTCAAAAAAGTCTTTCCATAACAAGACGGCCCCAGAAAAGAGAACAATACATGAGCGAACGCATCGAAAAGATTCGTGAGAAACTGAGCGCGGCCTTCTCCCCCGAACAGCTTGACATCATCGACGAAAGCCACCTGCACACCGGCCACCCGGGGGCGCGCAGCGGTGGCGGGCACTTTGTGGCCACCATCGTGTCTACTGAGTTTGCGGGAAAGAATATGCTGCAACGGCATCGCATGGTTTACGATGCCCTGGGCGAAATGATGAACACCGATATCCACGCCCTGAGCATCAAGGCGCTGACCCCGGAAGAACTGAAATCATAAAAACGACTTGAAAGGATCTAACGTGAAATCGACCTCTTTGTTACTGGCCACGCTCTTTATCACCACCCTGCTTGTCAGC
>DRKQ01000141.1 GCA_011051685.1 Gammaproteobacteria bacterium
GAGGAAGGTCACCCACCTCATCAATAAAAAATGTCCCTCCCTGCGCCATCTCAATCCGACCCGGGGTTGATTTGCTTGCCCCGGTAAAGGCACCTTTTTCATAGCCAAACAATTCACTCTCGAGCAAAGTCTCTGGGATTGCGGCACTATTGACAGCCACAAACTTTTTGTCCGAGCGGGGACTCAGTGTGTGTAGCGCCTTTGCAAACACCTCCTTACCAGTTCCACTTTCACCCAACAACAGTGTTGATGCATTGGTTGGTGCTACCTTCTCAACCATACGGCAAAGTTTTAGCATAACCGGACTTGAGGCAATTATCCCATCCAGCGGTGAAGATATCTTCTGTAGCAGTAATCTGTTTTCCGCTTCCAACTCATGTAAAGCGTAGGCTCGTTCAATAATCAGTGAAAGTATTTCAGGATCTATTGGTTTTTGATAAAAGTCATAAGCCCCCATTCCTATAGAACGAACAGCGTTATCACGGTCATCATTTCCGGTTACTACAATTACCTTCGTGTGCGGCGCCAAAGTCAGTATTTCTTTTAATGTATCCAGGCCCTCGGATGCATTTGCCGGATCCGGTGGCAGACCCAAATCCAGAGTAACAACAGGTGGAGATATTTCTTTGGCTGCCTTAAGCGCCGATGATTTATCTCCTGCAATAGTCACATCGAATCCATCGAAACACCACTGTAGCTGTTTCTGCAGACCTGGGTCATCTTCCACCACAAGCAATGGTCTTAATTTGTTATTTGTTTCCATGATCATTTAGTCCGTGATAGTCAAATAGATGCGCCCATTGCTCTTTGTTGGCCGTCGTTATCTGAATGCGTTTTCAAACGAATGAAAAATGTTGTTCCTTTCCCAGGCTCACTATGAACATCGAGCTGCCCTCCAATATCCCTGATGAATTCGCGGCTTTCATAAACACCGATACCCATACCTGCATTTCCCTTGGTTGTATCGAATGGGCGAAATAATCGTGTCCGTATAAAATCCTTACTCATTCCGCATCCATTATCCTGTATTAGCACCAGTGCATGATTATCCTCTCGGCGGATACTCACCCTGACGAATCCGGACGCATCAGTTGCCTCCTGTGCATTCTGTATCAGATGACCAATTACAGCGGAAAAGCGGCTTTCATTTGCTATGATTCTCAAGTCAGCATCAGTGGATATAAATTCAGGTGCCGGCTCACCTTTAGAGTGTCTCTTCACCACCCCAGCTAGTACTTCATTTAATTCAATATTATTCTTATCTTCACCGTGTGATTTTCCTTTTCGTAATTGACGCAACATGTAATTCATTTTACTCACTGTATTTTCCACAGTAGTAAAAGCATCATTAATAAATACCGGATTATCCTTGTGGCGCTCGGCATTGCTGACAATCAATGACAATTGAGCAATCAGATTTTTAAGATCATGCACCACATATGCGGATAAACGGTTAAACGCCTCGAATTGTCTGGCATCCACAAGATCCTCATTCGCCTTAAGTAAAGCCAGATAACCGGCGCACTGCCTTCCTGTCATCAACAATAAGTCACGAACCTCCCAGTTAACCAGCATTTTTGCACGTGGCCGCCTCAGCACAACAAAACCTAATATAGCCGATGAAGGAGCACCACCACCGGAAGATGATAAAGCCACTTCGGCACCAATAATAAGTGGCACCACCAACCAAACATCCGGTATGTTACACATCCAGCGGGGCAGATTAAGATGCTGGTAGGCTGCGGGGTCGTCATTAAGCTGATCGACATCAACTACCCATTTCCTTCGGGCAAGAAAATCCACCAACTCTGCATTTTCATCTTGCCTGCAGGACACGTTATCCGGCATGTTCCAGGAGGCCTCAATCTGATACACAGCATCATCCTGCTTCAGCCATAACATACCCCCTGGACTCTCAACAATTTTCGCCATAACGGAAATTACTGTGGTTTTAAGATTTGAATCCAGCTGCGCTTCTGACAGGCTTTGTATCACACGCAGCCACTCCTCGCGGTAATCATATCGGTAATTGAAAAAATGCTTATTCAAAAATACTCTCAATCTGGCACGCATTTGCCCGGAAAAAATCACGACGAGCAGTATCAATATCGCGCCAAAAAAGAATACCAGTTGACCCAGCTCTCCCCAATCTCCACCCACGTGCCTGATGTAATAACCACCGGCGGCCATCGCCATCAGATAAAGGCCGCTGGCTATCAGTGTCGAGGAATAAAAAACAAAGTGTCGTGAGACAAACACATCTAGAGACCACTGAGGGTTTCTTGCCGCCGAAACCGCTATCAGGGGCATAATCAAGGTATTAATATAACCTCTGGCACCCCAGATATCTTGATCAAGAGTATTCAACAATAACGCATCTGCATACATATAAAAATCAAAGGCGAATACACCTCCCAATCCAAGACAAAGATATTTTACTGCCCACCTGGCTTCGATGGATGTGTTACGGAAAATTTGTTCAACCAAAATTAAGCCGCATAGGGCCAGAGCAAGGAAGACGAATACTTGTAAGCGAAAGCCATCCCCTTGTGATTGTGCTTCATTAATAAAAGTCGCAATCCCCAGCACCACTGAAATTATCACAGCAGACAATGCAATAATCCAGAGAATAGGCTTGGGAAAAGACTTTTGCCTTGCTTTAGCAACGATCACCATCAAGAAAATCAGCCAGGCAATATCTCGAAGGACTTCTGCTGCGAAAAGGTAAACGGATGAAACAAATCCTTCTGTGGCCTGGAATACGGCAACCACAGACCACAATATAGACAGAGACGAGGCTAGCAATAACAAACCACCTTCTTGCCGGCCTCTCCACGCGGAGGCCAGCAGCACAGACAATACCAAAAACGCTATTGCCGATGCGGTGTACCCATAAATTGCGACATCAATCATTAAATGATCTACCGATATGCTTTAAATAGGAAAAGCTTATCTTCCCCCTTTGCCGGCGATAACAGAATGTGCCGTTTGTAAAATAATAACCATATCCAGGAACAAACTGTAATTTTTGATGTAATACAGATCGAACTGAAGTTTTTCCAGGGAATCTTTTTCCGAGGCTCCATAGGGATAGCAGATTTGCGCCCACCCTGTAATGCCTGGCTTTACGCGGTGACGTTCTGAGAAATAAGGGATCTGCTCTGATAGCTTGGTTACAAATTCCGGTCTTTCCGGGCGCGGCCCTACAAAACTCATATCGCCTTTCAGGACATTAAAAATCTGGGGCAGTTCATCAAGCCTTGTTTTACGAATAAACTTTCCGACCCGAGTCACGCGATCATCATTTTTCTTTGCCCACTGGGCCTTACCCCCCTGTTCCGCATCTTCGCGCATGCTGCGGAACTTATAGACATTAAACAGTCTCCAGTGTTGTCCCACGCGAATCTGCCGGTAGATGATCGATCCCCTCCCCTTTCCTTCAATCTTAATCGCAATAGCGACCGCAAGCATGAAAGGCCAAGCGACCGACAACAGAATAATGCTGACAATAATGTCAAATATCCGTTTACGTGTACTCATCCCCTTTCCCTGATCAAAGCCATCAGAGAAAATCATCCAACTGGGGTTCAATAAGTCCAGCTTGATTTTTCCGGTTTCACGTTCAAAAAATGACAGGAGGTCAATAACATCAATGCCACTGAGTTTGCAGTCGAGAAGATCATGAACAGGGAAGCCTTTCCGCCGTCTTTCGCCAACCGCAACCACAATTTCATCCACTTCAAGTTGTTTGGCGAGTGCCAGCAAGGTTATCTCAGGGCGTAGCACCAGGGATTCATCCACCACATCGTGTTCGCCACGTACATGAACATGCCCAACAATAACGAAACCCTGTTGATCGACTCTTCGTCTTAGCTGTCGGGAAATTTGCGCGGCATTTTTGCCCGCACCAAGCACCAGAATTCGTCGCTTTAGCTGATCCTGTTTGAGCGTGCGGATGAAAAGTATACGAGCACAGACAATGAGTGCTGCAGCAACGAGAAAACTTAGTCCCAGAATCCCGCGACCCAGAAACAGATCAGGTGCAATGTAGTACAACAGGCTGAGAGTAATAGCCGATGCGGCAAAACTGATGCCGATACGTAATATCATGCCTGCCAGGGCAAAGCGGAAACGTCGTTGATAGAGTCCCATCGATACCTGAGACAAAAGTACCACCAAGGCAAAACTCAACGCCTTTGGCCAGATGGGGAGTATCCCCGCCTGGTCCACTTGCGTTTCAGCAAAATACGCCCACAGGCTCGCTCCTGCATAAACCGCGGACATTGCCAGAAGGAACTCCGCCATGCCCAATACCAGAAAGGGGACGGGGATGTATTGTCGGAAAATTCTAACCACTCGGTTTTATTTCATCCTTGGTTAACCCACAGGCTGTCTGCTCTTTTGCGGTCAAACTTTAACCAGCCCAAGGCAACGTGTTGAATGAACTAAAGGAATGACAGCCACTATCAGCGGCCATTCTAGTGATTTTCCATAGCCCTCACCAGAAAAATAAGATAGCCCGACTCGTGTTGAAAACCTCTGGCCAGATTATCGGCATTTTCACCAGATTTTCAGACGCATATTGAATCTGTTTGTTGTAAAATCGAGGGCATTATGGGTTGTTTGAACGTACAGCGACCTAGCCAGAAACAAACTACCGGGCAATGCCATAACTTTCACACAAAAACATTTACTCATAAATAGTCATAATCTTTGGATTTATTTTTCTTATATCAGGGAGCGCTACCTCAATGAAAGTCACCATCTACGGCTCAGGCTACGTGGGCCTGGTCACGGGCACCTGTTTGGCGGAAGTGGGCAACGACGTGCTCTGCGTCGATATCGACCAAGCCAAGATCGACATGCTGCTGCGCGGCGAAATCCCCATTTACGAGCCGGGGCTGGACGCCATGGTGGCGAAAAACATCGAATCCGGCCGCCTGAATTTCACCACGGATGCTGCCGAGGGCGTGGCCCATGGCCTGTTCCAGTTTATCGCCGTGGGCACTCCCCCGGATGAGGACGGTTCCGCCGACCTGCAATACGTGCTGGCCGTGGCCAACAGCATCGGTGAGCACATGACGGAATACCGGGTGATCGTGGACAAATCCACCGTGCCGGTGGGAACGGCCGACAAGGTCAGAGACACTGTCAGCAAGGCATTGACCCAGCGTGGCGTGGATGCAGAATTCGACGTGGTTTCCAACCCCGAATTCCTCAAGGAGGGCGCGGCGCTGGACGATTTCATGAAGCCCGATCGCATAGTCATCGGCACCGACAACCCCCGCACCACCGAGCTGCTGCGCGAGCTCTACGCCCCCTTCAACCGCAATCACGACCGCCTGGTGGCCATGGACATCCGCTCCGCCGAGCTCACCAAGTACGCCGCCAACGCCATGCTGGCCACCAAGATCACCTTCATGAACGAGCTGTCCAACCTGGCCGACCTGCTGGGCGCCGACATCGAAAACGTGCGTCTGGGCATCGGCTCCGACCCGCGCATCGGCTACCACTTCATCTACCCCGGCTGCGGCTACGGCGGCTCCTGCTTCCCCAAGGACGTGCAGGCCCTGGAGCGCACCGCCAACGAGATCGGCTACAAGGCCGAGCTGCTCAGCGCCGTGGAAGCGGTCAACAACCGCCAAAAGACCGTGATGTTCGATAAAATCAGCAAGCACTTCGGCGGTGATTTGGCCGGCAAGACCATCGCCCTCTGGGGCCTGGCCTTCAAACCCAACACCGACGACATGCGCGCCGCGCCCTCGCGGACCCTGATGGAGGCCCTGTGGGATGCCGGCGCCAGGGTGCAGGCCTTCGACCCCGAGGCCATGGATGAGGCGCGCCGCATCTACGGCGAGCGAGATGACCTGACCCTGGCGGATTCCCCGGAAGCCACGCTGGACGGCGCCGATGCCCTGGCGGTAGTCACTGAATGGAGTTCCTTCCGCAGCCCGGATTTCACCGAGATCAAGACCAGGCTCAGTGAACCCACCATATTCGACGGCCGCAACCTGTACGATCCCAAACGCCTGCGCGCCGACGGCTTCAGCTACTACTGCATTGGCCGACCTTAAGAACACGGGTGACTGTAGAGTGGGTACGTCTTCACTGCCCACGCCGTAACCATGACGCGTGGGCACGGAAGACGTGCCCACCCTACAAAAAGGAATAAAGACGCATGTTTGATCTGAAAGACGCCCGCATCGGCATCATCGGCCTGGGTTACGTGGGCCTGCCGCTGGCCGTGGAACTGGGCAAACACTACCCCACCAAGGGCCTGGACATCAGCGCCGCGCGCGTTGCCGAATTGCAAGCCGGCAAGGACAGCACCCTGGAAGTGGACGAAGACGAACTCAAGCAGGCCACCCGGCTCAGCTACACCAGCAACCCGGATGACCTGGCCGACTGCAACGTCTACATCGTCACCGTGCCCACCCCCATCGATTCCGCCAAGCGCCCCGACCTGTCACCCCTGGAAGGCGCCAGCCGCACCCTGGGCAAGCTGCTGGGCAAGGGCGACGTGGTGATCTTCGAGTCCACCGTCTACCCCGGCGCCACCGAGGAGGTCTGCGTGCCCATCATGGAGGCCGGCTCCGGGCTGATCTTCAACCAGGATTTCTTCGCCGGCTACTCCCCCGAACGCATCAACCCCGGCGACAAGGAACACCGGGTCACCACCATCCTCAAGGTCACCTCGGGCTCCACCCCCCAAGTTGCGGATTTCGTGGACGATCTCTACGCCAGTATCATTACGGCCGGTACCCACAAGGCCAGCTCCATCAAGGTGGCCGAGGCCGCCAAGGTCATCGAAAACACCCAGCGCGACGTCAACATCGCGCTGATCAACGAACTGGCGCTGATCTTCCACCGGCTGGGCATCGACACCCTGGAAGTCCTCGAGGCGGCGGGCACCAAGTGGAACTTCCTGCCCTTCCGCCCCGGCCTGGTGGGCGGCCACTGCATCGGCGTCGACCCCTACTACCTCACCCACAAGGCCCAGGAGATCGGCTACCAGCCGGAGATGATCCTCGCCGGGCGACGCATCAACGACGGCATGGGCAGCCACGTGGTGGAGCGGGTGGTAAAACACATGACCCGGCAGAAGATCCACGTGGTGGATGCCAACATCCTGGTGCTGGGCTTCACCTTCAAGGAAAACTGCCCGGATCTGCGCAACACCCGGGTCATCGACATGATCGAGGAACTGGACAGCTACCACGCCAACGTCGATGTCTACGACCCCTGGGTGAACCCCGGGGAGCTGGAAGAAGAATACGGCATTCGCCCCATTACCGAACTGGAAAAGGGCAAATACGACGCCATCATCCTCGCCGTGGCCCACGACCAGTTCAAGGCCATGTCCGCCGACGAGATCCGCGCCCTGGGCAAGAGCGATTGCGTGCTGTTCGACGTCAAACACGTGTTGCCGGCAGAGCAGGTGGATGACCGGCTTTGAGTGCTGAGTGCTGAGAATAATCTAAAAATCGAGGAATACCATGAAAGTATTGATAACCGGCACCGCCGGCTTTATTGGCAATCGTCTGGCCCAGCGCCTGCTGGAACGCGGCGAAGAGGTCATCGGCATCGACAATCTCAACGACTATTACGACGTCAGTCTGAAAGAGGCCCGACTGGCCAAAATCAAGGATCACCCCGGCTTCACCGAGGCGCGCATCAGCATCGAGGATCGCCCCGCCATGGAAGCCCTGTTCGCCAAGCACAAGCCCAACAAGGTGGTGAACCTGGCCGCCCAGGCCGGGGTGCGTTACTCGCTGGAAAACCCCCACTCCTACGTGGAAAGCAACATCGTCGGCTTCATGAACATCCTCGAAGGCTGCCGCTACAACGGCGTCGAGCATCTTGTGTACGCCTCCAGCAGCTCGGTGTACGGCGCCAACACCAACATGCCCTTCTCCATCCACAACAACGTGGATCACCCGCTGAGCATGTACGCCGCCACCAAGAAGGCCAACGAACTCATGGCCCACACCTACAGCCACCTCTACGACCTGCCCACCACCGGCCTGCGCTTCTTTACCGTCTACGGGCCCTGGGGACGCCCGGACATGGCGTTGTTCCTGTTCACCAAAAAGATCCTCGCCGGCGAGCCCATCGACGTGTTCAACTACGGCAAACACCGCCGCGACTTCACCTACATCGACGACATCGTCGAAGGCGTGATCCGCACCCTGGACCACACCGCCCAACCCAACCCGGACTGGAGCGGCGACAAACCTGATCCCGGCACCAGCGCAGCCCCCTACCGCCTGTACAACATCGGCAACAACAAGCCAGTGGAGCTCATGCACTACATCAAGGTGCTGGAGGACTGCCTGGGCAAAAAGGCCGAAATGAACATGCTGCCCCTGCAACCCGGCGACGTGCCTGACACCTATGCCAACGTGGATGACCTGGTGGCCGATGTGGACTACAAACCGAACACCAGCGTGGAAGACGGCATCGCCAACTTCGTTGCATGGTACAACTCCTACTACAAGCAAGCCTGATTTTCAAAGAACCCCTGCCGGCCCCATCCGGCGGGGTGCCTCCCTGAGCCACGCTCCGGCAAGCCCACTGATATCTAAAGTTTTTTCCCCTGGCGACGTTATTCCCCGTAATGCATGACAGAATGTCATGCCATGTGGCACCGTATGAAGGTACAAGGATGCCCACATACAAAGGGCCTCAGAATTGGTTTAACAGGTATCGGTGGGGACTTACCCCCTTGGGAAGGCCTGAAAGGGCAGTGAGTGGAGCAAGCTAATCCCATAACTATAGTAATACGCTACCAAATACTGTATGAGCGCCTTTCCGCGCGCTCACACACGAGGGAAATAACCCAGTTCACTGCTGTCCCACTAACCTCCATTTTGTTTTGATGGGGTTAGTGAAGTCATTGGGGAGTAGAGAGATTGGCGAAATCTAAGACATGAATATTGCTGCTCTTTATCCGTCATTCCGGCCTTCGCCGGGATGACGAATCTGAAGTTAATGGGACAGCAGTGGCAATTTTTTCAGACCATGAATATCAACTCCCTCATTCCCTGTATCGGTAAACCGCAACACAGTCAGCAGGAGTCACACATGCGCAACAAGGTTCTGCCAAAATTGTCGTTATCTCTGTGTTTTCTCTTGGCCGGTGGCATGTTCATGGCCAGTGTAAACGCCACCCCCTCACCGGAATCCATCGAGGGCAGCATCAAGGTCACCGCCGAGGAGTTCATCGACCTGGTGGATCAGATACCCAACCTCACCATCATCGATTCACGTATTCCCGGTGATCGCAAACAGGGATACATCGAAGGATCATCGAGTCTGCCGGATGTGGACACCACCTGCGAAACCCTGGCCAAGCTGATCCCCAAAAAGGACTCCCCCAGCCTGTTTTATTGTAATGGCGTCAAATGCGGACGCAGCGCCAAGGCCGTGAAGATTGCCGTGGACTGCGGATATTCCAATATTTACTGGTTCCGTGGTGGGTTCGAAGAATGGCTGGAAAAGGGCTACCCCTACCTGCAGGAATAATCATACTCCGTCGACAATCCCGGGAGCGGCGCTCAATCCCCCATGAAAACATTTCATCCTTCCATGCGCGCCAGCCTCGGCATCACCATCCTGGTGATGGGTCTGCTGGGGGTTCTCGCCGCCGCAGCCACCGGCGAGACATACCAACGTCTTGCCCTGGACAACCAACGCCAGGCATTTCTCAGCCTGGTAAAACTCAAGATTCACGAAATTATCCAGGATCTGACACAGGACGCCTTTGAGCTGGGACTCAGCGCACAGGCATCAAGCGGTTTCCTACAAGCCTTACGTAACCACAACCCCGGACAGCTACAAGCAAAGCTGGACGAACATTTTCACCGCGTTTTTGTCACCCTCGGCCGGGTCAAGCTCATCAAGCTGTACGCCCTTGACAAGAATATGCAACTGCTTGGAGCATCCACCCTGGCAGACCCCGATTTACCCGGTAACAAGACTGTCTGTAACCAGCACCTGCAAAAAATCCTCAAGCGCACTCGCGCGGCACGGCTAAAGCCCGATGCGGAATTGTGCCTCGCAGCCGGTCAACCCGCCTTGTCGGCGATCGTTCCGGTGGGAGGCTTGCGCATCAAGGGGTATCTGCAACTCATCATCGACCCCAGTCCCAACCTGGCCAAAGCTGAACAGGGATTGGGCACACCACTTAGCTTACATGGTCTCACCAACTCCCACCTCTATGAGTCTCCCGACTGGCCCAAAGAGTTGGACAAAAACATTCTTCTCGCAAAATACGACCTGTTCAGCCCTCAGCAGCAACGCCTCTTCAGACTGAGTTTTGCCTCCGATATCACAGGACTACGCAAGCAACTGGCCAGTACCCGTAAGATAATTTTTTCTATTGCTGCGATCATATTATTGAGCACAACCCTGTTTGCATTATTTTTGCTGCAGCGAACCACCCTAACCCCACTCAACATACTCAGCAACCATCTGCGGCAAGTACAGAAGGACAAATCCCGCCTGGACACGAAAGTGGAAATAACAGGAAACACGGAAATCGTCGCCTTGGCCAATGACTTCAACATGATGAGCAGTGAACTCAGCACCCTGTATCGCACCCTGGAAAAAATAGCTTTCACTGATACTCTTACCGCCATGCCTAACCGGGTGTTGTTCAATGACCGACTGGAACGAGCCACACTCAATGCCGAGCGCTACAACAGTCCTTTCGTCTTGATGATGATGGATCTCAATCGCTTCAAAAATATCAATGATACCCTGGGACATCATGTTGGAGATCAGCTGCTGAAAACTGTAGGCCAGCGGCTACAAACGGTCTTGAGAAAATCCGACACCGTAGCCCGCCTCGGCGGAGATGAATTTGCAGCCATACTGCTTGCCGTCGACAGTGATGAAGACACCACGATTGTCGCCCAAAAAATCGTCAACTCACTCGACGAACCCATACATGCCGATGGGCGAACATTATCAATTGGCATCAGCATCGGAATGGCCTGTTACCCCCGCGACGGTGACAATCCGTCTCTTCTCATGCAACGTGCAGATATTGCCATGTATCGAGCCAAACGTGAGGGCCTGGGTTTTGCGTTTTACGATAACAGCATGGACAGTGATAACTTGTTCGAACTGACCATGGAATCAGAATTACGCCAAGCCATGGAAAACAATGATTTTGAACTGTATTACCAACCTAAAAT
Organism: Gammaproteobacteria bacterium; assembly: GCA_011051685.1. Lineage (GTDB taxonomy): Bacteria > Pseudomonadota > Gammaproteobacteria > SZUA-152 > SZUA-152 > SZUA-152. Next base: position 11,202 of record DRKQ01000141.1, read on the forward strand.
CGACATTCAGAAAAAATGTATTACCGGTGTGGAAGCACTGATTCGCTGGACACACAAGGAACACGGTTTTATTTCACCCGAGAAATTTATTCCTCTGGCGGAACAAACCGGCCTGATCAAACCACTCACCGAATGGGTGCTGGAACAGGCACTACATCAATGCAAAAACTGGCACCGGCAGGAATTCAAGCTTGGTGTTTCTGTCAACCTTTCCGCCTACAGTCTCAATGACATAGACCTGCTGGATACCGTCCGGCGCTCGTTGGCCAGAGCAGGCATTGCGCCACAATGGTTGACCCTGGAGCTTACTGAAACCGCTATCATGTCCGATGCCGATCGCGCCTTGTCGACCCTGTCCCGACTCAATTCCATGAACGTGCGCCTGTCAGTAGATGATTTTGGAACAGGCTATTCGTCGTTAGCCTATTTAAAACGCTTCCCGGTAAACGAAATCAAGATCGACAAGTCTTTCGTCATGGACATGCTGGATGACACCTCAGATGCAGTCATCGTACGCTCTACTATTGATCTCGCTCACAACATGGGCATGGAAGTAGTGGCGGAAGGCATCGAAAGCCAAGATGCCCTGGATGTCCTGTCAGGCCTGGGCTGCGATTCCGGGCAAGGCTATCATCTTTGCCGGCCATGCCCGGCGGCGGAGCTGGAACAATGGCTGAAGGAATCCTCCTGGGGGCTGGAAGAGTGCTGAATAGGCAGGGTGAGCACGCACGGGATGACCGTTCGCGAACGTGCACCCACAAGCAACGCACCCACCCTACGCACCCAAAACCTCCATTACGGCCACTGTCCGCGGATAATCTTTTCCAGACGCATAAGAATAAGATCAAACTGTTCTCGTTGATTCACAGGAACCCAGCGAATCTCATCGTTTATATCCCGCATCAGGCTTTTTTGCATCCCCAGTAATTGCTCGTATATTGTATTGAGCAAGCGCCTGTATCTCTTACTCACGGTCTCTTTAGCTTTCTCCAGTAACCGCTTTGCCTGATCAAAATCCTTTACCGCGACTGTTTTGTCCGACAAAAAAACAAGGTCCTTTTCCGCAAGATTCAAAAAATATCTTGCTTCCACCAGGGCCCTCAAAGTCTTGTAGCGATCCTGTCTTTCCTTGCTGAGCGCGGAATAATCCAGGGATCTCTCATAAGCCGCCCGGGCCCTTACCCATTGCTCAACAAGCTTCTCGCGTTCCTGGTGATTAGCATCTGATACGGAAACAGTCGCCGCTTTAACTTCCGTGGCAGCAGGAATTGTATGTGCGGAACTGCAAGCCAACAGGGATGCATAAAGGGAAACCGTTAACAAAACAAAAACCACACGCATAAAAACAGGGGAGTTATTTAATCTCATGACGGTATCTCCATAACATGGCAACACGATGTCTGGAAACTGAGGCCATACCCCCCGGTTTTCAAGTTCTTGAACCAATCATTTTCTAGTCTTCCTTCCAAAGCGCCACCCCGCCACAGGCATCGCCGATGGCCTGCAGTGCAGCTTCATGGGCCGCCAGTTCCACCTCGCTGGCCTGCAGCACCTTTAATGGCGGTCGATTGCCGGGCAGCCTGCGGATGTGGTTGGTGTCCGTCATCTGTCCCAGCTCATCTTCCTGTCCACCGAGGGAGAGGGCGGTCTGTCCACCGGTCATCAACAGGTAGACGTCGGCGAGGATCTCTGCATCCAGCAGGGCGCCGTGCAATTCGCGATGGGCGTTATTGACCTCATAGCGCTTGCACAGGGCATCCAGGTTGTTCTTTTGTCCCGGGTGCATCTTGCGCGCCAGAGCCAGGGTATCGAGCACGGTGCAGTTGCTCTCGATGCTGCCGCCGGGCCACTGGGCCAATTGCAATTCGTGGTTCAGAAAACCCACATCGAACGGTGCATTGTGGATCACCAGCTCGGCGCCGCGCACGAAGTCCATGAAGTCATCCACCACGTCCGTAAAACGCGGCTTGTCCTGCAGGAATTCGTTGCTGATGCCGTGCACCTCGATGGCGCCCTCGTCGATTTCACGATCCGGTTGCAGGTACTGGTGATAGTGATTGCCGGTGAGCCGCCGGTCGATGATTTCCACGCAGCCGATCTCGATGACCCGGTGTCCCTGTGTGGGCTCCAGGCCGGTGGTTTCAGTATCCAGGACGATTTGACGCATGATTTTTCCGTTTCTTTCGATTGATTTTTTTGAATCACTACTTTTATAAACCCGGCAATGAATATTGTCAGGTCACTGCTGTCCCGTTAACTTCAGATTCGTCATCCCGGCGAAGGCCGGAATGACGAAAAAAGACCAGCGCTATTCATGTCTCCA
>DRKQ01000142.1 GCA_011051685.1 Gammaproteobacteria bacterium
AGCTCATGGAGGGCGTGTTGCTGGACGACTCCGCCTCGCCCCTGCAACAGGCCCTGGAGACCACGGAGCTGGGCGCCGCCCCCTCGCCGCTGTGCGGCCTGGACGACAACAACAAGGAGATGACCTTCATCTGCGGCCTGGAGGGCAGTCGCGTGGAACACATGCAGGCGGTGGAAGACCTGGTGATGGACACCCTGAAAAAGGTGGTGGCCGAGGGCATCCCCCAGGAACGGGTGGAGGCCGTGCTGCATCAACTCGAACTGCAGCAGCGCGAGATCACCGGCGGCTCCTATCCCTACGGCCTGCAGCTGATCCTCGACGCCCTGCCCAGCGCCGTGCACTACGGCGATCCCCTGAATGCCCTGAACATCGAGCCCGTGCTGGAACAACTGCGCGAGGACATCCGGGATCCCGCCTTCATCCCCCGGCTGATCCAGGAGCAACTGCTGGACAATCCCCACCGGGTGCGCCTGACCCTCAAACCCGACGCCGGCCTCAGCGCCCGCCGGGACGCCGCGGAACAGGCCCGCCTGGCCCGCATCAAGGCCGCCCTCAGCGAAGAGGAAAAACAACAGGTGGTGGCACTGGCGGCAAAGCTGGAGGAAAGACAAAACCGGCAGGATGACGAAAGCATCCTGCCCAAGGTGGGGCTGGAAGACGTGCCGGCGCAGCTGCACATCGCCCAGGGCCAGCAGACCACGGTGAAGGGCCGCCCCACCCACCGCTACGAGCAGGGCACCAACGGCCTGGTCTATCAGCAGCTGGTGGTGGATCTGCCCCGGCTGGACGACGAACTGCTGGAGATCCTGCCCTATTACACCCACTGCCTGGCTGAACTGGGCTGCGGCGAGCGCGACTACCTCACCCTGCAGGCCCTGCAGAGCAGCGTCAGCGGCGGCGTGGGCGGCTACACCACCCTGCGCGGCGCCATCGACAACGAGCAACACACCCGCGGCCATTTCATCCTCTCCGGCAAGGCCCTGGCGCGCAATCACCAGCCCTTCAACGAATTGCTGCGCGACGTGTATCACGACACCCGTTTCGACGAACTGCCACGCATCCGCGAACTCATGGCCCAGCTGCGCGCCAGCCGGGAACAAGGCATCACCGGCCGCGGCCACAGCCTGGCCATGCAGGCCGCCGGGTCGGGCATGAGTCCGGCGGCGGCGCTGAAATACCGCCTCTCCGGCCTGCAGGGCATCCACGCCATCAAGCAACTGGACGAGACCCTGGACGACAACGCCACCCTCGCCGGCCTGGCGGAAAAGATGGCCGCCCTGCACCAGACCCTGCAAAACGCCCCCTGCAGCCAGTTCCTGCTCATCGGCGAGCGCGACAGCCTGGACGAGCTGCAACAGGACTGCGAGAGCCTCTGGTCCGCCCCCGCCACCGGCGGCGAGGCCTTCCACCTGCCGGAAAAGCGCGACACCGTGAAAGTGCTGTGGACCACCAGCACCTCGGTGAACTTCTGCGCCAGGGCCTATCCCACGGTGCCCATGGCCCACCCCGACGCCGCGCCCCTGGCGGTGCTCGGCGGCTTCCTGCGCAACGGCTTCCTGCACCGGGTGATCCGCGAACAGGGTGGCGCCTACGGCGGCGGCGCCAGCCACGATGCCGACAGCGCCTGCTTCCGCTTCTATTCCTACCGCGACCCGCGGCTGGCGGAGACCCTGGAGGACTTCAACCGTGCCATTGACTGGCTGCTCAACGAGAAACACGAGTGGCGCCAGGTGGAAGAGGCCATCCTCGGCGTCATCAGCAGCCTGGACAAGCCCTCCTCCCCGGCGGGCGAGGCCAAGGACGCCTTCCACAACGCGCTCTACGGCCGCACCCCCGAGGTACGCCAGCAACACCGCCAGCGCATCCTCGGCGTAACCCTGGAAGACCTGCAACGAGTGGGAGCGACCTATCTGCGGCCGGAGCTGGCCAGCACGGCGGTGATCACCAGCCCGCAGATGGCAGACATGGCCGACAAGCTGGGGCTGGAGCTGCGCCAGGTTTGAACGCCCCGAGCCCGCAGGGTGGGCACGTGTCCTGTGCCCACGCCCTAGCTGAAGGTTCCGCATGTTCCGCGTGGGCATGAAAAACATGCCCACCCTACGACTGGAGCTGCACCAGGTTTGAACGCCCCAAGCCCGCAGGGTGGGCACGTGTCTTGTGCCCACGCCCTAGCTGAAGGTTCCGCATGTTCCGCGTGGGCATGAAAAACATGCCCACCCTACGACTACAGGGTGATTCCCCTCCCTGTGGGAGCGCCTTTCCAGGCGCGAATCGAACCTGGAGAGTCCGTAGAGTGGGCGCGTGTTTTGTGCCCACACCTTAGCTGAATGTTCCGCGTGGGCATGAAAAACATGCCCACCCTACGGTCTAGGGGCCGTCAGTTCGCGCTGAGAATACCCCGCTCGCGCAGCAAACCAATCACCTCGTCCACACAGGCCTCGATGGGCTGGGTGCCGGTGTCCACGGTGATCTCCGGGCCCACCGGCTCTTCGTAGGGTGAGGAAATGCCGGTGAAGTCCTTGATCTCCCCGGCGCGGGCGCGCTTGTACAGGCCTTTCACGTCACGCTGCTCACAGACCTCGATTTCGGCGCGGCAATAGACTTCGATGAACTCGCCATGGGGCACCAGTCTGCGTACCATTTCACGCTCGGCGCGAAAGGGGGAGATAAAGGCGGTCATGGCGATCACCCCAGCCTCGAGAAACAGCTTGGCCACTTCACCGATACGGCGGATATTTTCCTTGCGATCTGCATCGGAAAAGCCCAGGTCGCCACTGAGGCCGTGACGCACGTTGTCGCCGTCCAGCACAAAGGTGCGGCAGCCTTGCTGATGCAGTTCCTCCTCCACCGCATGGGCCAGGCTGGACTTGCCCGCGCCGGACAGACCCGTAAACCAGAGGATCACGCTCTTGTGGCCATTTTGTTGTTGGCGACGCTCGCGAGTGACAGTGGCGTGATGCCAGACCACATTGCTGCTATTGCCAGTGCTACTCTCACCCGTGCTGTTAGTCGATTGTTCTGCCATGATTCGTGGGATTCCTGTTTATTGTTATGTCTTCTTGTTACTAGTTGTTGTTATGAGGCCATGGGGCTCGGGCCGATGGAGAACTATTGCATGCGATGCATTTGTTGCCGGAAATTCTTCAGGCCATGCAACAAAAAGGCCACGAAAACTCCAAGCATAATACTGAGCACCAGCCCCAACACCAGAATCAGGGTACGTTGCGGGCGCACCGGTTTCTCAGGGGCCATGGCCGGGTCGACCACCTGCATGGCGTATTCCTGTTTCACGTTGGCCAGCATGATTACTTTGCTCTGGGATTCGATCAGTCGGTAGATGACCTGTTGCATGTCCACCACCGTGGTTTTGTCCAATTGCTGGTTGAGGTAGTCGATACTCTGCTGGGCCTGCTGGATGGCGGCCTTGCGCTGGTGTTCATTGAGTTGCGTAACCAGGGCATTGGCCCAGCGCGCCGCCAGAGCGGGATCCGGCCATTCCACCGCCAGGTTCACCAGACCGGTCTTGCTGTCCTTGCGGATGGCCAGGACGTCTTCGGCGAAATTTTCGTAGACCTCCAGCAGGCTTGGCGCCTCGCCGCTGGCACTTTTCGCATACAGGGCGGGGATCTTTTCCTCTCGCAGGAAGGGCACCAGGAAGGCGCGGGATTTGAGCGTCGCCAGCACCTTGTCCACATTGTTGCCGCCACTGCCCAGATTGACCCCTGCCAGTGAGGCCAGGCCGCCAAACTGCCCCGCCAGCACGGAGAGCTTACCCCCCTCTTTTTCATTGGCCGGAGCCATCACCAACTCGGCGCGATAAACCGGAGTGGACAAAAAGGCGACCCCCGCCGCCAACAGCATGCCCAGTAAAAAAACGCCCAGCAACAACCGACGATACGCCACCAACACCCGCCATAGGGCCAACAGGTCGATACTGTCCTCATCCGGGTAGCCCGCTGGCACGTAATCGGGCAAGGCCACATAACGCACAGCCCGCTCCTCCTGCTCCGGCGTGGTCGGCCGCGGATCAGCCTTTGCGTCCAGGGTATGAATCTTGAAATCGGGCTTGTCCATAAGAGTCATTCTACGTCAATTTCACGGCGACAGTACTCCTCAATAATACCCCTGGGCGCCGGCTAAAAAATGCCCACCGCGTTCCAACTCGCCGCGGCAATGCCGATCTGGTAGATGATCTGGCTGATATTGCTCCACAGGGTCAGGGGCTTCATGCGTTCGGCATCCAGGGGCACCACGATGGTATCACCGGGGCGGACCTCCAGATTGTCGCCAAACCAGTCAGCATCATGACTGGCCACCACCGCGCCATTGGCGCGCACTACGTAAATACGGTCCTCGTCCGCACGATAAGTCATCCCGCCACTGCTGTTGATGTAGTAGGCCACGTCGCGTCCCTCGCGGTACAGGTGTGAGGTGGCGTGTTGTACCTCGCCCAGGATGGTGACTTCCTGGGTTATGCCCGGGATGATCAGTTTGTCGCCATCCTTAAGCAGCACATCCCCCTCCACTTCCCCATCCTCTTCATCCAGGCTGGCCAGCAAGCGGGGCAAATCGATGACCAGACGGCCCACCGCCCGGGTACTCTTGAGTTGTTGTAACAACGAACTGGCCAGGCCCACCGAGCGCTGACTGTCATCGGTGGCCTGGGCCTTTTCAAGATCGACGGCGGCCAGATCCGATTCCAGGCGCAGGGTCATGGCATCGAGCTGCTCCTGTTCCTTTTTGCGCAGACTCTCACGCAGGAATACCGCCCCCTCGGGGAAGGCCTGGTCGGTGAGCCCTCCCGCCCGTTGCAGCAATTCCGAGAGAGTCTCACCCCGCTTGAGCGGATAACTGCCGGGAAAACGCACCTCGCCACTGATCTCCACCACCCGTTGTTCCATCCAGTTGGGCAGGCGCTTGATGTGCAGGGAGTCGTAGGACTGCAGGGTGATATCCGCCCCCCTCTCCCCCGCCAACAGAGCGGGCAATTGCAAGGTAAGGTGTTGGGCAGTCCGTCCATCCTCGGGGTCGATACGGTAGCGGCTCAATTCCGCTTCCAATGTATAGGCGGCCTCGGTCAACCCTCCCGCGGCGCGCAACAGATCCGCCGCCACCATGTTCGCCTCCAGCGGATACTCGCCAGGTGACTTTACCCGTCCGCCCACGCGCACCACGGCTGCAGGCTGGCCGCTGTCCGCCTGTTGCTTGAGTTGCTCAATCAGCCCACCCAGCAGGATGGAACGATCCTCATCCTGGCTGAAAACATAGACTTCATCACGCGGGGTGAGCAGAGGATTGCTCTCTTCCATACCCTGGCTGACATCGAAGGAACGGGCGGCGCGGTAGCGACCCTGCAAATCTTTCTGCATAAGTAATACATAGTGAAGGTCGCTATTTACAGTTACCCCTCCGGCAAAGCGCAATAAATCGTGCAGTCGGGTGCCTTTGGCCAGTGGATACTCACCAGGCCAGCGCACATTGCCGGCAATCTGCACTACGTGTTGTGGAAAATCGGCTGTGGCCTGCTGGCGCAACTCCTGTAATAACTCTCCTAGTATCTGTTCACGTTGCTCGAGTGCTTCCGCGGAAAGCCCAAAAACAAAAATCCGATCGCGCGACTGGAGCTCAATATTTGCTGCCGAATGGTGATCAGCAAACATCGTATCAAGACGGGAGGCCAGCACCTCGATAAACCGATCTGGCTGTCGCTCTCGCCGGATAAGTACCAGACGCAAATTGGGCTCCGGCAACAGCGCCCGGATGGAAGGAATCACATCGGAAAGATGCATACCCTTTCGCCACTGCACCTCTCCCGGGCGCTGCACATGACCGGCCACAAAAACCACATCTTCCAGACTGTCTAACACAGAATAGATACGCAAAATGTCACCATTTTGTATACCTTTGCTCAAAGAGTCCGCGGATGATAGATCGATATCAATGACCGATTTCTCTCCTTCGGTATTGATCCGCTCCAGTTGACTCTTCAAGGCGTAGGCTGTAGGCCTCAGACCACCTGCCATTTCAACCACTTGCTGAACTGTGCGTTCATTTTTCAGCTCGTAAATAGCAGGCCTGCGCACCTCACCGTCCACACTCAATGTATCCCCTACGGGGGGCACAAAAATCACGTCACCGGGCTGCATCCGCGCATCCGAGCTGGTATCACCACGTAACAGGAGGTCATACAAATCCAGTTGCTGGATGAGTTTTCCATGACGTTTGAGTTGCACATTGCGCAGCGAACCGATGGGTCGCACTCCACCGCTGACAAACAGGGCATTGGTCATGGTGGATAGCGAGCTCACAGTATAGGCGCCGGGGCGGTTGACGTCACCCAGTACAAAGATTCGCATGGAACGCAGCTCGCCGAGAGAGACATGAATCTGCGTACCGACCATCTGTTTTTTGACCCGCCGTCGCAGTTCCTTTTTCAGTTCATCAAAGCGCATGCCGGTGACGGCGATGGGGCCAATACCAGGAAACCGCAGTAGGCCGTCGCGGTCCACCAGTAGCTCGTATTGCTGGTTTTCTTTGCCATAAAGCTGCACTTCCACTGTGTCACCGGGGCCGATGACATAGTCCACGGGGATGGGAATTTCAGTAACCGGCGAAAAGGTTGTGGGGGCACCGGCAAACAGGTCGTAGCCGAAGGGTTTGAGGATCTTGCCTTTTGATTCGTGGCTTGTTTCCGGTGTGTTTGATGTCTGCTCCGGAGGTATTGGACGCACCACTTCGGGCTGTGCGAGAGGCTCCGGTTTTTTGCCCTCGGGCGACTGCTTGAAGCTCTCTAGTAATTCTGCCTGCTGTTGGGGCGAGAACTGCCCCAACAATTGCAGTTGTTCTGCCGTGGGGGCGGCCTGAATGGCGATAGAGATCAGCAGAAAGAACAGGCCACAGAGTCGCGCGATTAAGCCACGGCCCAGGGCATACACAGGTTTCGCACGAAATCTGGACATCACAAATATACTCTCACTCCGTGACATGAAATTGGGTTTGTTGCCGTACTCTATGCATAAGTCTATCGATACCTTCTTCCGCCATTCCGGCGAAGGCTGGAATCTAGGGAATTATTACTGCGTAGCTCTAAGATATTAATCGTCTCAAAATAATTGCAACAGGGTCATTTCCCTATGTGGGAGAGCCTTTCAAGGCATGATTCGCGCCTGGAAAGGCGCTCCCACAGTATTTGCCATCGTAAGTACGCTATGGGATAACTGCGTCCACTCACTGCCACTTCTGGCATTCTCAAGGTGGCCATTACTCACCAATGTCTGCTAAACCAATTTTGAGACCCTTAATAAGAGCAGCCTAAATTATTCGCTACGCTCACCCTTCGGGCCGCCCTTTGGGCGTTCAACGCGCTTCGCGCTTATGTTCCGGCCTTCGCCCGGATGACGGTGTTTATTATTGCTCGGTTCTTACAAAAAAGCGCCTGCTATAAACAATCGCTTTCAGGACTCTTTTTACGCTTTAACGTTTACTCGCTAATGCCCTTGTTTTTTTACGCGAACAGAGGCGGTGATTTCGGTCATTAAACGACATACGCTTGATTGATCAGGGCTTCCTTTATTCATGGAAACCCGACAACAAGTGCCGGCCGCTCCAGTCAAACAACAGCGGATCCTCCACGATGGTGTACAAATCCCCCGGTGATTTTACCATCTGCCCCACGTCGCGTGTCCATGGTGAAATGGCGAAGCGCGCGATGGCTCGCGTGTCCCGGGTCAACATGCTCCCCAGGGGAACTGAAACGAAGATGCCTTTATCATTATACGGGTCATCGGGACTGCCGGGCTTGGTGATGTCGCGGCCGTTAGTGACGGTATACCAGGCGCCAATACGCACTCCGGAGCGAAAGCGCCGTTGTATCTCATAGCGCAGGCCCAGGTCTTTCGCCAAAAAGCGTCCGCCACGCAAGGTGAAGGTGAGTCCCTGATCCTGCAGTCGATAGTGTACAGCAGCAATGGCCGTAGTGGTGCGATACTCACGCAAGCCAAGACCGCCATCGGTGTTGCGCTGTTGCAGTGCATCCACGCTCAGGTCTACCGCCCAGGGATGATCCTTGGAAAAATACAATACCTGCCCACCCAGTCCTGCAAACATACGTTCGTAATAACCGACTGAACCACGGGCGTAAACACGCGGGCGTAACTGTAAGTATTGATTCAGTAGCAAGTGATCGAGGATGAAATCGCCGTCGCGGGTGTAGTCACCCACATCGGAGCGCACATGGGGCAGCAGGCTGTTGGACTTATCCACCACTTTGCTGACATCTTCCAGCAGCCGCAGGCGCAGGCCACCCTTGAGGAATCGGCCGTGGCCCAGTTGCTGGGTGTAAGTCCCCAGGGCAAAGGTCTCGTAACGCAGCGCACCGTTGGCATCATTGAAGTAGATGCCAGCATTGAAAGGAATCAGGCGCATCCGATCCAGCGCCCGGCTCTCGCGGTGCAGGCTGATGGCGTGGCCTTCCTCGTTGGGCACCCACTGGAATTGTTCGAAGGGCCTTGATGGAGACTGTGCCTGATCCGTCTCGATCAGGGATGCAGCCGCCAGCTGCCTGACCGTCTGCGGGCTGGCATAACGCACAGTCAGCCCCTTCAGCAAGTCTCCGTAGGTGACCTGACCGGCGAAGAAACGTTCCAGCAAAGGCAGGTCATGAAAGTCATAACTTACCAGCGCCAGGTCCGTGGGCGTGAAATAGGTGATGCGAATGGAATCGATGTCGCGCGGCCCCAATAGCAATACAGTGCGCACGGCACGCCCCACGGCCCGCGCCACCAGCGAGATACGCCGGTGGGCGATACCCAGATCCAGTTGATGGTCACGAAGTTGTACCTGTACATTGCGATAGCCCTGACGCTCCAGCGCCGCTACCAATTGAGTACGGTATTTGGGATCGTGCCGCCACTGGGTCACATCGACACGGACTGTATCGTGGCTGAAAGGGGGCGGCTCGTCCAGCTTGGGAATGAATTCCCGCTTCATCAAGGGAATGGCGACATAGGCGTTAAAGCCATAATCTCCAGCCTGGTAATTCAGACGGGCGCCCAGCCAGCCCCAGCGGTAGCCGATGGCAAAGGTGTCTTCGCCCTTGCGCTTAACGGCCCCGCTCTGAGTGGCGAAGCGGTCGTTGAGGTAATCGGTGGCATCGTATTCGTACACCAGGTCAAAACCCGGCGCCCAGGCGGGCTGGTACTGCAGACCACCAAAACCACCATCAAGCCGCCCGCGACCCCGGCCCAGGCTCACATCAACAGGACCAAAGCGCTTGTTCAAGACCAGAAAATCCGCCGCGAACACCCGGGTGCCCAGAAAATCCCGGGTACCCACGCTGAACGCCGGCCGGTAACGCCCTTCTTCCAGCAGGCGCAGCTTGGCGTCGAAGGCCTTGTCCTTGAAATTGCCGAAATTGAGGTTATTCGTACCACGGGTATGACTCACCGCCGTGTAGCGCGCTCCCAGTTCCAACCAGGGGAACAGGCTCAGGCTGCTCCAGAAGGCACGATAGGGTTCGAAACGACTAAGGCCAAAACGCAGCGTACCCTCTTTCGCCAGCCGCGCCGTGGGCATGTTCACCAGCCCGGTCTGTCCGATCTGCGTGGGTGTGGACAGTGACGTTGCCTGCAGAGGGGGGCCGAAGATCAGGCACACGAACCCCAGAACCCTGAATCGACAATGTGTGGTAAGTGTCATTGAGAAGCGGATACAAAAACGCCCCTGGCCACATGGCCAGGGGCGTTATGATGCAAACAGGGATTTCAATCAGTGATTCGAGGTGCTGGAACCACCACCGGAACTGGCCAGGGCTGCCACTGCGCCCGCTGCCAGTGCACCTATGGCCACCATGGTGCCCGTCCCCATCGCTGCGGCCGAGGCTGCGGCCGTACCGGCTCCCGCGCTACTGCCGGCGGCCGTGGTACTCGCAGTGGTTTCCGTGGTCGTAGTACCGGTGGATGTGGCCCCGGCGCCGATGGCCGCTGCCAACTGAATCTCTTCTCCTGCATGGAGAGAACCGCTCAGAGCCAGGCACACCACGCCTGCAAATATGCTTTTTTTCATTGTACTCCCCCTTCTGACTATGGCTGACTATGGGATCAATATAGCATTTGTGCGCCCCGAAAACACAAGCCCGGCAATGGCTGAATCAGCACCTACTGGGCAAAGGCAAAGTGGGTGATGCGCACGCCCCCGCCCCTGCGTTCCACCTGAATCCATAATGGTCCAGTGAAGTGGGCACGCTTGTCCTGTCCATTGGCCTGCACCACGACATCGTAAACTCCCTCGCCACGGGCAATGCCGCCATCCCACATCCATTTCATCTTTTTGAATGCAATGGAGCGGTAGGAGGTGGTATTGAACAAATCCTCATAATCCTTGCGAATACCGTCCACCGTGGCCCGGTCATTGGTCTGCGCGTCCTTGGCGAACAAGGCCATGAAGGCGTCGATATCACCGGCGCCATAGGCGGAAATCAGCTGCTGCAGTAAATCATCGAGCACCTCTGCCGGGATGCGTGTGAAGGGATTGACGCCCGCAGGCTGCGCCTCAACCTTGGCGGCAACCACCATCGGCTCCGAGGTGTAAAAGCGGGTAATTTGCAATGCGCCATTTCGATCTTCCAGCTGCAGCGTGACCTTGCCGCTTTCCATATAGGGTGTTGTCTCGCCCTTGCGAAGCACGGAAACGGCGTAACGTCCGCTGCCCCGGGCATAGTTTCTCTCGCGCTCCCAGGAAAGATCGCTAAATGCTATGTTGCGCTCGGCAGTGGAATCGAACAGGGCGCGGTATTCCTCACGCACACCAGCAAGATCAATTTGATCATTGGTGCGCACAGTGGGGGCAAATAAGGTTGCCAGTGTCTTGAGGTCTCCGCTCTGATAGCTGGTTTCAAAGCTGTGAATGAGCTTGTCCAGGCGCGCCGGACTGATCACCAGAACGGTCTTGGCCGGCTCCTGCTTTGCCCTGGCCTGTTCCTTGGCCCGAGCGGCTGCTAGGGCCTTTGCTTTCGCTTCTTTCTTGGCTTTAGCCTTGGCCTGGGCTGCCGCCCTGGTCTTTGCTTCCTCGCGGGCCTTTGCCGCGGCCTTCAGGCGGGCCTGCTCCTTTGCCTTGGCGGCGGCTTTCGCTTTGGCCTCTGCCAGTGCGCGGGCTTCTGCTTCCGCCTTGGCCTTGGCAGCTGCCTTGGCTTTGGCGGCTGCCTCGGCTTTTTGTTTTGCGATCAAGGCTGCTTTCGCCTCGGCCTCCGCCTGGCGCTCAGCTTCCCGTCGGGCGGCGGCCTCCGCCTCGGCCTGAAGTCTCTCTTTCTCTGCCTTGGCCTCTGCCTCTGCACGAGCAAGTTGTTCTGCTTCGGCACGCGCCCTGGCTTGGGCCTCCGCCTTTGCCTGCGCCAGGGCCTGTTGCGCCAGGGCATCCAGGCGGGCGGCTTCTGCTGCGTCATCTATGGCTATGCTGTCGCTGGTATTTTCGCCAGTACTATCAGCCTGGGGCGAAGAGGCTGTAGCGACGCTTGGCGCCGACTCGACTTGAGAAGCAACCGGGGTTTCTGCCTTCGGACCACCGGCGGGGGTTTGGGGCGCGCTCGAGGTTTCCGGCTCGGCCACGGGCGTTTGCGGCTGCGTTTCGTCTGAAGTTCTGATCTGCGTCAGATACAGTACAAAAACAATCACCGCCGCACCGGCAATGAGCAGAATATTGCGTGAAGTGGGTCCACTTTGCGCAGCGCTGGAAATGATCTCCGCACCCGCCATGCCTTCGGCACGCATCCCGGCTGAAAGATTGCCCGAGGTGGGGGACAAATCGAGATCCAGGGTTTCTTCGACCTCACCGAGGTCTTCCGCACGGGGTTCCGGCTGTTCGCCCAACTCGCCCCGGCACAGACGCTCGTAGGCCTCTCCCACTCGCGCAACACCGCTTTCTTCCACGCCTTTTTTATCCTGGCGCAGCAGTTTCATCAACAGCCCGTAGTGGGTCTCCACCTCGGCGAGGCTGGCGCCCGTGGGCAATCCCAGCACCCGGTAATCGTCGCCACCGGGGATGAACATGACGCGGCGCACGAAGAACCGCACCGCGGCGCGCAGCATGGCGGGTGAAATGCCCATCACCGCAATCTGGCGCAACCCGGACAACACTTCATCATCGGCAATGGCCAGTTCCAGAATGGACTTGATGCCCTTGGGCAGCGGTTGTGAGGGATCATCCAGCCCGGGGAAGCTGCGGGGCGAACGGTGGAAGGCCAGCACCAGGCGCAGAATCTTGCGCAGCACCACTTCCTGGCTATCCCCCGGGGCATCCGGTAACGGAGCCGTGACCTCGGTGCTGGGCTGGTTGGCCGGGCGCACCGCGGCACTCTCCCGGGTTTTCTCTGATTGTGATTCTTTACCACCAGCGATCACCCGAAAACGTTCCATTTCCGCGGGGGAATTGGCATCGTCGGTCTCTGTATTGTCCGGTTGCGCCTGGGCCACCATCTGGTTCCAGCCATCATCCGGTACGGCGCGCCCCATGCCATCGTTATCCGGCGTATGGTGCTCAGGCTGTTGGCTAGCCACCGCGGGCTCTTCCATGGGCGCAGGTTTATCCGCCTCCGGCGGCTGCACTGATGAGGCAGACTCCCGTTGGGAGCCAGGTTCGTCGTCTGCCGGGGACGAGACAGATTCGACTTCCGTCACTTGTTCTTCGGCCAGGGCCTGCGCCGGTTCAAGGTCAGCCTTGTCAGGCGCGGTATTCACTTGTGGCTCGGTGGCGGCCACCTCTGGAAGCTCGTCCTGTAATTTGGGCTGCGCAATGGGGCGCCCGGAGATTTCACTTTGCAGTTCATCGGTAACCGCGCGCAACACCGATTCAGTGATTTCGTGTATTTCCTCGAGACTGCTGAACAACATCACCCGGTCACAGAGCATATTGATGCGCCGCGGAATACCCTCGGTGTATCCATAGATTATCTCGAAGGCCCGCTCGGTGAAATGCGGATCATCCTCCCACCCCACATGGCGCAGGCGGCTTTCCACATAACTCTGGCATTCGTCTTCACCCAGGGCACTGAGGTGGTAATTGGCGATCACCCGCTGACGTAATTGTTCCAGGTCGGGATGATCCAGCATCTGCCGGAACTGTACCTGGCCCAACAGGAAAGTCTGCAACAAGGCCTTGTCACCCACCTGCATGTTGGAAAGCATGCGCAGTTCTTCCAGGGAACGTGCCGGCAGGTTCTGCGCCTCATCCACCACCAGCAGCACCCGTTTGTTCTCGCGCGCCCGGGCCATGAAAAAGGCCTCCAGGGTCTTCAGCAGACCGGCTTTGTCCTGCCCTTCATAACGCAGGCCAAAGGACGCCAGCACCATGCGCAGCATCTCGTCCGCTTCCAGCTGGGTGGTAGTGAGATGGGCCACCACCACATCGGACTGGTCCATTTCCTTGAGCAGGATCTGCGCCAGGGTGGTCTTGCCGGTGCCCGGGGCGCCGGTGATCACCACGAAGCCTTCGGCCTGACTCAGGCCATAGCGTAGGTAGGCCAGGGCACGCTTGTGGCCACGGCTGGCAAAAAAGAAACTAGGATCGGGACTCAGCCGAAAGGGCTTGGCTCGCAGGTGATAAAAATTCTCGTACACGCTGAATTCCCTTTTGATGATTGACCTGGCTACCTATCGGCCGACTCGCTGCCGACTTCAGCCAGCACAGCGAAAAAGCGTCTGGCACAAAGAATATCAGAACCTGACGGAAAATCATTTTACCATTAAATTCCGCTTTTTAAACTGTAAACTTAAGGCAAAATGACCATTCTCCACCGAAATAACCCATATTCCTGTAGGAAAAATCTGAAACTGGATTTTTATGGGCCAAACCTGTGTGGGAGCACATTTTCCCAGCGCGATTGTGTGCCACTACCTTCGCGACTGGAAGGTTGCTCCCACAGGGTGAGGTTTTTTGGGGAGCCTGTTTCATCCCGTGGGAGCGCCTTTCCAGGCGCGATTGGTGCCATCCCCTTCGCGACTGGAAGGTTGCTCCCACAGGGTGGTATTTTTCGAGAATATTGTTTATTTGTTTGTGTGGGAGCGCCTTTCCAGGCGCGATAATATCTTCAAAAAATCACCAAGGACGGCTGATGACTGAAGCACAAAAAGGATCCCGGCACCTGCGCCAGGGCCGGCACTCCCAAACAGGGCAGATCTATCTGCTCACCACCTGTACCCATAATCGGCAAAAACTGTTTACCCTCAAGCCAATTGCCAGGCTGGTTATCAATAGCCTGCACTGGCTGGAACAACAGGGACGCATGGGTCTGCTCGCGGCCGTAGTTATGCCCGACCATTTGCATTTCGTGGCCCAACTCCACACCGGCACTCTGAATCAGCTCATGCAGTCACTGAAAGGATACACTGGCCGGGAAATCAACCAGCTGCTGGGCAAAAATGGCCCCATCTGGCAACGCCAGTACCATGACCATGCCCTACGCACCGATGAAGACCTGAACCAGGTCATTCTCTATTGCCTGCAAAACCCCCAGCGGGCCGGGCTAGTGGATGACTTTCATTACTATCCCCATTGGTATTGCAGGTATGAGGTTTGAGGAGCCTGTTCAACCCCGTGGGAGCGCCTTTCCAAGCGCGATTAGTGCCATACCCTTCGCGACCGGAAGGTCGCTCCCACAGGGTGAAGCTTTCTTTGGGGAGCCTGTTCAATCCCGTGGGAGCGCCTTTCCAGGCGCGATTGGTGCCATCCCCTTCGCGACCGGAAGGTTGCTCCCACAGGGTGAAGCTTTCTTTGGGGAGCTTGTTCAATCCCGTGGGAGCGCGCCTTTCCAGGCGTGATTGGTGCTATCCCCTTCGCGACCGGAAGGTCGCTCCCACAGGGTGAGGTTTTTTGGGGAGCCTGTTTCATCCCGTGGGAGCGCGCCTTTCCAAGCGCGATTGGTGCCATCCCCTTCGCGACTGGAAGGTTGCTCCCATAGGGTGAAGCTTTCTTTAGGGAGCCTGTTTCATCCCGTGGGAGCGCCTTTCCAGGCGCGATTGGTGCCATACCCTTCGCGACCGGAAGGTTGCTCCCACAGGGTGAAGCTTTCTTTGGGGAGCTTGTTCAATCCCGTGGGAGCGCCTTTCCAGGCGCGATAACGCCTTTGCACACACTCTGTGGGCCAGATAGACTACGCGCCAAACCGTAACCCAACCACCTTTCACGGAAATCGCATCATGTCCCAGAAAAAAGCCATCCTCGTCACCGGCGGTGCCGGCTACATCGGCAGTCATGTGGTCCGCCAGCTCGGTGAGGCCGGCGAGACCGTGGTGGTGCTGGACAACCTCTCCACTGGCTTCGAGGAGGCCGTGCTCTATGGCGAACTCATCGTCGGCGACACGGGCGACCATGAACTGGTCTCGCAAATCCTGCACGAACACGACATCGGCTCGGTAATGCACTTCGCCGCCCACACCATCGTGCCGGAATCGGTCTCCAACCCCCTGAAATATTACGGCAACAACACCTGCCACTCACGCAGCCTGCTGGAGTGCTGCTCCGCCGCCGGGGTGGAGCATTTCATCTTCTCCTCCACCGCCGCGGTGTACGGCATCCCCGAGGTGGACGCCGTCACCGAGGACACCCCCACGGCGCCCATCAACGCCTACGGTGGCTCCAAGCTGATGACCGAGCAGATGCTCAAGGACCTGTCCATCGCCACCGATCTGCGCCACGTGGCCCTGCGCTACTTCAACGTTGCCGGTTCCGACCCGGAGGGCCGCATCGGCCAGTCCACCCGGGAGGCCACGCTGCTGATCAAGGTGGCCTGCGAGGCGGCCCTGGGCAAGCGCGACAAAATCTGCATCTTCGGCACCGA
The DNA here is from genome assembly GCA_011051685.1 of Gammaproteobacteria bacterium. Taxonomy (GTDB): domain Bacteria; phylum Pseudomonadota; class Gammaproteobacteria; order SZUA-152; family SZUA-152; genus SZUA-152. The sequence continues at coordinate 15,827 of DRKQ01000142.1, forward strand.
CTACCCCACTCCGGACGGCACCGGCATTCGCGACTACATCCACGTGGAAGACCTGGCCAGCGCCCACCTGGCGGCGCTGGACTACCTGCGCCAGGGCGGTGAGTCCACGACGCTCAACTGCGGTTACGGCCACGGCTACAGCGTGCGCGAGGTGCTGGATGCGGTGCAACGGGTGCACGGCGCGCCGCTGAACATCGTCGAGGAACCCCGCCGCGCGGGTGATCCGCCCCAGCTCATCGCCCGCGTGGACAAGATCCACGACACCTTCGACTGGGACGTGAAATATGATGACCTGGATTTTATTGTGAAAACGTCGCTGGCGTGGGAGGAAAAATTAGCGTAACACGGGTGATGCCCAACGCCATCAAAACCCTACCGTTACCAGACAACAGTACAACAGTACAACAGTACAACAGTACAACAGGAAATAGATTAACTAATTCTCGTTATCCACAACTGCCTTGCCAGCCTCCCGTTTGAATGCCTTGCGAATCAAATGCGGCAGCAACAAGCGCAAAGGCATGCGCAGATAATGGGATCGGACAAACAACAGATATTCCGCCAAACCGGTGAACCGTCGTCGGCAACTCTGGTGATCTGACACCAATACCCGTTGATAACAAAAATCC
>DRKQ01000143.1 GCA_011051685.1 Gammaproteobacteria bacterium
ACGATCCACGGGCGCGCGTCATACGCGCGGCCTGTCACGAGGTATTGGAGAAACTGGGCAGTCCCGACGACCCGTTGTTCGAACTGGCGATGGCGCTGGAAGAAACGGCGCTCAAGGATGACTATTTCATCGAACGCAAGCTTTATCCCAACGTGGATTTTTACTCAGGCCTTATCTACAAGGCACTGGGCATCCCCGCCAATATGTTCACGGTGATGTTCGCCATCGCCCGCACGGTTGGCTGGGTGGCCCAATGGATGGAAATGATCGCTGAGCCGGAACAACGCATCGGCCGCCCCCGGCAGCTGTATGTCGGCCCGGCGCGGCGGGATTATCCTGCGAATAACACATTAAAGAAATCCTGAAAAAAAATAATGACAGATAAAAGACGAAACAATAGCATCGACAACCCCATAGAAATCGCCGGCGCCGGTCCGTCCGGACTTGCGGCCGCGATCACACTGGCCCGTGCGGGACGCCGGGTGATCGTGCACGAAGCGCACAAGGAGGTAGGCCACCGCTTCGGCGGAGACTTCCAGGGCCTGGAAAATTGGACCACCCGGGAAGACGTCCTGAAGGTGCTGCAAGACCTGGGTTTGACGACAGACTTTACGACAATGCCCGGGCGCAGTGGCAGCGCTTTTGACGCCAGCGGTAAATGTTATGAGATCAACAGCGATGAGCCATTGTTTTATCTCGTCGAGCGCGGCCCTGGCCCTGACACACTCGACAGTGCCCTGCTCAGGCAGGCGCAGTCGCTGGGCGTGGAGGTACGTTTCAATAGCTGCCTGCGCCAGATGGCCGGTGACGGCATCCTCGCTGCCGGTCCGCGGGCGGCGGATGCCATCGCCGTCGGTTACCACTTCGAGACCGATAGGGCGGACGGCTATTGGGTCATTTGCAATGATGATCTGGCGCCCAAGGGTTACGCCTATCTGTTGATAATGAATGGCAAAGGCACGGTCAAGAGCTGCATGTTTTCCGGTTTCAAACAGGAAAAACTTTATGTACAGAGAACACTGGATGCCTTTCAGCGTCTCGTCGGCCTGGAGATGAAAAACCCTCGCCCCCATGGCGGCAGCGGTAATTTCCGTATTCCGCAAAGCGCCTATAGCGGCCCACATCCGCTGGTCGGGGAACAGGCCGGGTTTCAGGATACCTTGTGGGGATTCGGTATGCGCCTGGCTATCTCTTCGGGTGTGCTGGCGGCCCGCAGCCTTCTGACCGGCGACAATTACGACACCCTCTGGCAGCGGGAATTGAAGCCATTGATGAAGACTTCGGTCGTCAACCGGGTCCTCTTCAGCCTATTGGGGAATCGTGGTTATGGATGGTTTTTACGTCGCTATATCGCCAGTCCGAATCTGCGCGAATCACTGCGCCGGCAGTATCAGCCATCATGGCCCAAGCGTCTGCTGGACCCCTGGGCCAGATATCGTTACGAAAGCCAGCGCAAGGATGCCGCTTGCGATCATGTCGACTGTCACTGTATCTGGTGCCGTGGGGAGTGTTGCATCCATGAATAGCCTGAATAGAACCCTCCTTGGAGACCGCGAGTGAAAGTGCTTTCTAACAAGACTCGAGGGATCATACTGCACACGCTGGTTGGCGCCTTTATCGGTATCGTCGTGCTGCATCCGGTGACCAAGATCGTCTATTGGTTTGAGTTCCGGCATGACCTGGATGCCGGTGGTGAGAGCCTGTGGCGCTTCCTTCTCTCCCGCCTCGATTCGACCTTTGTGCTAGAGATGGTGCCGATGAGCCTGATCTTTGCCCTCATTGGGGGCGCTATCGGGTTGGCCTTTGCCCTCTATCACCTGGCACTCCTTAGACAACAGCAGGCAGTGCATTTTCTGGAGAAAGAGCTGGCCGAGGATCTGCCTTTCTTGATCAAAGGCGGCGAGGGCGAACACCTGGAGTTCAAGGCATCGGTTCGTTGGGATTTTCGCCAGCAGAAACCCAACCGTGCCCTCGAAGCCGTGATTGCAAAAACGCTGGTCGGTTTTATGAACCATCGTGGCGGCAGCCTGCTGATCGGCGTCGCCGATGATGGTGAGGTCGTGGGTATCGAGCATGATTACCAAACACTCAAACACAAGGACCGGGATGGTTTCGAGCGCTGTATTACCGACATCGTGACGACCCGGATGGGCGTTGAGCAGTGTGCCCTTATTCACTGTGTCTTTTATGAGGTAGAGGGCAAGGACATCTGTCGGGTCATTATTGAGCCATCCCCGACACCGGTCTACTTGCAGGATGGAAAGGTATCCAAGTACTTCCTGCGCACCGGCAACGGCACCCGCGAACTCGATGCACGGGAAGCCATGGCACATGTGATGCGGCAGTAATGCACACTGCTGTCGCCGTGGATAGCTGTTTTTGTAATCCGTTGCCGAAATCAGGGTCAAGGCATGACGCCATCCAGCTGTACACGGAAGGCGACACCTTGTTTACGGCCATGCTTGCCGCCATTGGCACTGCGCAACAACGCGTGTGGATGGAGACCTACATTTTTGCCGATGACGAAATCGGCCGCCGTTTTGCGCGCGCCTTATCGGAGCGGGCGAGGGCAGGCGTGGAGGTCCGCCTGCTGGTGGATGCGGTGGGCTCCCTGTTTCAGTTTCACCATTCGCTGGGTAGGGATCTTGCAGCAGCTGGCGTGCAGGTCAATTTCTTCCACCGCTGGCACTGGCGCGAGCCGCTACGCTATAACCGGCG
>DRKQ01000144.1 GCA_011051685.1 Gammaproteobacteria bacterium
GGCGCCCTCGTCGATTTCACGATCCGGTTGCAGGTACTGGTGATAGTGATTGCCGGTGAGCCGCCGGTCGATGATTTCCACGCAGCCGATCTCGATGACCCGGTGTCCCTGTGTGGGCTCCAGGCCGGTGGTTTCCGTATCCAGGACGATTTGACGCATGATTTTTCCGTTTCTTTCGATTGATTTTTTGAATCACTACTTTTATAAACCCGGCAATGAATATTGTCAGGTCACTGCTGTCCCGTTAACTTCAGATTCGTCATCCCGGCGAAGGCCGGAATGACGAAAAAAGACCAGCGCTATTCATGTCTCCAGTGCCGAAAGGCTCGCTGTTTTCCCGTTTTTTCAACAGCTTCGCCAAATCAAAAGGCAGGTTAACAGGACAGCAGTGTTGTCAGGTTATAAATCGTCTCAAAATAGTTGTAACAAGGTTATGTTCCCGTGTGGGAGCGCCTTTCCAGGCGCGAATCACGCCTGGAAAGGCGCTCCCACCGAATGTGGCATTGTAGTAAGTGCGCTATGGGATAATTTGCTTTCACTCACTGACGCTTCTGGCATTCCCAAGGTGGCAAATGCTCACCAATGTCTGTTAAACCACTTTTGAGACCCTTAATAATAATGCGGCACAGGGATGTGCCGCCATTGGCGCAAACCAATGTAAGCCTCGAAACACCAGCAACTTGGCGCAGTTGCGTCCGTATTTCGCGGGCGCCCATCATGTAGTGAGATGCCGAGCCTAGTGCGACACCTCGTCGGCACCCCGGTTGGCCAGCTCGTCGGCGCGCTCGTTCTCGGCATGCCCGGTGTGCCCGCGCACCCATTGCCAGCGAATGTCATGGGGCTGCATGGCCTTGTCCAGGCGCTGCCAGAGTTCGACATTTTTCACCGGCTTGCGCCCGGCGGTCTTCCAGCCCTTGCGCTTCCAGCCCTCCAGCCACTCGGTGGCGCCCTTCATCACATATTGCGAATCGGTGGTGAGGATCACCCGGCTGGGGCGTTTCAGGCTCTCCAGGCCGCGGATGGCGGCCATCAGTTCCATGCGGTTGTTGGTGGTCTGGGGTTCACCACCGTGTAATTCCTTTTCCACGCCATTGTAGCGCAACACCACGCCCCAACCACCGGGACCGGGGTTGCCGCGGCAGGCGCCGTCGCTGAAGATCTCCACGGGTTTCTCTGTCATTGTGATTCCGTTTTTCTTGTGTGTTGTCCCTGCGCCAGGCTGCGCGAGTTTCCAGCCAGTTCCGGTGAGGCTACGGGCCGGCGCACCGGTCGCCAGCGGGGACGGATGGGGGTGAGTGTGGCCACCCGCTTGCGCGCCACCACCACGTAGCCGGCGCCAAAGAAGGGCGTCCAGCGCTGGCCGATACGGTCGAGAAAGCGCAGCCGGCGCATCAGGCCCTTGTGGCTCAGGGGCGGACGGTAAAAATAACGCCGCGCCTCGATGATGTCGAAGCCAAGCAGTTGCAGCCAGTCCTTGAGCCGCGCCTGGCTGGTGAAGCGCCCGCACCAGGGCGGCCGGCCGCGCCAGCTCAGGGCCATACGCCAGAAGATCCACAGGCTCCAGGGGTTGAAGCCAAGGATCACCGCATGCCCCTCGGGAATGAGAATGCGGTCGATCTCGCGCAGCACCTGGTGCGGATCGTCGGTGAATTCCAGAGTGTGAGGCATGACCACGGTATCGATGGCATCGGTGGCGATGGGCAGCCATTCCAGCGAGCCGCGTACCTCGCTGCGCTCGCATTCCCCGGCGGGGGGCGTTTCCTGTGGCCACTCGTCCAGCACCACGCAATGGGGGATGCGCGAACTGGTGAGGCAATCCTTGGAATACACGTCACCCAGTTGCAGCAGGTGATAACCGAACAGGGTGGGCAGGATGGCACGCAGCTGGGCCCGCTCCTCGGCCTGCAACCAACGCCCGGGCAGGTGGGTGAACCAGGCCCGCATGCGCTGGCGTGTCACCTTCGAAGGCTCACACCGCGTCCAGCGGATAATACGTTTTTTAAGGCCGGTCAACACGTTTGTTCAATACTCATTCGATCATGATACGTCCCCGCGGAACTCCGCGCAAAAACGATACGCGCTCTACTCCCCCGCCGCCACCAGTGGCCGGCGCTGCAACCCTGCGTCATTTGGCGTAAACTCCCCCCACACCCGGTCGCCAGCGAGAATGCCCATGCTTCGCGTACATACCGTCAACGCCTTCGATGACAATTATATCTGGCTGATCCAGCACCCGGAGCGGCCGCAGGTGGTGATCGTGGACCCCGGCGATGCCGCCCCAGTGATCGAGGCCCTGCAGCGCCAGGCCCTGGCGCCCGCGGCCATCTTCATCACTCACCATCACTGGGATCACGTGGGCGGCATCGGTGAGCTGCTGGCCCACTGGTCAATCCCGGTGTACGGCCCGGCCCGTGAAACCATCCCCCATCTCAGCCACCCCCTGAGCGACAACGAGCGGGTGCACATCGACGCCCTGGACAGCACATTCCAGGTCATGGACGTTCCCGGCCACACCGCCGGCCATATCGCCTATGTGGGCCCCGGCAAGGTCTTCGTCGGCGATACCCTGTTCGCTGGCGGCTGCGGGCGCCTGTTCGAGGGCACGCCGGAACAGATGCACGCCTCACTCAGCCGTATCGCCGCCCTGCCCGACGACACCCTGGTCTACTGCGCACATGAGTACACCGCGGACAATCTGGTGTTTGCGCGTATCGCCGAGCCCGGCAACCCGGCCATCGAGGCCCGCCAGCAGGCCGTGCAGGCCCAACGCGCCCAGGGCCTGCCCACCGTGCCCTCGCGGCTGGGGGAGGAAAAAGCCACCAACCCCTTCCTGCGCTGCGATCAACCCGAGATTATCCGCAATGCCGAGGCCTTTGCCGGGCGCAAGCTCAGCAGTGGCGCCGAGGTGTTTGCCGTGGTGCGCCATTGGAAGGACACCCTTGATTAAGCGCCAGCAGCGGCCGATAGGATTCACACGCTTGAAACATCACCGGACACCGCGGATGACGCGGAACGGCTTTACTGCCATAATCGTTTAACTTTCTGTCGTATCCCATGAATTTCAATAAAGATTCAAAAAACCCAGACACCATGCCTCTCTCCCGCCTCACGCCTTTCACCCACAGTATCGCCCTCTACCTGTTGCTGAGCCTTGGGTTGTTGAGCGGCTGCGTGGCCCCCAGCGAGACCCTGGCGCCCGCTGCCGAAGAAGAGGCATCCCCCGCCCCGACCATCCACGGCGCGCCCGACGGCAAGCACCAGCCGCCCGCCCATCGCCGTCGCCACCACCTGGCCTTCACCCCCGACACCGCCACCCCCTGGTGGGCCCTGGTGGCGAGCCGGGAATCCGCCAACACCCCCGATGAGCCCTGGACCCTGGAAGAGGCCCGCGATGACCTCGGCCATGTCGCAGGAGACGACGCCGTTCCGCCGTCCGCCACCCGGCAAGACAATCACGCCACGGCACCGCAGACCCACGACCTCTGGGACCGCCTGCGCAAGGGCTTTCGTCTCGAGGGCCAGGACCATCGACTGGTGCGCCCCTACATCGACTGGTACGCCAGTCATCAGGCCTACCTGGATCGCGTGGTGGAACGCGCCCGGCCCTTCCTCTACGAGATCGTGGAAGAGATCGAGGCCCGTGGCATGCCCCTGGAGATCGCCCTGCTGCCCATCGTGGAGAGCGCCTTCCAGCCCTTCGCCTATTCCCCCGGCCGCGCCGCCGGCATCTGGCAATTCATCCCCGCCACCGGCAAGCGCTACGGCCTGAAACAGAACTGGTGGTACGACGGCCGCCGCGACGTGCCCAAGGCCACCCGTGCCGCCCTGAATTACCTGCAGCGCCTGCACAAGCGCTTCGATGGTGACTGGCTGCTGGCCCTGGCCTCCTACAACACCGGCGAGGGCCGCGTGGCCCGCGCCGTGAAAAAGAACAGGCGCAAGGGCAAGCCCACGGACTTCTGGTCCCTGGACCTGCCGGACGAAACCCA
>DRKQ01000145.1 GCA_011051685.1 Gammaproteobacteria bacterium
GAAAAACCATGTTTGACAGCTTAAGCGAGCGCCTCGGCGCCACCCTCAAAACCCTGCGCGGCCAGGCGCGGCTCACCGAAGCCAACATCAAGGACAGCCTGCGCGAGGTGCGCATGGCCCTGCTGGAGGCCGACGTGGCCCTGCCGGTGGTGCGCGAATTCATCGACCACGTCAAGGAACGCGCCCTGGGCGAAGGCGTGATGCAAAGCCTCACCCCGGGCCAGGCGCTGGTGAAAATCGTCAACGACGAGCTGGTCAAGGTGATGGGCGAGGCCAACGAGGAGCTGAATCTCAGTACCCGGCCCCCCGCAGTGATTCTCATGGCCGGCCTGCAGGGCTCGGGCAAGACCACCAGCGTGGCCAAGCTGGCGCGCTGGTTGAAGGAGCGCAAGAAAAAGTCCGTGATGGTGGTCAGCGCCGACGTCTACCGCCCAGCCGCCATTGAACAGCTGAAGACCCTGGCCGGCGAGGTGGGGGCGGAGTTCTTCCCCAGCGACCCCTCGCAGAAGCCGCTGGACATCGCCCGTAACGCCCTGGACCAGGCGCGCAAACAGGCCATGGACGTGCTCATCGTCGATACCGCCGGCCGCCTGGCCATCGACGACGAGATGATGACCGAGATCAAGCAACTGCACGCCGGTCTCGAGCCCATTGAGACCCTGTTCGTAGTGGACGCCATGACCGGCCAGGACGCCGCCAACACCGCCAAGGCCTTCAACGAGGCCCTGCCGCTCACCGGCGTGATCCTCACCAAGACCGATGGCGATGCCCGCGGCGGCGCCGCGCTGTCCATTCGCCAGATCACCGGCAAGCCCATCAAGTTCCTCGGCGTGGGCGAAAAGACCACCGCGCTGGAACCCTTCCACCCGGACCGCATGGCCTCGCGCATCCTCGGCATGGGCGACGTGCTCTCGCTCATCGAAGAGGCCCAGCACAAGGTGGACCACAAGGAAGCGGAAAAGCTCGCCAAAAAAGTGGCCAAGGGCAAGGGCTTCGACCTGGAGGATTTCCGCAACCAGCTGCAGCAGATGCAGAACATGGGCGGCATCGCCGCGTTGATGGACAAGATGCCCGGTATGGGGCAGATGGGCGCGGCGGCGAAAAACGTCGACGAAAACCAGTTCAAGCGCCTCGAGGCCATCATCAATTCCATGACCATGAAGGAACGCCAGTTCCCCGCCATCATCAAGGGCTCGCGCAAGCGGCGTATCGCCGCCGGCTCGGGCACCCAGGTGCAGGACGTCAACCGTCTGCTCAAGCAGTTCACGCAGATGCAGAAGATGATGAAAAAGATGAAGGGTGGCGGCATGGCGAAGATGATGCGTGGACTGAAAGGCAGGATGCCACCGGGGATGCCGTTTTGATCAGTGTCTAGCGTCTAGTATCGAGTGACGAGTAAAAGCCATCTCTAAGCTCAGTGTTGTTTCCTTTCTTTGATCGTCGTTCCCATAGCGCGCTTATACAATTCCAAATACTGTGGGAGCGCCTTTCCAGGCGCGATTCACGCCTGGAAAGGCGCTCCCACACAGGGTAAGGAACTCTGTAGTAATTATTTTGAGACGACTAATAACGCCGCGATTCCGTAAGTCTGTAACGGTTCCTATTTTTGCGCGGAAAATTTATTTCCCGATCCAAGGAATAATTTCCGCACATCTCCACACTATTCTTTCAAGAAGCCATTATTAGGCCTGTACTTTGGCCTGTATACCACAGTCGTCCGGCACTCGTCCGGGTGTGAGCAAGAAAAGACAACAATGAAATTATTTCGTAAAGCTGCATCAAGAGCACAGTTTGACGAGTGGATCAGTACGCATCACACGGCGCTGTATCGTCATGCCCTGTGGATGACGGGTAATCGTGATGTGGCGGCGGAAATGGTGCAGGAGGCGTTTTATCAAGCCTGGGTGGCGATGGACAGCCTGAAAGAATCTGACAAGGCCTTGCCCTGGTTGCTGACCATCTTGCGTCGCGCCATTTACCGGGAGCAGCGATATCAGTATCGCCATACTGAAACGATGAACCACCTAAGTGAGCTGGTGACAGGGAAAACAGACGATGAACCGCAGCGTTTGCTGTTGATTTATCGCGCCCTGGAGAACCTGTCGGCCAACCATCGTGACGTAGTGTTGCTGCATTACCTGCAGGGTTTCAGTTACGAGGAAATCAGTGAGCAGTTGCAGGTTCCCAAAGGCACGGTGATGAGCCGCCTGTCGCGGGCGCGCCAAGTACTGGCGGAATTGGCGATAGCCGCGGGTGATGGCAATGTCGTGCAGCTAGATAATGTTAGAAGTGAGAAGCATACCGATGAACGATAAACAACTTGAACGATCGCTGAAACAACCAGAAGTGCCGGTGTCACTTGAAAAAAAGCTTCGCAACAACTGGCACACGCAGCTTAAAGAACAAGCAGGGCAGCGCACAGTAACGCCACGTATGCTGATGGGCGTGTCCACCAGTGTCTTGTTGGCGCTTTTGACACTTTTTTTAGTTGTCCAGCAAACCACGCCCGCTATCGTCACTCTGGCCATGCAGGACATTGCCAGTGATGCCGAACGAAACGATCAGGCGCGTTATCTCTTTGATGACGCCATGCGTGTGCAGTTGCAATCCCGGAACATTCAGCCGCCCTTGCCTGGTATGAAGGTGAAGATGGCCAAGTATTGCACCTTGAACAAAACAAAAACCACACACTTGCGTATTGCCGGAGCCATACGCGGAGAAGTGAATCTGTTTATTCGTGATGGTGGTTTTGATATTCCCACATGGGGTGCGCAGCAGGGTGAGATCAATTCGATGCAGTGGCAGGTGATTCATCCACGTGAGGGATTATCCGTGCTGGTAATGCGCAGCGCAGACATGAACCCACAGAATGTTGCAGCACTGATTCAAGAGATGTTTTACGCCTAATGATGGTTGACAGGAGAAAAAAGTGAAAGAGACTACGCATAGACTTGAAAAAAGGTTTTCCAGAAGAGCTTTGCTTGCAGGGGTCTTGCTGCTGACAAGCATGAGTACCCAGGCCAACGATTTATTCCCCGAGAACATTTTTCTTACCCTGAAAGATTCTGGTGAGATCGCCGAATACCCCGGGCAGAAGGTATGGAAGGGTGATCCGGTGATGCTTTACAACTCCATTACCCCCGATGGTAAACGCCTTGTGGTGAGCAGTCCCAAGATGCAAAGTATTTATGTGTTTGATACGAGCAGCCATAAGCGACTGGCGAAAGTGAAAGTGGGCAAGGCCTCCAAGGGATTAAAGGTGTCGCCTAACGGAAAGGAAGTGTATGTCGCCAATGAAGGCGAGGCGAGTATCAGCGTGGTGAGCCTGGACAATTATCAGGTGCTGGCGACGATTCCCGTGGACAAAACACCGCACAATCTGCGTTTCAGCGCCGATGGGGCCAAGGCCTATGTAACATTACAGGGTGGCGCAGGACTGGGGGTGATCGATACCCGGTCGCACAATTACACCGTGATCCCCACGCCGGGCATTCCCAATCCGCATAATCTCGATCTGTCCGACGACGGCAACATCGTTTACATCCGTGACCTCAGCAATTCAGTGGGCGTGCTGGACCTTAAAACGAAAAAGGTATTGAAAGTGATTCCTGTGGGCAACGGCCATGCCGGCATCGATATCGCACCGGGCGGCAAATACATCTACACCGGAGCCATTGCCGACGACACGGTGAGCGTGATCGATGCGCAAAGTCTGAAAGTGGTGAAAACCATCAAGGTGGGTTATGGCCCCCATGGCGTACGCGTCAGCAGGGATGGCCGCTGGCTGTACGTGGCCATTACCTCGGAGGATAAATTCGTGGTCATCGACACCCAGACCTTGAAAATCGTCAAAACCTTCAGGGTTGGCGAATTCCCTTTCTGGGTGGCGGTGCGAGGAAATCCCTAGGCCACGTGGTTTGTGGCACAGGCCTGAATCCAGTTGGTCGTACCTGGCCCTTCAGGCTGAGGATAGGATGGAGATGCATCTCCCTGGGACACGGGCCGCGCCCATTTCCTTTTCGCGGGAATTGGCGTAAAATGCGCGGCTCTTTCGTCCTGGCGGGTTTGGTTTGTACCCGGACGAAACCACCAAATTACTGATTGCTGAAGGATTTACACTCATGGTAACCATTCGTATGTCACGCGGCGGCGCGAAAAAGCGTCCTTTCTATCACATCGTTGTGACCGACAGCCGCAACAAGCGCGACGGCCGCTTTATCGAGCGCCTGGGCTTTTACAATCCCCGCGCCACCGGCGCAGAGGAGACTCTGCGTCTCGATATCGAGCGCATCGACCACTGGGTATCCCAGGGCGCGCAAATGTCCGACCGTGTTTCCGGCCTGCTCAAGCAGCAGAAAAAGGCCGCGGCCTAAGCTGGCCAGCAGAATCGGCGACCGGCACAGACCGGTCGCCTTCTTTCCAGCCGGGGTGCTCACCGTGGCTTCTGACAATCCAACCAGCTCTCCCAAGACGGACTACCTGGTCATCGCCAAGATCGGCGCGCCCTATGGCGTGCGCGGCTGGGTGAAAGTCTTTTCCTTCACCCAGCCGGCGGACAACCTGCTGGACTACGATCCCTGGTATTTCAAGGATGCGAAGAGCGGTACCTGGCCCATCGCCCCCGTCACCGAGGCCAGGACCCACGGCAAGGCCTTCGTGGCCAAGTTCAAGGGCTGTGACGACCGCGATGCCGCCGCGCGCCTCACCGGGCGGGAGATCGCCATTCGCCGCGATCAGCTGCCGCCCACGGAGGAGGGGGAATATTACTGGAGCGATCTCGAGGGCCTGGAGGTGCTCACCACCGAGGGGGTTTCCCTGGGCAGGGTGGATCACCTGCTGGAGACCGGCGCCAACGATGTGCTGGTAGTGAAGGGCGAGCGCGAGCGGCTGATTCCCTACGTCACCGGACCCATCGTCAAAAAGGTGGACCTCAAGGCCGGCACCCTGCAAGTGGACTGGGATGCCGATTTTGAGTGATTCTGCCGAAAATACCAATTCCAAGCTGCACATTGGTGTGGTCGGCCTGTTTCCGGGGGAATTCACCACAGCGGTAGGGTGGGCACGTTTTTTTGCCCACGCGTGGGTTGTTTTTTTCCGCGTGGGCACAAAAAACGTGCCCACCCTGCGTCTGGGACACCGATTTTGAGTGATAACACCGACAACACCCCGCAGGCCATGCACTTCGGCGTGGTTACCCTGTTCCCGGAGATGCTCGCGGCGGTGAGCGAGGCGGGCATCACCGGCCGCGCCGTGGCGCAGGGCATCGTGTCGATTCACGGCCACAATCCCCGCGACTTCACCACCGACAAACACCGTACCGTGGACGACCGCCCCTACGGCGGCGGCCCCGGCATGGTAATGAGGGTGGAACCCCTGCGGAAGGCGATCCGCGCCGCCCGGGCGCAGGCCCCCGAGGGCGCGCGGGTCATTCATCTCTCGCCCCAGGGGCGCACCCTGGACCAGGCCGGCCTGCACGAACTGGCGACACTGCCGGGGCTGGTGCTGGTGGCCAGCCGCTACGAGGGGGTGGACGAGCGGCTCATCGCCACGGAAATAGACGAGGAATGGTCCATCGGCGACTACGTGCTCAGCGGTGGTGAGCTGGCGGCCATGGTGATCATCGACGGCGTGACCCGCCTGTTGCCCGGCGCCCTGGGTCACGAGGACTCCGCCGGGCAGGACTCCTTCAGCGACGGCCTGCTGGACTATCCGCACTATACCCGTCCCGAGCAGGTGGACGGTGAGCCGGTACCCGCGGTGCTTACCAGCGGCGATCACCAGGCCATTCACCGCTGGCGCCAGAAACAGGCCCTGGGCCGCACCTGGCTGCGTCGCCCGGATCTGCTGGAAGGGCTGACCCTGGATGAAACCCAGCAAGCCTTGCTGGAGGAATTCATCCGCGAGCACGAGCAGTAATCCGTAGAAGGGTGGGCACGCTTTTTGTGCCCACGCGCCAATCCGCGTATACCGCATGGGCACAAAAGGCGTGTCTACCCTACGGGCCGGAATGACGGAAAAAATCGGTGATTTCCTGTTCTTTCTTCATTCGAATACAGGTATAATCCGCGCCTTTCAAATTTTCAGCGGTACGCACTGGAGCAGGTCATGAGCGACATCATTAAGCAACTCGAAGCCGAGCAGATGAACAAAGAGATCCCGGAATTCGGCGCCGGCGACACGGTCGTGGTGCAGGTGCGGGTGAAGGAAGGTAACCGCGAGCGCCTGCAGGCCTTTGAAGGCGTGGTGATCGCCAAGCGCAACCGCGGACTGAACTCCTCCTTCACGGTGCGCAAGATCTCCCACGGCGAAGGCGTGGAGCGCGTGTTCCAGACCTATAGCCCTCTGGTGAGCGAGATCCAGGTCAAGCGCCGTGGCGACGTGCGTCGCGCCAAGCTGTACTACCTGCGCGAACTCACCGGCAAGGCCGCACGCATCAAGGAAAAGCTGTAAGTCGATTATCCTTGTAATCGAGTTTTTAACGCCCGGCTTGTCCGGGCGTTTTTTATGAACCCGGCCATCAAATAGATCGTCCCGGTTTATTTGATGGCCGCCCGACAGATATCGGTGGGCATTCATCTCCTTGGGAATGCCCGAAGGTGCGGCGAATGAACGCGAGTAAATCCCATAGCGTTTATCCAATGCCAAATACCGTGGGAGCGCCTTTCCAGGCGTGAATCGCGCCTGGAAAGGCGCTCCCACACGAGGAAATAACCCTGTAGCAATTATTTTGAGACGATGAACAATTGCCGGGTGTGAAAACACCTACCCCCCTTTTTATTACCCCGCGGCTTGTTCAGAATAGGCCCATGCAGCCCGCGCCTTCTTCTACCGACCTGCCTGCCGCCATCCTGCCCTTTGCCCTGGCCGGTCAGGCGGTGATGCTGGCCATTGACACCGAAAACGAGGCCCTCACCGGCATCCATATCCTGTACCACGCAACCATCCCGCAGGCGCCACGCACTTCCCTGGCCGCAGAGGTGGCCCGCCAGCTGCGGGCCTATCTCGACGATCCACAGCATGTTTTCGACCTGCCCCTGGCCCTGCACGGCACGCCCTTCCAGCGCCGGCTGTGGTCGGCGCTGCGCGGGGTGCCCGCGGGGGAGACGGCCACCTATGGCCAGTTGGTGCGGCGACTGGGGATGCGGGGCGGGGCCCAGGCCGTGGGCCAGGCCTGCCGGCGCAATCCCCTGCCCATCGTGCTGCCCTGTCATCGCATCCTCGCCCGCACGGGCATCGGCGGTTATGCCGGGCAGCGCGAGGGAGAGAAGCTGCGTTTCAAGCGGGCGCTGCTGGCTCACGAGGGAGTAGGGGGTGGCTGAATCCATGGCCGGCACTGTGGGGGACACCGTGCTTGATACGACCGAAATCGACCGCTTCCTCGATGCCCTGTGGATGGAGCGCGGCCTGAGCCGCAATACCCTGGCGGCCTACGGGCGCGATCTGCGGGGTTTCGCCCGCTGGCTGCACGAGCGGCGTGGGGCAGGGTTGCTGGCGGCGCAACGCGAGGACCTGCTGGCCTACCTGGCGGCGCGGGTGGCCGCCGAGGCCAAGCCGCGCACCACGGCGCGGCTGCTTTCCAGCCTGCGGCGCTTTTATCAGCTGGCGGTGCGCGACGGACGCCTGGCCGCCGATCCCAGCGACCGTATCGATGCACCGCAGCTGGGCCGCCCCCTGCCCAAGTCCCTCACCGAGGCCGACGTGGAGGCGCTGATCGAGGCGCCGGACACCGCCACCGCCCTGGGCCTGCGCGACCGCGCCATGCTGGAGCTGCTCTACGCCACGGGCCTGCGGGTCTCGGAACTGGTGGGCCTGCGCCTGCCCCAGCTCAACCTGCGCCAGGGGGTGGTGCGCACCCTGGGCAAGGGCAGCAAGGAACGACTGGTGCCCCTGGGCGAGCAGGCCGCCCATTGGCTGACGCGGTATCTGGACACGGCACGGGTCGAGCTGCTCAAGGGGCGCGAGAGCGATGCCCTGTTCGTTACCGCCCGCGGCGCGGGCATGACCCGCCAGGCCTTCTGGCATCTCATCAAAAAACACGCCCGGCTGGCGGGCATTGACAAGCCGCTGTCGCCCCACACCCTGCGCCACAGTTTCGCCACCCACCTGCTCAATCACGGCGCCGACCTGCGCGTGGTGCAGATGCTGCTGGGACACAGTGACTTGTCCACCACACAAATTTATACTCACGTGGCGCGGGAACGCCTGAAGAGCCTGCATGCCGAACATCATCCGCGCGGCTAACAACAACGAATACGGGAATACGGAGAGAAACGGCAATGCCCTCATTTGACGTGGTGTCCGAAGTGGAAATGCATGAACTGACCAATGCCGTGGACCAGGCCAACCGCGAGGTGGGCACGCGCTTCGACTTTCGCGGTTCGGACGCCAGCTTCGAGCAAAAGGGCAACGAACTGACGCTCATCGCCGATGGACCCTTCCAGCTGAAACAAATGATGGATATTTTGCGCAATAAAATGGTCAAACGGAAAATCGACACCGGTTGCCTGGATATCGGCGAGCCACAGACCAGCAACATGAAATCAAGGCAGACCGTGACCGTGCGCGAGGGGTTGGACAAGGAAACCGCGAAGAAGATCGTCAAGGCCATCAAGGATGCCAAGCTCAAGGTGCAGGCGGCCATCCAGGGCGAACAGGTGCGGGTCACCGGCAAAAAGCGCGATGACCTGCAGGCGGTGATGGCCATGCTCAAGGACAAGGACTTCGGCCTGCCCCTGCAGTTCACCAACTTCCGGGATTGATCCCATACATCATTTATCAAACGAAAGAAAAACGAGGTTAACGCATTCGCATGAAAATTTTTTCCAAACGCAGTATCCCCACCACCGCCGTTAGCCTGGTTTTGTTTCTGGGACTTTCGCTGGGTTCCATCGCCAACGCCGGCGAGGCCGAAGACATCGTGGCCATCAAATCGGTGTTAGGCAAGTTGATGCCCCAGGCCCAGCCCGACAGCATCAAGCCCGCCGCCTTTCCCGGCATGTATGAAGCCATTTACGGGCCACAGATCATCTACATCTCCGCCGATGGCCGTTACATGCTGGAAGGGGATCTGTATGACCTGAAAAGCCAGGTGAATCTTACTGAAAGCAAGCGTCGGGCAGCGCGTGCCAAGCTGGTACGCGAGATGGATCAAAAGGATATGATTGTATTCTCTCCACCGGCAGACAAGGTGAAGTTCACCATCACCGCGTTCACCGATATTGACTGTGGCTACTGCCGTAAAATGCACAAGCAAATGAAACAGTACAATGACCTTGGTATCGCCTTTCGTTACATGGCCTATCCGCGCTCAGGGGTGAATACGCCCTCTTATTACAAGGCAGTATCGGTGTGGTGTGCGAAGGATAAACAGGATGCCATGACCCAGGCCAAATCCGGCGTTAACCTGCCCAAGGCGGAATGTGATAATCCAGTGAAAAAACACATGCAGGCGGCCAAGCTGGTGGGCGTGACCGGCACACCGACCCTGGTGCTGGAAAGCGGGCGGGTGATTCCCGGTTATGTTGAACCCAATCGTTTGCTCAAGATCCTGGAGCAACTCAAAACCCAGGGCTAAATAATACATTTGTAATGAACCAAAAGCGCCGGCATTCCTGCCGGCCTTTTTTTAGCCTACTGTTTTTGTTGATGAACCCCTTATTAATTCATGGAACGTGACCTTGCGATTGAAATCATCCATCGCGGCGTTGCGAATCTTGCCAATAGTCCCGCTATTGGCGGCGATCCACGCCTTGCGCTGAATCATTTCATCTCACAATCTCGCTGTCCCAGAATTAATCAGGGGTTCCTTAATTTACTGTTTGTGCATGGATTTTAGGTGGAACCCCGGCGTTGTGACAGGCGTTCAAGATGAATGTAGCATGGGGCGTCATCGATCTTTTTGTGATTCGGTTGGTGTTTTTTAGCAAGGCTTGACCTATAACATGTGCAGTGGGTGGCAAGCCTTTGTTGCTGTCTGTTTCATTTTTCATACTTGCTTGGCTCATATCGAGGAGGTCGATATGTCGTTTATGGATGTTTATATGATAGTGCCCAGCGCCTTTGCGTCCGGGATGATCTGGTTTGTGCTCCTGGCGGCGCTGCTGTACATCGCACGTGAGCCGGCGCACCAGGCCATTACTTCCCTGAGCCGGGTAATTCACAATGGCCTGCGTCTTACCGCAAATGCGGTGGCTCGCGCCGAGTACTGGATGTTGCAGCGTAACAAGGACGTGTTGCTGGCTCAGGGCCGGGAGGCGGCGGAGCGCATGATCGAACGTGAATTCGAGCGCATCGATGCCACGGTGCGCCGTGATCTTGCCGAGTATCCCGCCTTGCATCGCCGATTGAGCGAAGAAGCAACGCGGCTGGATGAAGACTATCAGTCAAGCACCGAAGTGCCACCTGCGCCGCCGGGCTGGATCAAGGCCGTGGAGGCGGTGGCGAAGATCCCCGCCAAGGGCGATCCGGTGGTGAGCAATATCCTCGAGGATATTCATGCCTCGCTGGAGAAGGCCAGTGAAGACGCCATTGCCCAATGCCGCAAGTCCAGCCGAGAACGTCATCAGATTCTCAAGGGCATGATGCCTCACTGGCGCAAGGTGGCGGCGCGTTTATCGGAAGTCAACAAAAATGTCGAGAGTTTGCTGATGCGTTCCAAGAGCATCGATCGGCACATGGCGGAATATGAAGGTATCGTACAGGGCACCAACCAGGCGGTGCGTACGCTGTCATCTTCGTCTATTACCCAATTCTTTGTGGCAGCGTTTGTGCTGGCCATTGCCGTAGGTGGTGCGGCCATCAACTTCAACCTGATCGCCACGCCCATGGCCGAAATGGTGGGCGGTACTTCACGCATTATGGGCTACCCGGTGGCCAATATCGCCGCCATGGTGATTATTCTCGTGGAGATCGCCATGGGCCTGTTTCTTATGGAATCCCTACGCATCACCCGCCTGTTTCCGGTGATTGGCGCGTTGGATGACAAGTTGCGGCGGGTGATTCTCTGGGCCGCCTTCATCTTTCTGTTTTCCCTGGCGGGTAT
The DNA here is from genome assembly GCA_011051685.1 of Gammaproteobacteria bacterium. Taxonomy (GTDB): domain Bacteria; phylum Pseudomonadota; class Gammaproteobacteria; order SZUA-152; family SZUA-152; genus SZUA-152. The sequence continues at coordinate 11,042 of DRKQ01000145.1, forward strand.
CGAAGCGGGACTGGCCTACATGCGTGAGCTGTTGATGCAGGATGCTGCGGCCACCCGCGCATTGTTGCGTGCCGATGGGGCTACGGAAATCGTGCAGAACTCACATCTGTGGATCACCACTGCCGCGCAAATGGGCATGGGTTTTATCCTGCCCTTTGCCCTGACCTTTGTGGCGATACCACTGGAGTCCTTCGTGCATTCCCTGCGTACTGTGCTGGGCGTGCTTGCCGTGGCTTTGTTGCGCGGTCTTAACTGGTTGCTGCGCCTGTTGGGTAATGTGGCACGTTTCGCCGGGCGCATGCTGATCAGTGTGTACGATTTGCTGATTTTCGCACCATTATGGGTTGAGCAATTGGTCAAGGGGAGCATGGATAAAAAAACCGAAAATGAAAATGCTGTGGTTGACTCTGAAACAAACTCTTCATTTGCCCGCGACAGCATGTGAACCCGGAAAAAGGATTTCTGATAATGAAAAAGAATATCTACTTCATGTTGTGTTTCCTGCCTTTGGCTATACTCCTGGCGGCTTGTTCGTCTGAAGATGCGCCTCAGGTACCTGATACACGGGGTGTTTATCTGTTGATCGATACCTCTGGTACTTATACCCAGGAGCTGGAACAGGCCAAGCGGGTGATCAATTACATTCTCTCTGATCTCAAACCCGGTGATTCATTTGCTGTGGCGCGGGTGGACACGGGCAGTTTCAGTGAGAAGGATATTATTACCAAGGCCACCTTCGATGCGCGGCCCAGTGCGAGTAACGAACAAAAACGTATTTTTCAGGCACAGATCAACAAGTTTCTCAAAGAGGTGAAAAGCAGCTCGCATACCGATATCACCGGAGGAATTTTGCAGGCCATCGAGTACCTCAATGAATCCGGTGCGGGCCACAAGACAATCCTGATCTTTTCTGACCTCAAGGAGGAGTTGCGTCCGGGCTTTGTGCGCGCGGAGATCCCCCTGGCGCTCAGCGGCTATAACGTGGTCGCGCTGAATGTCACCAAGTTGCGCAGTGACAATGTGGATCCCCGCGAATACCTGGGCCGACTCGAAGGTTGGAAGCAGCGGGTCGAAACGGGAGGGGGCCGCTGGAAGGTCGTCAATGACCTGGAGCGACTCGAGTCATTGCTGGAAATCTAACGGGAGTCAGACGGTTTCGGGTTGTTGGTTCAGCAACAGCCAGTAGGGCCCCAGCTGGCTCACGGTTTCCATGAATTCGTCAAAGTCCACGGGTTTGCGGATGTAGCTGTTGGCGCCCAGCCCGTAGCTGGTGAGAATGTCTTCCTGCTGGGCGGAGGAGGTAAGCATTACCACCGGCAGATAGCGGGTGTGTTCTGTGGCCCGTAGTCGTTTCAGTACCCCGAAACCGTCGATTTTAGGTAACTGAATGTCCAGTAATACCAGGGCGGGTACTGCGGCGGGATTTCTGTCGGCATACTTGCCTTCGGCAAACAGATATTCCAGCGCCTCGACGCCGTCCCGCGCCACCACCACTTCATTGGCCAGGTTGTTCTTTTCAAGAGCCCGCAGGGTCAGGGCTTCATCATCGGGATTGTCTTCCACCAGTAAAATGGTGCTGTGGGATAAACTGGAAACCATTAGTTGTCATCCATGTACTGTTAATTTGTTATTGTTCTCTATAGTAAAATCGAAAGCCGTTGGTTTGTCCACCGTTCTTTGAGTTTCTTTCTGGAGTAAATGGGTTTTCGGGGGGCGGGTATGCATGGGGTTACACTGGCGTTACAGAATGGAGGCACAGAATTTTGCACCCATCATTCGTTCGCTGTTGATGTTGAACCGGCTTCCTCATTGCTGTGAAGGGGAGTGTTCGGTGTGCCGCGCAAGGGCATCCAGGTCAGGCTGTGGGTGAATAACAGGCCTGCAAAAATGCTCAGCCCGGGCCACAGACGTTGAACACCGGCCTGGTAGTACTGCAATTGTGGCTGGTAGTGGGCGGCCAGGGTATCCAGTGTGGCGGGGTCGCTGACGCGATGGGTTTTGTAGTCCACGAGCCAGAGGCGGTCTTTGGCGACCACTAGTCGGTCGATAATACCAAAGATGTTTTGACTCTCGTGCCTGTAGTTGAGTGGGACTTCGTTGTGGGCGCTTTCGTATTTTGTCGGGTCGAAGAAATGGGCGAAACCGGCATGGTGAAATACCGTGTTGGCCTTTTCAAACCAGGCGGCCAGATCAGGGTCTTCTACCGGCAGGTTCAGTTCTGCGGCGACCTGGGGAAGGATATTTTCCACTTGTTCACTCAGCAGCTGTAGCATGCGATGAATGGCGATGCCCCGGAGACGGCCGTCTTCATCGCTGGCGATGATTACCGAGCCAGGGTCGGTAGAAAGTTTATCGCTGTGCTGACGGCTGGGGGTGATGTTTATTTCGAGCTGGTCTGCCGGGGCCTCACCCAGAGGGCCGGGGGGAGTCAATGCGCTTATGACTGGTGGCGCTGAGACATCCACCGCCTGTTGGGGCATTTGTCCGCTGCAAAGC
>DRKQ01000146.1 GCA_011051685.1 Gammaproteobacteria bacterium
ATGGAAAACGCCCCAGCCCCCCTGAAAACCATCAACCTCGGAGGCGGCTTTGGCATTCCCTATTTTCCCGGCGACGAACCGCTGGATCTGCGCCCCATCGGCGAGTCGCTCCAGCAACACCTTACCAGCGCGGAAAGCCTGTTCCCCGGCATCAAACTGGTGCTGGAACTGGGTCGCTACCTGGTTGGGGAGGCAGGCATTTATGTCTGCCGGGTACTGGACAAGAAGGTCTCACGCGGGGAAGTGTTTCTGATCAGCGATGGCGGACTGCACCACCATTTGGCCGCCTCCGGTAATTTTGGCCAGGTAATCCGCAAGAATTTTCCGCTATGCATCGGCAACAGAATGGAGCAGTCCGAACGCGAGGTGGCCACCGTGGTAGGCCGGCTGTGTACGCCGCTGGATGTGCTGGCTGACAGGATGGAGCTACCGGTGGCGGAGGTGGGGGATCTGGTGGTGATCCAGCAATCCGGCGCCTATGGACTCAGCGCCAGTCCCACGGCCTTTCTCAGCCATCCCCCGCCGGCGGAAGTGCTTGTGTAGCGACGTGATTCATCTCAGGCGCACTGGCGGGTTTTGTCCTCGACAAAACTCACCAGGCTGCCCAGGGTCAGGAAGGCCTCTGACACCTGGTCATCGTCATCAATGATAAAACCGAAATTCTCCTCCAGCGCCGTGAGCACGGTGACCACCGCCATGGAATCCAGCTCCGGCAGATTGCCCAGCAGGGGCGTGCCTCCGGTCATCTGCGCGGTGCGTTCCTCGATTTGCAGGGCCTTGCCCAAAACGGTTTTTACGTGATCAAGCATGAGGTGGTTAAGCCATCCTGTCGCTGAATGAGTCACAGCCCCATGGAATGACACGCCACCGGGGCCGGCAGCATCGAATCTTAGCACAAAACCTCTTCGATCACTGGCGGGCCGAGCGACACTCCCACTAAGGCTGTGCGGAAATCCCCTCCAGGAGTTCCAGCGCGTAGCGCCCGGGAATGGCGAAGGCTATGCCACTGGGCTTTTCCAGCACCGTCTCTCGGGACTCTTTGACGAAGACCATGTTCACGATCCCCATCACTTTACCTGTGTCCGGTTGATACAACGGGCTGCCGCTGTTTCCGGGATAGGCGGTGGCATCCAGCTGAAACACCTCAAAGGGCGTGCGCAGTTGTTTGATCAGGCTGGGAGTGAGCTGGCCGCTGTTATCCATGGGCACCACAATGGGCGTGCGCGCGGACACCATGCCACCATGGGTGACCGGAAACAATCCCAGCACCGCCCCAATGGGAAACCCGGTAAATACGTAACGCTCGCCTTCCCGCACCCTTTGCGACTCACCGAATTGCAGGGCAGGCAAGGGCTCCCCCGATATCTTCAGCAAGGCCAGGTCATGGGCCGGATCGGTGGCCACGATGTCCACCGTGCGCATCGCCGGTTTGGCACCCCTGCCGCTGAACACCACCAGTGACTCATTGCGTTGCACGTCCAGCGGCCGGGAAATCACGTGGTAATTGGTGAGCACATGGCGCCCGTCCCCCACGACAAACCCTGTGCCCATCAACTGGCCCCGAGGGGCGCGGGTCAGCAAGTGCGTGCCGATACCCACTATGCTCTTTTTCACCCTGGCAATGGTATCCGGCAGCTCTGCGGCGCCCGAGTACTGTCCGGAGTACAGCGGCAGCCACAGGGCACCCGTCAGCACAAGCACCTGGAGGACACGTGCACGTACTGGGTGACGGATATGTTGAGTTAGATGCATGGTGTGTCCCTGTTCTGCTGCAATAATCTTGGTGCATCAAACACCGGTGGGCGTGTTTCGCTCTGTATCCACAAATGCGACAATTTCGCCGCAAGCCCAAGCTAACAAACATGCCACATTCTCCACAACAATCATCGCCAACAACGACAGCCTCCCCCGGCTCATCCCACGCCCTACCGGGTATCGCCACCCTGATTTATGTGCTGCTGCTGGTCTATGGCACCCTGTTTCCCCTGAGTGGCTGGCAGTGGCCCGATGGTGGCCTCCTCAATCCCCGATTTCCCGCCTGGCCCGAAAAACTTCACAGCTCCGACGTACTTACAAATCTGCTGGTGTACATGCCCCTGGGCCTGCTGCTGGGCGTACTGCTGCGCCAGCGTTTTTCCCCATGGGGCGTGCTGATCCTTGCCACGAGTCTGGGTACGGGGCTGAGTTTCCTGCTGGAGTACCTGCAAACCTACCTGCCCTTACGCGTCAGTTCCCTGGCCGACATCCTGCTCAATGGCCTTGGCAGCCTCGCGGGGGCGGGGCTGCTGGTGCTGATGAATCCGGGTTCATCCCTGCAGCGCAGGCTTCTGGCCTTCAAACACTTCTGGTTCAAAGAGGACCCTCTGAGCCAGCTTGGACTGGTGGTGCTGGTGTTGTGGGCGACGGCGCAATTGTTTCCCCTGGTGCCCTCACTGGATATGGCCAGTCTGCGCGCAGGGCTCAAGCCCCTCTGGTACACCCTCAATGATATTGGCCGCTTTGAGCCGTGGCGTACCGGGGTTTACGCCCTCAACATCACCGGACTGGGCCTATTGACCCGCCACCTGCTACGGGAAGGACGGCCCCTGCTGCCCCTGTTTGGTGCCTTGGTGATGACGGTGCTGCTGCTGAAGGTGCTGGTGGTGGGGCGCCAATTGTCCCTCGAAGCCCTTGGGGGCGCCGCTCTGGGCCTTTTGATGTTGTTGCTTGTGCGCGGCGATGGACGGGCCGTGGCCACCCTGGCCCTGTGCGGCGCCTTTCTTCTCGAAGCCCTGCAAAGCGGAACCGGGAGCGCCACAAGAGCCATGAATTGGATCCCCTTTCTCGGCCATATGCAAAGCGTGCTGGACATGGTGGACATCATCACCACCGCCTGGCCCTTTGTGGCCCTGGCCTGGCTGGGCCTGTCCTACAAGCCCCCCAGGCCGATGACCATCGCCGTCAGTGGCGGCCTGCTGGTGTGCTTCGGCACCCTGACCGTGGAGTGGCTGCAACAAAGCCTGCCCGGGCGTTATCCCGACATTACCGACGTGGCACTGGCCACCCTGGGCTGGGGCCTGCCCTGGTGGTATTTCGCCCGCCGGTTTCCCCGCCCTACCGGGCAAGGCGTCAATTGATGATTTCCGCGATGGTGTATTCTTTCAGATCCTTGGCATGAGTAAAGATGATCAGTTCGCCAATCAAGCCAATGGCAAAGATTTGCACCCCCAGCACCACCAACAACGAGCTAAGCAATAACGCGGGCCGATCCGCCAGAGGCACGCCGAAGAACAGGCGCTCGATCACCAGGACCAGCAGCATAATGCCGCCCACCACCAGGGTGCCGGTACCGATCAAGCCAAAAAAACGCAGTGGTTTTTTGGTGAACTTCACCAGAAAAAACACCGTAATGAAATCCAGCATACGGCGCAGATACACACCCGGCTTGTAGATTCGACGCTGGACGTCCTTGCTGGATTGTTGAGTGTCTATTTCGATAATGCGAAAACCCCGACGATCCGCCAAAACCGGCAAAAAACGGTGCTGATCACCGTACACGGTGACTTCGTCGATCACCTGTCGCTTGAAGGCCCGCACCGCGCAGCCCAGGTCACGAAAATTGCAGCCGGTAAAACCCAGCGCCCAATGAAACAGCTTTGCCTGTATCTGATTGATGGACGAATCGATGCGCGGCCAACGACGCGCCACCACCATGTCATGGGTTTTCAGGCCTTCCAGCACTTTGGGGATTTCGCCGGGCTCCACCTGATAATAGGCCGGCAGGGTGAGAATCATCTCGCCGCTGGAATGCTCGAAGCCGGCGGTCAGGGCCGTGGCCTCACCAAACCACTTGGCCAGTTGAATGATGGTGATCTGCTCGCCCTGGTCACGCAGGGTTTTCAGTGCCGCCAGTACGTCCGGGAATTCGCCGTCCAGCACATAGACAAATTCGTAACTGTACCCGGAAGCCTGCAAGGCATTCTTGTAGTCATGATAAAGAGCGGGAACATCATCGAAACGTTCGCTGACGGGGATGATGACTGATACCTCGATGTGATTACTCATTACTTTCGCCCTGCCCAGTGGTTGTCCTTGTTGTGTGATGCCCATCGCTGGGCGGAATGGTTTTGGTCGTCAAAAGTGACAGCCGGCTCAGATCAATATCACCCATCTTGTAAATCAACTCCCCCAGGGCGCCACCCAAAACCAGGAAACAGGCCAGCGTGCCAAACAGCATGGCAACCCCCATCAGGGCAATTGGTGATGTCCCTCCATCACCCAGCATGTCAGACAGACTGATGACGAAAGCCAGCCCCCCCACCAGCAAGACCGGCACAGCCAGGATGGCAAACCACAGCAGCGGCCGCGAGGCGAAGGAGGTAATGGTCTTGATGGTGAGCAGATCCAGCAGCACCTTGTAAATCCGCGACAGGCCATACTTGGAAACGCCAAATTGCCGCGCATGGTGCTTCACCTTGATCTCCGCCACCCGGGTACCGGCCAGAGAGGTCATGGCCGGGATGAAGCGGTGCATCTCGGAATACAGGGGAATATTCTGGATCACCTCCGCCCGGTAGGCCTTGAGAGAGCAGCCATTATCCTTGATGGGCACACCAGTCACCTTGCCGATGAGCCAGTTGGCGATCTTCGAGGGGATCTTGCGGGTGATCAGCTTGTCCTGCCGCTTGTGCCGCCAGCCCACGACGATATCGTAGCCCTCGTTCATTTTCTCGATGAAATGGGGAATATCGCTGGGGTCATTCTGCAGGTCGCCGTCCATGGTCACCAGAATGCGCCCCCGGGCGTTATCGATACCCGCCGCCATGGCCGGCGTCTGACCATAGTTACGACGAAAGGTGATCACCCGCAAATGGGGATCTTCCTGCGCCAGCGCACTGGCCCGTTTGAAGGTCTCATCCTGGCTGCCGTCGTCCACGAAAAGAATCTCGTATTCCATGCCCAGCGGCGCAACCGCCTTGACGATGGCCTCATACATGGGACCAACACTGTCTTCCTCGTTATACAGAGGGACAATAACCGATAAGTCCATTACCTTGTTTCTCAATGATTTATTCTGTTATAGCGGAGCTTCCACCCGGCCCACGAAACAACGCCCCGCCGAAAACTCACCATTCTGGAGCACTGCTGTCCCGTTAACGTTATATCCGTCATTCCGGCGAAGGCCGGAATCTAGAATGTCGTTAAAACCTCTGGATTATTCGCTGCGCTCACCCTTCGGGCCGCCTGTGGCGTTCAACGCGCTTCGGGCTTATGTTCCGGCCTTCGCCGGAATGACGGTAGAGCTTACTGATTATTCATGTCTCAAATTTTCAAATCATGCTGCAGCTCATAAAAAACAAACTATTACGCCCACTAATGCGAATGTTAACGGGACAGCAGTGATTCTGGAGAGAATCGATCCCCGGCCTCCGGGCGGCAAAGTCGTCGATGCGTCCCACCCTTCGAAGCGAGGACTGGCTCAGGGCCAAAGTGCGCCTGGCGCATACCCCGAACCCCCACCCAAACCCCTGAATTTCGCGCCCGGTAGTATAACGCTATTGGCCGCGAATAACCCCAGGTTTATCCACGTCTCGTGAATTTTATCCCCATTCTGTGCAAAATAACCGCAACGGCCAGCACTTCCACAGCACAGCCCTGCCAAAGACCCGGCACCGGTGAAACCGGCGGAATATAACCCACGGTTTCTACCCTGAGCATCGCCCCGCAACCGACCCGGAACTGGGTAGCATTCCGCATTGCCAGACCTTCCCACGCCTGTCAATTTGTGACCGCCGTCCCAAACGACCCGCCCCAAAAAGACGATGTTTACGGATAAGCAAGCATATGAATTTTAATGGGAACCGAACAACGCCCAACAACGTTGACAGGTGCAACAACCATAGCAATCCCGCCGCTTCGATCCCGCACAACATCGTCTACTACAGGTCTACAGGTCAGGAATCATTACCCATGCCAAGCCATGTATCAGCCCGTCAGCCCTCAATTTTCCGTGGGCTGCAACAATACCTCACCTTGGCCGCAATACTGGGACTGCTCACCGCCTGTGGGGGTAGTGCTGATAACGGCAGCCCGGGAGACACCCTTGGTGGCGGCAGCGGAAATCCCGGCGGCAATAGTGGCGGCACGAGCCTCGTCGTTTCCGATCCTGCGCCCGCCACCTACACCTGGGACACACTGAAAACAGGCAGCGCCGTCTACATCGACCGCAGCTACACCTATTCCAGCATTCCCTCCGCCTACGTAGGCGCCCGGTACCTGCAAACGGCCAACAACGACAAGACCTCCAGCGGCCCGGGTTTTCTCAGCTTCACGATCAACAAAACCGTGGACGTCGTTATCGGCCACGCTAACGATGCCGCCAGCCGCCCCAGCTGGCTGGACACCTGGGAAGTCACCGGCGAAGTCATCGTCACCACCGACCGCACACTCTACCTGTACAAACAAACCTTCGACGCCGGCACCGTGACCCTTTCTGGCAACGAAAATGGCGCCAGTATGTATATCGTGCTGATTACCGATGAAACAACAGGAACGGGTAGCACTGGTGGAACGGGCGGCACCGGTGGCACGGGTGGGACCGGTGGCACGAGTGGGACCGGTGGCACTGGTGGAACCGGCGGAGGCACAGCAACCCCCTTCGCCAACGACGACACCGCGTCCACCAATCAAACAACCTCGATCAACATCCCGGTGTTAAACAATGATACCGGCCTCGAGGACTTACCGTTGACCGTAAGCATGGTGCAAGTACCCAGCAATGGTACTGCCACCATTGGCACCGACAACAGCATCACCTACACCCCCAACGGCATTTTCATTGGCACAGACACCATCGTATATAGCGTCACAGATATCGATGGCGACCTGGCAACAGCGACTGTCACCATAAACATAAGCTGCACGACCTGCGCCGCGGTCAATCTCAAATACTCCTGGAACCCCAACCCAGCAAGCGACGCCATCATCGGCTACCGTGTATACACCGGCCCCACACTAGCCACAGCAACCACAGAAATTGCAAACCCGGTCGTCGGCAGCAGTGGATTTAACGCCGCCGCCCCCTCTGTCAGCTTTGATGCCTGGAACGATCTCGGACTGAACAAAGGCGACACTGTTTGCTTCCAACTCAAAGCCTACAATGCAGTCGGCACATCGGGCTACTCCACCGGAATATGCGATGTCATCCCCAATTGATACAATGCCAACCGCTGCGAATACCGAGGAAAAAAAGATGTACGCAAAACCTGGCGCATCAATAACGCTAAAACACTTTTTAGCCGCCCTTGTATTGATGGCTTTCACTGCGATGGCGAACAACACCACTGCAGCTGTAATGGACCGCACCGGCACCCTGTGGGCGCCATATATCGAATGGAGCCTGGACAACCCGAGCTACACAGGCAACCCGTTCGACCTCGTTGCCACCGTAACCTTCACACACCCTGCATCCGGAGAAACACGCATAACGGAAATGTTTTATGCCGGAGGCACCACTTGGAAATTCAGGTTTGCCGGCACCCGCACAGGCACATGGACATTCAGCACAACAAGTAGCGACCCCCAACTTTCCGGCCACACTGGCACTGTTACTATTAACCCAAATACAGATCCAAACATTAACGGGTTTGTCACAAACAACGGCAACAAATGGGCAAGACAAAAAGAAGAAAACAGCCAACCTGTTGGCTTTCTTCCCCAATTCAGATTGGCGTTCACAGAAAAACCTGCGGACTGGACACCCAGTAATATTAACACTGAACTTCAAACCCACATGAGCAACGAAGGGTTTAATGGTATATTTTTCTTTGTTGGTGGTCGGTGGGTCGATCTCAACTCAACCGGTGCCGTGTTTACCAACAACGACCCTGATTTGGCAATGTTTCAAATACTTGATGACCTAATCACCAAAACCCATGCCGCTGGTGGCGTCGTCCATTTTTGGTACAACGGTGACTGTAGCCGAAATCAATGCGTACAAGCAGGCTTCGGTTCAAATGGAGCAAGAAGTGCGGGAGAGAAACGCCTACTGAGGTACATTGCCGCACGACTTAGCCCCCTACCCGGCTGGATAATGGGTTACGGATTTGACATTGTCGAAGATACAACCACCACTGACCTACGTGGCTGGGGGGATTTTTTACGCAGCAAGATGGGCTGGAAACACCTTCTCGGCGCCCGAGATCAAAGCTCGAGTTATGGCTATGTATTTTGGCCGGAAGCCGATTGGTATTCTAAAGGAAATTTCTTTAACGGAGCTACATATAGTGATGTTATTGGAGTCTTCGATTCCGACACATCCACACCCCATTCTTTTGATGAACGGTGGTGGACAAGTCGCATCAACGAAGACAGCCAACGCCAACAATTATGGATAAACATGATGGCAGGCGGTGTCAGTGCAATATGGGGAGCCACCGGCCCCTGGGAAGCAGACCCTTACGTTAACCCTGAATGGTTCAAAACCTACTTTAGCTTCTGGAAAAACCGGACTCTTAACAACCTTGTCCGTGACAATACTTTAGGAAGTGGTTATACAGTAAGAACAACAGACAATACCAATTTTGTCTTTTATGCCACAAATGCAGCTTCAATCTCATACAACATAACAAGTGCTCCACAAAACCTGCCAGCAGTAGCCGTTGACACCAAAAAACCCTATGCAGAAATAAACCTTGGGGTAAAGTCAGCTGGAAACTACACGTGGACTGCCCCATACACGTCTGATTGGGTCATTTCCGTTGGCACTTTCAATGGCAGCGTCACTGCCCCTACAATTCCCGCCCAAACACCAAATGGTGAGTCTTTACAAATGATCCCTAAATAGAACCGTAGAATCGCTATCGCCCCTGCCCATCAGTCCACCTTTCATTCCTCCAAATACTTGACGGTGTGGACAAACATGCCCATATAAGAAATTGACAGTCGCCATGTTATTCGATAGCGTCCCATGAACTTATTTGCACAGCAGACTAAAAATCGCATCAAAAACTATGGAAAACAATAAAAAACCCAGATGCCTCTACTTATCCACTTTTGACCCCACCGTCTCCAGCACAGGCACAACAACTCGCGGCAGATTATTCTTACGACACTTCGTCGAGCATTATGATACTCACCTGGTACACCTCCAGGAAAAGCATGAAGAAGGCCGGGATCACGCACTGGTAGAACGCCTGGAAAGCATGGACACCGTCGCCTATTCTGCCATTGATTATTTCATATTTAGCCGGGATTTTTACAAGACTGCCGCGAACGTCCTAAGAAAATACAAGTTCGACTTTATTTTTGCGGATTTTGAAAAAGCAGGATTTTACGCTCACCTGCTATCACGCAAATTTAACGTTCCGTATATCTACAACACCCACAATATCGAATACCAGCGATATCTAAATGTAGCCAGCACAAATCGCCTGCGCTACATATTTGTTCCCTACATGTATCTTGTTGAAAAAATCGCCACGAAAAATGCGCTTTTTACCGTTGCCATATCAGAACCGGATGCAAAAGCATTCAGAGCTTGGGTACCAAGTGACAAAGTAAAAGTTTTACACTGCGCCTTCGATGAGAACATGTTGGACCCCTTTTACGAAGAAATACCATCGCAAAAGCCTGTCGTGCTAATGGTTGGAAACTACAGTAATGCCGGAAACAGGGATGGCGTGTACACGGTTTACCATAAAATTCTTCCCGAGGTCATCAAGCAATGCCCAGATGTCATCTTTCGCTTCATTGGCAGAGACTTTCCAGATGATGTAAAACACCCAAATATCGAGTCACTTGGTTTCGTCGACAGCCTCAAAGATGAATACGCAAAATGTACTATGGCCATTGCACCGATTACCATGGGTGGCGGTATCAAAATAAAGGTGATTGAAGCACTAGCGAGCGGACGATATCTTGTTACGACTGAAAAAGGCATGGAAGGAATAAACCCTGACAACCTTGAAAATATCCACGTAGGCACTATTGCCGAATTTCCAAGGTTAATTATCGAGGCAATAAATCATCGGCCAGGTAAAACAACAAATAACTGGGAGGCCATATCAACAACGTATGGAGTGAAACAAGCTATGGATAATCTGACTTGTGAAATTGAAAAAGCAACCCACTGAATAAAATTTACGTTTCGATTAACACTTAAAAGAAATACATTACACTGTTGAATGGCGGGAAATTTCTATTGTCTGGGTATTCTGTGTATGTTTAGGTTCGCGTCATAAAATGTTATTCGATCATCGCTTAGAGATTTCGCGCAATAATCATTGTTCAATTCTTCTGCTACGATCCCCGACCAGCTTGAAAAAATACACTCAAAATAAAACAGATTAATTGTTTGTTTGTTTCTTATTTTTAAAATTTCACTGCTTATAAATGGAACTTTCAGGGAATCGACATCAGGGTTTTTTCTAACGCCATGTTTTAATGGTATATCACCATTTGGGTTACCTAGTCCATGGTCCGAAAAATACAGAAATTTTGCATTATATTTTTCGCTTATACCCAAAGCCGTTGAAATGATGTGATCGGTATAGAGTACTGAATTGTCATATTGGTCGATTAAGGGATTTTCTCCGCTGAACCTAGAATATTCTTTCGGGTAGCGGTCTTTAAACGACATATGAGAGCCGTGAAAATGTAGAATAATTAACATTTTTTTGTTTGAGTTTCTTGTACTTAGTA
>DRKQ01000147.1 GCA_011051685.1 Gammaproteobacteria bacterium
TGTCCAGGAATGAAAGTGATGCGGCCATTGTGCGTGCCACAGTAGGTCTAGCGCATGATCTCGGGCTGGAAGTGGTGGCCGAAGGTGTTGAGGATCAGCATTCACAGGATGAGCTTAGCCGCATGGGTTGCGAATATATCCAGGGCTATCACATTGCCCGCCCCATGCCCCATGACGAACTCAGCACAATCCTTGCCGCCACCAAGGCCAGCAATGATGATCAGCTTACATCCTCGGGAGACGGAGTGGGAACCGGCAAGGTCTGAATCGAGACTGTTACCAATCCACGCCTAACTCTAATCGTCTGTCCAGAGAAATAGCCTCAACTGACACACTGGCCTGATAGGCCAGCACTTCCACCCCCTGGCCAATGGCCTCACGCAAAACACTGGCGTAATGGGCATCAACTTTTTCCGCGGGACGGAACTCGCTGCAGTCTTCGCGCTGCACGCAATAAACAAGCACCGCCCTCTCTCCCTGCTTTACCACTTCCATCAATTCACGCAAATGTTTCAGGCCACGCGCGGTTGGCGCATCAGGAAACATGGCCACACCATCATCAGCCAAAGTGACATTTTTTACTTCTACATAACAGGAAGGGATTGCGGTCTGCTGTGGGGATTCCAACAAGATATCGATACGGCTGCGTTCCTGGCCATAGGGAACCTCCCGACGAAGTTTCTCATAGCCACCCAGCTCTGGGATACGTCCGGCCTCAATGGCCTCGCTTACCAGGGCATTGCTGAGCAGGGTATTGATACCACACAACACCCCCGGTGCCACTTCGACAATCTCCCAGCTGTGCGGATATTTACGCTTGGGATTGTCGGATACGCTGAGCCACACCCGGCTGCCAGGTTCGCTGCAGCCGAGCATGGCGCCGGTATTTGCAGTATGCACCGTAAGCAGCTCACCGCTGGCCAGTTCCACATCTGCCAGAAAACGCTTGTAACGTTTGCGCAGGCGAGCTTCGATAAGCGGCGTTGTGAACTCCAACGGATAACCGGACGACTACTTTGACAGAGTCAAAAGCAACTCATTCATGCGCCGCACAAAGGTGGCCGGGTCATCAAGCTGGCCACCCTCTGCCAGCAAGGCCTGGTCGAACAGCACCCTGGTCAACTCCGCAAAGCGCTCGTCATCTTTTTCCTCTTTGAGCCTCTGCACCAGCGGATGCTCGGGATTGATCTCAAAGATGGGCTTACTGCCCGGCATGTTCTGTCCGGCTGCCTTGAGAATACGCTCGAGGTTCGCGCTCATGTCATGCTCACCGGTAACCAGGCAGGCCGGAGACGTTGTCAGGCGATGCGTGACCCGCACCTCCTTGACCGTATCACCCAAGGTATCCTCGATGCGCTTGATAACCTTTTTAAAGGCCTTGTCGGTTTTTTCATGCGCCTTTTTTTCCTCTTCATCTTCCAGTTCGCCGAGATCCAGTTCTCCCTGCGCCACCGATTTAAGAGGTTTGTCGGCATATTCGGTGAGCGAACTGATCAGCCACTCATCGACGCGATCCGAGAGCAGCAATACCTCGATGCCCTTGCTGCGGAATATCTCCAGATGAGGACTGTTCTTTGCCGCGGCGAAACTTTCGGCGGTGACATAGTAAATGGCCTCCTGGCCCTCTTTCATACGATTAACGTAATCCTCCAGGGACACGTCCTGGGTTTCGCTGTCGGTATGGGTGCTGGAAAAACGCAGCAGCTTGGCAATGCGCTCCTTGTTGGCGAAGTCTTCACCTGGCCCCTCTTTCATTACGCGGCCAAATTCCTTCCAGAAGGTGGCATATTTTTCCGGTTCATTCTTGGCCAGGTTTTCCAACAGCCCCAGCACCTTCTTCACAGAACCGGCGCGGATGGTGTCAATGGCCTTGTTGTGTTGAAGGATTTCCCGCGACACGTTGAGCGGCAGGTCGGCGGAGTCAATGACACCCCGTATAAAACGCAGGTAATTGGGCATTAGCTGCTCGGCATCATCCATGATGAACACCCGCCGCACATAAAGCTTGATGCCGTGACGTTGGTTGCGATCCCACAAATCGAAAGGCGCACGTGCCGGTACGTACAACAGGGAGGTATATTCGTAATTTCCCTCCACGTGGTTGTGCGTCCATGCCAAGGGGTCTTCAAAATCATGGGCGACGTGCTTATAGAATTCCTTGTATTCGTCTTCGCTGATCTCACTCTTGGGACGCGCCCACAGGGCCGAGGCACGATTCACCACTTCCCATTCCGCCTCGCTAGGTTTGTCCTTCTCCTCGCCAAAGTGTTCCTTGGGCATCAGGATGGGCAAGGTGATGTGGTCGGAGTACTTGTGAATAATATTGCGCAGGCGCATGCCATCGAGGAATTCATCTTCGCCCTCGCGCAGGTGCAGGGTGACCTCCGTACCCCGCTCGGTCTTTTCCACGGTCTCCAGGGTGTACTCACCTTCACCGGCCGACTCCCAGCGTACTCCATGCTCCGGCCCCAGACCGGCTCGTCGCGTGGTTAATGTCACCTTGTCGGCAACGATAAAGGCTGAATAAAAACCCACGCCGAACTGGCCGATGAGATGGGCGTCCTTGGCCTGATCTCCGGTGAGTGACTCGAAGAACTTGGCAGTGCCAGATTTGGCAATGGTGCCGATATGCTCCACCACTTCCTGACGCGACATGCCGATGCCATTGTCACGAACCGTGATGGTGCGTGCGTCTTTGTCGAAGTTTACGCGAATCTTTAAATCAGGATCGCCCTCAAACAGCGCATCATCCGACAATGCCTCGAAGCGCAGTTTGTCTGCTGCATCCGAGGCATTGGAAATCAGCTCTCGCAGAAAGATTTCCTTGTTGCTGTACAGCGAGTGAATCATCAGGTGCAGCAGTTGCTTCACCTCGGTCTGGAATCCCAGGGTTTCTTTATGTGCCTCTACGACCATTTGTCTACTAGCTCCTTTTAAAAACGGCTCGCCCACCATTGGCCCATGCACCGGCTGCTGCCCGGTTGCGGGCCGTTGAATCGGGTTGCGGCGTATTATGCCTTTTTGACAGGTACTGAAAAAGCGCCACCCCTTGTTCATATAGGGACGGCTGGGAAAAGATTCAACAGCAAAGTTCTGGGTTAGGATTCCCGGCTCGCCACCTTGGCTCTGAGCAAAAAGCGCCGAAATTCCTCTCTCTGACCTTTGTTCTCAGGACAAAAAACCAGGGCAGCGCCATCATTGGCGGTGCGCACCACCTTGGCCTGCAGACTGTATCGGCGCGGCTGGCCGCGGGTACGGGCGTAGAACACAAGCTCGATATCGGTCTTGGGAGTGATAGGCATGTTTTCCGATGGCAGGAAGGCGCCCATGAGTCCGACATCCCGTGTGCGGCAGCGAAACATGCCCTTGACAGACTGCTCTCGAAAATGCACTTCGGTGTCCAGAGAAAGGGTATGACGGTGAGTGCGGCGCTTATCCCGCTGCCCTTGCCTGGCGGGCTTTCGGGCCCATTTGGTTTCGCCGATTCTCTCGATGCTCATGTCCACAAACCTCATCCATGTTTGCAACCGGGCCGAACATCGTAACCAGCTTTTTTCCTAAACACCAGCCCCACCAGTGTGAAAAAAACAATCACAACAATGGGTTGGCCGGCAACCAACCGTGATTTAGAAGGGGAAGGGGCTTATTTGATGTGGAATTGCTTGCGCAGGGATAGCGCCAGCTGCTGGGCCTGTTTGAGTTGTTTGGCTGAGAGAAACCCGGCCACCCGGGCCTTGGCATTGTGCTCACGGCCACCGCGGGCGCGGCTGGCCAGATCCAGCCAGGCATAGGCCTTGACATCATTCTGTGGCGTACCAGCACCCTTGTAATACATGATGCCCACATTGGCCATGCCGGCCTCATATCCCTTTTTTGCAGCCTTGAGATACCAGGCAAAGGCCTGCTTGAGATCCTGTTTGGTGCCCTGACCAAAGTGAAGCATCACAGCCACGGGAGCCATGGCGAGGGGATTTCCCTTCTCTGCCTCTTTTTTGAATTCCTTGAAAGCGCGCGTAAAATCCCCCTTGAGAATAGCCGCTTGGGCGCCCGGAATACCCGCCACGGCCGGACTCACGACGCCCAGCAGACAAACAAGAAACAACAGACAGTGAATACGCATTTTGTTCATGACGCTCATGGGAAAACTGAATTGGTTAAAATTGTTGCCGAACTACGAGTTCGACCAGCCTGAGAATAGTGGTACTGACACACGGACTCGACCACTCTGAAAATAGTGGTGCCGACGCACGGACTCGAACCGCGAACCTACGCATTACAAGTGCGTTGCACTACCAATTGTGCTACGTCGGCCTGTTTGACCAAGGGCGTTATTGTAGGCATTTGCCTATCCTCGCGCAATGTAATCCGCCTTCAATGGCGGTGCACTGGTCGCTATTGACACTTACGCTGCGTCAGTTCTGCCTGCGGGAGACCATCGGCGATTTCAGTGATGGCGGCGACGGTAGCGATCTTACCATCGGCCACTTTCATGTCCAACCAGTGTTGTTTTCTGCGCCGGTACTGGGTTTCCAGAACAGCCTTGAGTCCCAGTTTTTTCACCTGCTGGAAGCGTTCCTCGGCGGTGCTTTTACGCTTGAAAAGGCCCAGTGAAATGGCGTTCTTCCGACTGCCCTTGCCCATGATGAACAAGTCCGTGAGGCCTTTCTTGCGCAAGGCCTCTACCTTTCGTTTTGCGGCCTGGTAGGATTTTGAGGGTGGCAGGTATACCCAGTATCCCTTGGGGATACGACGCGTCACA
>DRKQ01000148.1 GCA_011051685.1 Gammaproteobacteria bacterium
CCTGCATACCCTCAAGGGGGGCGCACGGCTGGCCAATATTTTTGCCATTGGCGATCTGACCCATGACCTGGAGACCATTCTCGAAGGTATTACCGAGGGCAACAAACCCGTAGCGGCCCAGTTACCAGCCATGGTGCAGCAGGGTTTGGACTGGCTGATGAATGCCATCGAACAGGTGCGCCAGGGCAATTTCCCCGACGATGCCAGCGACTTGCGCGCGCAAATAGCCGCGCTGCTCAACGGATCCCCTGAGCAAGAGAACGAGGACGTAGCGCAAGAGGAAGCCGCACAAGCGCCTTTTTTGGCAGGTATCGAGGATGAGGCACAGTTGCCCGATGAGATGTCCGGAGAAGCGCCCGATGACCGGTCTGGGGAGGATAGTGAAGATGATGGGGTGCTGCTCGTTGATGAACCACTCATTGATGAACCGGAGACAACACAAGCAACGGAAGAGCTTCCTGCAGAAGAGGCCTTCGAGGAATTGGAAGAGGCAGCGCCCACGCTGGAAACGGTGGGTATCGAACCAGAGGCGGTGGCTGCCGCCGAGGTGGATTACGATCCGGATTTGCTGGAGGTCTTTCTTGAAGAGGCGGAAGAGCTGCAGGAAAGCACCGAAGACACCTTGCAAAAATGGGCCGAAGAACACGAACAACTGGAGCATGTAGCGGAGCTGCAACGTCTCCTGCATACTCTCAAAGGTGGCGCACGCATGGCCAACGTTCTGGCGGTGGGCGATCTCGCCCATGCCATGGAATCCCTGCTGGAGCGTATTACCGATGGTCGTATCAAGCCCCAGCCGGAACATGTGGCGGTGATCCAGGCCTGCCATGATTGGTTGATCGGTGGCCTGGAGGCGGCGCGAAAATTACAGCCGATTGCTGCCTCCACTGAACTGTTGATGCAGCTAGAGGCGGCCATTAGCGGCAAGACTTATGAGGCGTCACAAGCCCCGGCGGCTGTTGAAGAGACTCCGCATGAACCTGAGCCGGTCTCTGCTGTGCCCGAGGCAGCCGCAACCACGTCCACTGAGGAACTGGAAGAGTTGGCCGATGCCGTGGCCCTGGATCAGGTGGGCAAGGTCAGCACCGAGAAAAAGGTGGCAAGCAGCGATGAACAGGTGCGCGTGCGTGCGGATCTGCTCAATAATCTGGTGAATTTTTCGGGTGAGATCAACATCTACAATTCCCGCATCGCGCAGCAGCTGGGTGCCTCGCGTTTTAATCTCGCGGAGCTGGATCAGACCGTTCATCGTCTGCGAGAGCAGCTGCGCAAGTTCGAAATAGAAACCGAAACCCAGATCATGTACCGCCACGAAACCACGGGTGGCGACACGGAGGATTTTGACCCACTGGAGCTGGATCGTTTTTCCACCATGCAGCAACTCTCGCGCAGTATGGTAGAGAGTCTTGGCGATCTTACCAGCATCCAGGCCCTGCTGGACAACCTGTCCAGCGAGACCGACGTGTTACTGCTGCAACAGCAACGTATCACCAGTGAATTACAGGAAGGCCTGATGCGCACCCGCATGGTGGCCTTTTCCAGTGTGCTACCCCGCTTGCGCCGCATTCTCCGCCAGACCTGCAAGGAGGTTGGCAAAGAGGCGAAACTTCAGGTCACGGGTGGCGAGGGTGAGATTGATCGCACCCAGCTCAACCGCATTGTGCCGGCCCTGGAGCATATCCTGCGCAACGCCATTGGCCACGGCCTGGAGAAACCGGACGTGCGCACCAAGGCCGGCAAGCCCGCCAGCGGCAACGTGCATATCGTATTTACCCACGAGGGTTCCGAGGTGGTGCTGACCATCAGTGATGATGGCGCCGGCATCAACCTGGAGGCCCTGCGCAAAAAGGCCATCGAGAAGGGGCGCATGCAGCCGGATGCCAATCTCAGCGATACAGAGATCATGGAGTTTATTCTTGAGTCCGGTTTCAGTACCGCCGAGGAGGTGACACAAATCTCCGGCCGCGGGGTGGGCATGGACGTAGTGAACACCGAGGTCAAACAACTGGGCGGCACCCTGCACATTGACTCCGAAGCCGGCAAGGGCACCACATTTACCCTGCGTCTGCCACTGACGGTGCTGGTGAATCAGGCGCTGATGGTGCAGGCGGGCGAGGCCACCTATGCCATCCAGTTGCCCAATGTGGAGCATGTGGTGCGCGCCAGTCTGGAAGAGCTGACACCCTTGGTGTCGGGAGAACAGCTGTTTCTCGAGTACGCGGGGAACCAGTACCAGTACATGAATCTTGGCACGGTGCTGCAGGGCACGCCACCGCAGCTGCCGGCGGAACGCCAACGTGTTCCCTTGATGCTGATTCGCAGCGCAGACCATCGTATCGCCCTGCATGTGGACAACCTGCTGGGTCGCCAGGAGATTGTTATCAAGTCCGTGGGGCCTCAGCTCAGCACTGTGGGCGTACTCTCCGGTGCCACGATCCTGCCCGATGGCGAGGTGGCCTTGATTCTCGATGTGGCCAACCTGGTGCGTTCCGCCTTGGCCCAGCAACATGGCAAGGCCGAGCCACTGATGCCGGGCATGGAGGCGGTGGCAGAGGCGGAAGAGAAGGTGCCCACGGTCATGATCGTCGACGATTCCATTACCGTACGCAAGGTCACAGAACGCCTGCTCAAGCGTTACGATTACAACATCATCACCGCCAAAGACGGCGTCGACGCTCTCACCGTGATGCTCGAACAAATTCCCGACATCATGTTGCTGGACGTGGAAATGCCGCGCATGGATGGCTACGAGCTGGCCACAACCATGCGTAACGACGAACGCCTGAAGGAAGTGCCCATTATCATGATCACCTCGCGCACCGGTGACAAGCACCGTCAGCGTGCCCTGGATATTGGCGTCAACCAATACATGGGCAAGCCCTATCAGGAATCGGAGCTCATCGACAATATCCGTTCGCTCACTGGCGTCACCCTGGGATAAGCACACGCCAATGCGATGCTCGATACCATGAACCATACCGCCACCCGGGTCGCCATTCTCGCCACCACGGAAAAGACCCAACAAAGGCTCTCCGTTTTGTTGGAGGAGGCCGGCCTCAATGTGGTGGCCCACGAGCTGCCCGGCGACGGTTTTTTGCAACAGTTGGAAAACGCCTCGCCGGATGTGTTGCTGGTGGATCTCAGCGAGGAAAACGGCGCGGAGACCGACATCATCGACACCCTGTTGGACTATGATGCCCTGCCCATTTTTTTTAATGACAGCAGCCCCGCCGGCGGTGGCGCCAACGCCCTGTGGGCGAAGAAGCTGGCGCGCAAACTTGCCGAGATCGCCGCTCAGCATGAGCCGGTGGCGGAAAGTTTTGCCGTTGAGGAATCAGAGATGGAAAGGGTCGCCGAAGTGGATCACGAGGTTTACCCGGATTCGCTTTCCGCACCCTCTATGGAGATGGCACTGGAACTGGAACCGCGCCTTGACAGGACGGCGACGGCCGCTGTGGGCTTGGCCGATGCCGTGGAGCCCGAGGCACCTCCCTCGGAGGCGGACACTGGCGGTGTGGAAAAACCTAATGGTGCGGCAGTAAATATTTGGGTGCTGGGCGCCTCACTGGGTGGCCCGCAGGCAGTGCGCCAGTTTCTGGCTGCGGTGGAGCCCGATTTGCCGGTGGCGTTTTTTCTTGCCCAGCATATTGGCGCCAACCATATCTCCCTCTTGGCCGAACAGTTGAACCGGGTTACGCCGTTCAACGTGGTGGTGGGACGCGCCGGCCATCTGATTCGCCATCACGAGGTAATCCTTGCCCCCGCCGACAAGGATATTCGCATCACCGATGATGGTTATCTGTCCCTGGTGCCTGCGCAGGAAAATGCCATTTATTCACCCAGCATCGATAATGTAATGGCCGCCGTGGCGGAGCATTACAACAACATGGCCGGCACCATCGTTTTCAGTGGTATGGGGGATGATGGCGCCCGGGGTTGTGAGACCATGGCCCGCCATGGTGGCATCGTCTGGGCGCAGGATGTGGACAGTTGTGTGATCAGCTCCATGCCCGATCAGGCGCGCAAAACCAGTACCGTGACCTACTCCGCTAATCCCCGCGCCCTGGCAGAGCGCCTGTATGAGTATTACCGCGAAGAATAGCCATTCCATGCACCCGCAGAGATGAGCACCATGACTGAAACCGAAGAAACCAGTACCGTTGTTCGCGCCCAGCTGATCCCGCTGACGGACATGAACCTGCTGTTGCCCAATACCTGTATTGCCGAGGTGATTGGGGTGGCGGAGATGAATCCGGTGAAATCTACACCGGAATGGTTTCTGGGCATGATGGACTGGCGCGGTGTGCGCATTCCCGTAATCTCTTTTGAAACCATGAACGGGCTGCCAGCAGCCAGCCCAACGCGCAATTCACGGGTGGCGGTGCTAAACGGCATCAGGGGCGATGAAAAGCTGCCGTTCTATGGGGTGCTTGCCCAGGGTATTCCCCGGCTCCTGGCTCTGGATCGGAGTGCAATGAGTTCCCTGAAAAAACCGGCTCATAAATTGACCCTGGCCAGCGACCAGGTACAACTGGGCGAAGAAACCGCGGTGATTCCCGATCAGAAGCAGCTGGAGACCCTGCTGGTGAAGGAAGTCAGCAAGATCAAATAGCCGCGAGCCGGCTCCTGGTGATAACTCTCAGATGAAAAAAAACGGCCTTGGGGAAAGGCCGTTAAATGAAACCACCATCTGAGAGGGAGGATTGTGATGATGATTTACTTAATTACTAGACGCTAATTTTTCAATAGTCAAGAAATCCACTCAAGAATTCCGCGGAAGCACAAAACATTTTAGATTCAAAGATATAAGACTACATGTTTATCACTCTGGATTCTGTCTAAGGAATGATTCTCCGCCGGGGAAAGGCCGGCATCCTGGCCGGAGGCGGTAAGTGACAGTCAACCGCTGGTCTCGAAATGTCCTCCCTCACCCCCTCAGATCACACCTTGCCGTAACGCAGCCCATCACCCAGCCAGCGCTGTAACAGTGGGCCCACCAGTGTGGGGTGGTTGCGCAACAGCGTGTCAGCGCAGCGGGCCACCTGTGGAATGAGTGCGTGGTCGCGTTGCAGGTCGGCAATACGCAGATTTACCAGGCCGGTCTGCCGGGTTCCCAGCAACTCACCGGGGCCGCGGATTTCCAGATCTTTTTGCGCCACCACAAAGCCATCGTTGCTTTCACGCAGAATGGCCAGCCGGGCGCGGGCCGTCTTCGACAGACCGGCGCCATACAACAGCACACAACTGCTTTGACCAGCGCCACGGCCTACCCGTCCGCGCAGCTGGTGCAGTTGCGAGAGGCCGAGGCGCTCGGCGTTGTCGATGACCATGAGCGTGGCATTGGGTACATCCACTCCCACTTCGATCACCGTGGTGGCCACCAGCAGATCCAGCTCACCGGCCTTGAAGCAGGCCATCACTGCGGTTTTTTCTGCGGCCTTGAGGCGCCCGTGCACCAGGCCGATGCGCAAATCCGACAACGCCGCCTGCAGGGCCTCGGCGGTTTCCTGGGCCGCCTGGCATTGCAGTTTTTCCGATTCCTCCACCAGCGGACAGACCCAGTAGGCCTGCCGGCCCTCGCGACAGGCCTTGTGGAGGCGGGCCACCACCTCGTCGCGGCGCTGCTCGGCAATCACCACGGTCTCCACCGGGCTGCGTCCCGGTGGCAGCTCGTCGATGATGGACAGATCCAGGTCGGCATAGGCGGTCTGCGCCAGGGTGCGCGGGATGGGGGTGGCGGTCATCACCAGCTGGTGGGGATAGCCATCGTTGTCTCTGCCCTTGTCACGCAGTGAAAGACGCTGATGCACGCCAAAGCGGTGTTGCTCGTCGATGATCACCAGTCCAAGGTGGGCGTAGGCCACCTCCTCCTGAAACAATGCCTGGGTACCCACGATTACCTGGGCGCTGCCCTCGGCCATGGCCGCCAGGGTTTCCCGCCGTGCCGCGCCCTTGGTCTTGCCCGACAACCAGTGCACCGCCACACCCAGGGGCGCAAGCCAAGCAGTAAAATTGTTACGGTGTTGCTCGGCGAGCAGTTCCGTGGGCGCCATCACCGCCACCTGAAAGCCTGCCTCCACCGCCTGCAGGGCCGCCAGCGCAGCGACAATGGTCTTGCCACTGCCCACGTCGCCCTGTACCAGGCGCTGCATGGGGTGGGGTTGTTGCAAATCGTGGCGGATCTCCTCGGCCACCCGCTGCTGCGCATGTGTGAGGGCAAAGGGCAAGGCATCCAGCAGGGCCTTTTGCATGAGACCTTCCCCGGACAGCGCCGGTGCTGGTCTTTTCTCCTGGCGTCGACGCAGCAGGCGCAGGCTGAGCTGGTGGGCCAGTAGTTCCTCAAAGGCAAGGCGTTGCTGCATGGGATGCTCGCCGCTCTGGAGCGTAGCCAGTGGTGCATCCGCCGGTGGGTAGTGCACGTAATGTACGGCTGCGGCGAGGGCGGGCAGCTGGATGTCATGCAGCATGTCAGTGGGCAGCAGTTCCTCGAGATGCGTGTTGAAGAGTCCCGGGTCGTTCAACAGGGTTTGGATCAGGGCGCGCAGTTTGAGCTGGCGCAGGCCCTCGGTGGTGGGATAGACGGGGGTCAGGCGTGCGGCATTGGGCGGTGGTGTAGCAGGGTCGATCTGCTGGTGTTCCGGGTGGACCATTTCCAGTCCGCTTGCCCCGGCGCGTACCTCGCCAAAACACTCCACCTGCACACCGCGGGCGAGCTTGGCCTGTTGTTGGGCGCTGAAATGGAAAAACCGCAGGGTGAGAAAACCAGTGCCGTCACTGATGCGCGAGAGTAACATGCGTCGCCGGCCGTATTTTATTTCGCTGAGCTGAACCTCACCGCGCACGGTGACTTCGTCGCCGTTGCGCAGGCTGCCAATGGCGGCGATGCGGGTGCGATCCTGATAACGTAGGGGCAGGTGAAACAACAGGTCGGCAATGGTGTTGATGCCTAGCCGGGCCAGCTTTTGCGCCACGCTGGGGCCCACCCCGGGCAAACGAGTCAGCGGGTAGTGTTGAGTCGTTGCAGAAGAGGGTGTGGTTTGCTTCAAGGCGGCCTATCCAGCGTTGGGACACGTAACGATTGTACATGGCTACCGCCACAGCAGAAAATGCCGGCGGATCAGTAACAATCCGCCGGTGCAGCGCTGCAGAAGAAAGACTATTTTACGCTAGAGTAGAACGCGGCAAGATCGGCAATATCCGCGTCACTCAGGCCCGCCGCCATTGAACTCATCATGGGATCCTTGCGCTTGCCATCACGATAGGCCTTGAGGGCCTTTACCAAATAGGCTTCTTTTTGTCCGGCTAAGTTGGGGTTGGTGGGACTGTTGCTCTTGCCATTCATGCCGTGACAGCCCGTACAGTTAGCGCTCTTTGCCTTGCCGGCGGCGGCATCACCCGCCTGTGCGTTAGCCACTGTCAGAACACCTGCGATGACGACGGTACCCAGTAAAAGATGTTTAGCGATTTTTATCATCGTCCTTCCTCCTCTGTTTTCTGGTTAGATTGTCGTGAAACGCGCTGAGCTGTAGTTATCCTTGAAGTTCAGGGTGTACCTATTGCGATACATTACCGCCACTTTCCAGCAGTTCCTGTGGCGGTTTGTAGAACCACATCTGGTACACTGAGATCACCCACATGCCAGCGAAGGCGATCCCCATCAGCACCCCACTGATCATCACCACCCAGGCAAAGGGAGGATACAGCTTGGTGAGATACCAGGAGCCAATGTCCAGCAAGATGGCGAGAAACGGGGTCATCATCAGCACGCATTTGAGCCAGAAAGGCTTGATATAAGCATGGCAGAAAATGGAACCGACGATGTAGAAAATGAAGGTGATACCGAACAAATGAATATGCGAGACTCTCACCAGAGAAAAAATATCCATTCCGGTGTCAAGCTGCGCCACCTCCTTAATGTTTTTGAATTCCTTGAAATTGGGGATGTGTGGATTGGAGCCGTTGTGGCACATCAAACAACGTTTTTCCATGATCGGCGCAATGGGCTTCGCCCCAGGGGCACCCTTGTTGAATTCCTCTTCTGAAGCGCCACGCCGTACCCAGGAGATGATTTCGGACTTCTCGCTTTGCGGCAACATATTGGCCATGGGCCCCTTTAAGGCGCTTTCGAGTCGAGAGTCTGACTTGCTGCCACTGTAGGCGATGATCAGGTCATCCACCGAGAGCCCGGGCTTGCCATCTCGCCCGGCGTGGGAGGCGAAAATATAGATCATGGCGAAAAGATATCCAACGCCTAACACCACGAGGGTACTGGTATACATGACCCGCATGCCGATGGGTAAAACGGAAAAGTGACTGCAGTGTTCTTTGGTAAACATTCGGACTCTCCCCGAGCGTGGTGATGACACCTTATGCCTGTTTCTCAGTGGGTTAAACCCCCAGCTGAAAAGATTCCACTTTTTCTCGCCATCAGTATAGACTAATATTTGAATATTGTTGTAGTGCGTTGCGAGAATCTTTTTGGGTATTGTATTAATGACCAAGTGAATAGGTTGGTTATCCTTTCCCTGAAAAGCTGCGTCGCGCGGAACAATTCATACTACACTTGCTTTTCATAACCACGGGAGAAAGCTCATGCGCCATCGCCGATCCATTTTTGGTAGCCTGATTTTATCGGCTACAGTACTGGTGCTTAGCGCCTGTGACAAAGCCCCGCCCGAGCCCCAGGTGAGTTTTAGCAAGGATGTACAACCGATTCTTGCCAGACATTGTCTTGAATGTCATGCCGGCGGCGAAGGCACCAAGGCCAGTGGTCTGAAATTGACGAACTACGATGAAGTGATGCAGGGCACCAAGTTCGGCCCGGTGATCAAGCCCGGTGACAGCCTGTCCAGCACGCTAATGATTCTGGTGGAAGGTCGCGCCAATTCCGCTATCAATATGCCCCATGGTGACCGCCCGCCGTTGAGTGCCGAGGAGATCAAGACCCTGCGCCTGTGGATTGAGCAGGGTGCAAAGAACAATTAGTGTTAACAGGTCCTAGCTTGTTGTTGCCGGTTTATGAATCGTCTCAAAATAATTGCAACAGGGTTGTTTCCCCGTGTGGGAGCGCCTTTCCAGGCGCGAATCGCGCCTGGAAAGGCGCTCCTACCGTATTTTTCTCCGTAAGTGCGCTATGGGATAACCCGCTTTCACCCATTGCCGCTTCAGGTGCTCCCAAGGTGGCTAATGGTCACCGATGTCTGTTAAACCATTTTTGAGATTCTTATCATTGCGATAGCACCATTATCGCGTCCATTTCCACCGGCACCCCCTTGGGCAGGCTGGCCACGCCCACCGCGGCGCGGGCCGGATAGGGCTGTTGGAAATACTCGGCCATGATTTCGTTGACCAGGGCGAAGTGGCCCAGGTCGGTGAGAAAGATGTTCAGCTTGACGATGTCTGCCAGGCTGCCGCCGGCGGCGCGGGCTACGGCCTCCAGGTTGTCGAACACCTGGTGAATCTGTGCCGCCACGTCACCCTCCACCACCTCCATGCTGGCAGGCACCAGGGGAATCTGTCCGGAAAGATAAACGGTATCGCCCACCTTGATGGCCTGGGAATAGGTGCCGATGGCCTCTGGTGCGGCGCTGGTGTGAATGGTTTGGCGCGTCATGTTTGTTTCCTGCTGACCCATGGTCCTCTCCTACAAGTGTGAATACGGTGTCTGTTGACAGTGTGATTATGACTTGGAGCGGGTGATCTTCACCACGCCCTCGGTGGCCTTTATCCGGCGCATCAGTTGCGCCAGGTGCACGCGGTCCTTCACCAGTACGGTGAACAGCATGGTGGAATAGCGTCCATCACGTTCGGTGATGGAGACGTTTTCGATATTGGATTCCAGATCGGCGATGGTGGCTGCCACGGTGGCCAGTACGCCACGCTGATTGGCGGTGTCCACGCGAATGTCCACGGGATAAAAACCCTCCACGTCCTTTTCCCATTGCACGTCCACCCAGCGTTCGGGATTGTTCTTGAATTCCCGTACGTTTTTGCAATTGCGCAGGTGGATGACGATGCCGCGTCCGGCGCTGACGAAGCCCAGGATGGGATCGCCGGGAATAGGGTGGCAGCACTTGGCGAAGGTTACCACCGAGCCCTCGGTGCCACGAATCGCCAGTGGTTTCTTAGTGGAGCGGCTGGC
Source organism: Gammaproteobacteria bacterium (assembly GCA_011051685.1). Taxonomy (GTDB): domain Bacteria; phylum Pseudomonadota; class Gammaproteobacteria; order SZUA-152; family SZUA-152; genus SZUA-152. The sequence goes on from DRKQ01000148.1 coordinate 10,142, forward strand.
CGAGGGTTTCATCCAGTCCGGCGCGTAGCGGCTGAACATGCCTTTCACACCAGCCTTTTGGCCCTGTGGATGTTTTTCCGCGAGTATGTCGGCAATTTGTCTCGCCACCACCGAGGCCACCCGATTGCCCAGACTGATGGCTTCATAGAGTTCATCGAGGCTGTGCACGTTGAGGCCATCCAGTACTGTCTGCACGTCTTTTGCCGAAGACAGGTCCCAGGACAGGGCAATGGCGGCGGTGGCCTTTTCCAACATGCGCTTGCCCAGGCTGATGGCCTCGTCGCGCTGCATGTGCTTGAGATAATGGCGGATGTTGGCGCGGGCCTTGCCGGTGGTGACGAAGTCCAGCCACACCGGGTTGGGTTTGGCACCGGGGGCGGTGATGATCTCCACCGTCTGTCCGTTGAGTAGTTCGCTGCGTAGCGGTGCGAGATGTCGGTCGATCTTCACCGACACGCAGGTATTGCCCACATCGGTATGCACGGCATAGGCAAAGTCCAGAGCCGTGGCGCCGCGGGGCATGTTGACGATGTCACCTTCCGGGGTGAACACGTAAACCTCGTCGGGGAACAGGTCGATCTTGGCGTTTTCCAGAAATTCCTCGGAATTGCCGGCATTCTGTTGCATTTCCAGCAGGCGCTTGAGCCATTCCGTGGCATGGCCCGGGGTGGCGTCGCCGGTCTTGTACTGCCAGTGGGCGGCGATACCGGCCTCTGCCACGCGCTGCATTTCCTCGGTGCGGATCTGCACCTCGATGGGAATGCCGTAGGGGCTGAACAGAATGGTGTGCAGGGATTGATAGCCATTGGCCTTGGGAATGGCGATGTAATCCTTGAAACGCCCCGGCACCGGTTTGTACAGATTGTGCACGACCCCCAGGGCACGGTAGCAGGTGTCCACCTTGTCTACCACGATGCGAAAGGCGAATACGTCGGCCACGTCCTTGAAGCTCAGCCCTTTGTTGATCATTTTCTGGTAGATGCTGTAGAGGTGTTTCTCCCGGCCGATCACCGGTACGTCCAGTCCCTCGTTGTGCAGGCGTTCTTCGATGGCGGTGCGGATCTTGTCGACGATCTCCTTGCGATGGCCACGAGCTTGTTTCACAGCCTTGTCCAGCACCCGGTAGCGCAGGGGATGAATCGCCTGGAAACACAAATCCTCCAGTTCCAGACTGATGTTTTTCATACCCAGGCGATTGGCGATGGGTGCGTAGATGTCCAGGGTTTCGCGGGCGATGCGGCGTTTTTTGTCCGGACGCATGACACCCAGGGTGCGCATGTTGTGCAGACGGTCGGCCAGCTTGATAAGGATGATGCGGATGTCCTTGGCCATGGCGAGGATCATCTTGCGGAAGTTTTCCGCCTGGGCCTCGGCCTTGGAGCCGAACTTTACCTGGGTGAGCTTGGTGACCCCGTCCACCAGATTGGCCACCTCCTCGTCGAAGCTGCTCACCAGGTTTTCCCGCGCCGTTTCCGTGTCCTCGATGACGTCGTGCAACAGGGCGGCGATGATGGTCTTGTAGTCCATGCGCATCTCGGCAAGGATGCGTGCCACGGCCAAGGGGTGATAGATGTAGGGTTCGCCGGTGAGGCGGTGCTGGCCCTCGTGGGCCTCGGCACCGAACAGATAGGCCCGGTAAACTTCCTTTACCTGATCCGGTTCGAGATACCCTTCCAGGAGAGTACACAGATCATGGATTAGAAACACCGGGCTCTCTTTTGTTTGTGCTTGATTTACGTTGGCTCAAGTGTACCCCGCCCAGTTGTTGCCGGACGGGTTGGATGACTGTTTTTCAGGTTTTCGCGAATTCGGGACTGATTCAGATACCACTTTACGGGAAGTATAGGCCAGGTGCTGGGGGATGTTAACCGGGATGGGGGATGTGGGCGCTGATGATTCAGCCCCCTGGAGAGAAAAAAGCCGGGCGAGTTAGTCTTATCCTTGGTCTTCTTCGCGTTCGGCGGCGATTTCTGCTGCCTCGGCGGCAGCGGCCTCAGCCTCGGCGGCTTCCCGCGCGGCGCGCTCGTCAGCGGCCATTTTCTCAAGGATCTCGTTGCTGATCTTGCCCTCAGCAATCTCGCGCAGGGCGACGACGGTGGGCTTGTCATTTTCCCAGGGCACCATCGGCTCCTTGCCTGCAACCAATTGACGGGCGCGCTTGCTTGCAAGCAGCACCAGCTCAAAGCGGCTGTTGACGTTTTCCAGACAATCTTCGACAGTGACGCGTGCCATGATACAAAACCCCTAAAATTCCAACGTTAAAATTCCAATGCCCCCGCGCTTCACCATGGTGGTGAAATCCCACGGAGCGTGCAAGTGTACAAAAATACGCCCTTCATTACCAGTTTTCAGTGTCTCCGCGGAGATTTCAGCCGTGCCCTGGGCGGCGGCGGTAGTAATGGCGGCGACACTACCCGTGGTGATGACGCCGTGGTGATGTCACAGGTGCCTCAGGTGTGCCCAACCCTAGTATGCCGGGCAAACCTCTGTGTTCTTCTGTCCGGCATACCCCGCAAGTCTGGCCTATTGAATCTTTAATTCTTCAATAGAGGCTACGATTTCTTTAGAAAAAGCATCTATAAAAACATTTTCATCAGTTTTTTTTCGAAGGCGTCCAGCCATAACCATTAGGTTCATCGCAACTCCACCATGAAAAGTCAAGTTCTTTCTGGTTATGGTTGTTAACTCTTTAGCTCCGTCAAGAACCTTTATTTCATAATCATAATGTGGGTATGCCAAAGAATCCGTAGGGAAAGGGGTTTTATCACCCACAAAATTTCTCATATATTTTGCATTAATTATCAAAGTATTTGCATCTGCCTGATTGGTGAGCAAGTCCTTATCTTCTAATAGTTTCATCACTTGCCGCTTCACCAGGCCTTGAATTTCTGACTCTGAGTGATACTTAATATCAGGGATTGTTTTTTGCGACACCGATAGCGTGATTTTATCGACCCTGAATTTCTCGCTTGTTTTTACCATTGGCTTTACTTCACGATTGCTCGCGCAACCAGCGATGCTGAGCATAATCAATACAACCGTGATAAGTTTTATTGTTTTCATATCCCACTTATTTCCTTTCTTAATCCCTTCGAAAAACCATATGATCGGCAAGCTTCGATA
>DRKQ01000149.1 GCA_011051685.1 Gammaproteobacteria bacterium
ATGTATCGTGGCGCCCAGCACCCGGCGTTGCGGATCCTCCAGCCCCGGCAGGTCGGTGACGATGTCGGAGGCCTCGGCCTTGCTCAGCAGCGCCACGCCGTTATAGGTTTTCTGGCCGGCGAAATAGGCGTGATAGCCGGCGGACTCGATGTCCTCTAACGGGAAATTGTCATCCGTGGTTTTGGTTTCCTGCAGGCCAAGGATGTCGGGTTGATGTTCGTTGAGCCAGTCCAGCACCTGGGGCAGGCGGACTTTTAGGGAGTTGACGTTCCAGGAGGCAAGTTTCATATTTTACAAGTCAAAGTTGAGTAGTGTGCAGTTGTGTATGCACAACTGCAGGTAAGTTATGTGAGATAAGCTCAGTAGATCCTGAATCCACCATGGCGCTGGCGAATGCGGCGATCCAGCCAGGTGATGCCGATGATGATACCGGCGAACAGGGCAAGGACGCTGAGAACGAGCAGCCATTCCAGACCCACCTGCCAGGGTGATTCTTCGGCGTGAGGATTGGGATTGATTGTTGGTATTGGTGGCTGTTGGGTATCTGCTTGTTGTTGGGCCTGTTGTTCGTTGACCAGCAGTGCTGCAGCGAGCCGTTTTTCCAGTTCGTCCTTTTGCACGCGCAGATCCTCTAATTGCTGTTGGATATTTTTATCTTGCTGGCCTTTTTCTGCCTGTTGATCCTTTAGCGCTTTAAGCTTGGCCTCGGCCTGCTGGGCGCGATCCCGAGCTTTCTGCATTTCCACTTTCATCCAGCGGGCATTTTTTGCCTCTTCCTTGAGCCTTGCGATTTGTTCGGCGCTGATGCTGCTGTCACTGGTGTTACCATCGTCGCTGGCCAGTCGTGCTTCGGCCTCACGCAGTTTGGCCTCCAGTGTTTTATTTTTGTTGAGCAGTTCCAGGTACTCCAGCTGGGTGGGTTTCTTTTTGGTGAGAAAGGTGCTGGCCACCCAGCCGGTAACATTGTCCGGGGTGCGTATGCGGGTATACTGGCCATCACTCATCAGCACTTCCACCGAGGTGCCGCTGGGAATCTTTTTCAGCACCGAGCCCTGGCCGAAGCGTTCCGAGCGCACCTCGACAACGATACGGTCGGTGATGAAGGCGGCGTTGGCCATCAGTGGCAGGATGAGCAATACGCCGAAGATGAGGCGGTGCAGTGTCTGTTTGTTCATGAGCGCATGTTCCCTGTTAACTCTGCGGCGGTATGTTTTCATGATTCTAGGATAATACCGTCATTCCGGCGAAGGCCGGAATCTAGTGGCGTGCCAGAACCTCTGGATTCCGGCCTTCGCCGGAATGACGGAAGTTATCAATGATGTGGTCACTGAATCCCCGAATGCCGCAACAGCGCATCGATCTCCGGCTCGCGGCCGCGGAATTCGATGAACAGGTCCATAGGGTCGCGGGCGCCGCCCTGTTCCAGCACTGCCTCGAGGAATTCCAGCCCGGTCTGCCGGTTGAAGATACCCGTCTCCTCGAACTTTGAGAAGGCGTCCGAGGACAACACCTCCGCCCACTTGTAACTGTAATAGCCCGCCGCGTAACCGCCGGCGAAGATGTGCGCGAAGCTGTGCTGGAAGCGGTGGTACTCCGGCGGCCTGATCACCGCCACCTCGGCGCGCACCTCGTCGAGGATCTGCTGCACCCGCGCGCCCTTGTTCGGGTCGTATTCGGCGTGGATGCGGAAATCGAATAATGAGAATTCCAGTTGTCGCACCATCTGCATGCCGGCCTGGAAATTCTTGGCGGCAATCATCTTGTCGAACAGTTCGTCGGGCAGGGGCTCGTCGCTTTGGTAGTGTCGGGCGATGAGGTCCACCGCCTCGCGCTCCCAGCACCAGTTTTCCAGGAACTGGCTGGGCAGTTCCACCGCGTCCCAGGGTACACCGCTGATGCCGGACACGGCCAGGGTATCCACCTGGGTGAGCATGTGATGCAGGCCATGGCCGAATTCGTGGAACAGGGTGATCACCTCGTTGTGGGTGAACAGCGCCGGGTCGTCGCCCACGGGGGCCGAGAAGTTGCAGGTGAGATAGGCCACCGGTAACTGCAGGCCATTTGCGGTTAGGCGGCGGGAGATGCACTCGTCCATCCAGGCGCCGCCGCGCTTGTTTTCCCGCGCGTACAGGTCGAGGTAGAAACGGCCGCGGGGCTCACCGTGGCGGTCGACGATCTCGAACAGGCGCACGTCGGGGTGCCAGACGTCGGCGTCGGGAATCTCGCGGATCTCCAGGCCATAGAGTTTGTTCACCACCGCGAACAGGCCACTGACCACGCGCGGTTCCGGGAAGTAGGGCTTGAGGTCTTCCTGGCTGATGGCATAGCGGTGCTGGCGCAGTTTTTCCGAGGCGTAGGTGATGTCCCAGGGTTGCAGTTCATGGATGTCCAGTTCGTCGCGGGCGAATTGCTTCAGCTCGTTCAATTCTTCCTGCGCCATGCCCAGGGAGCGGTCGGCCAGGTCGCGCAAAAACGCGGTGACTTTCTCGGTGCTGGGGGCCATCTTGGTGGCCAGGGAGCGTTGCGCGTAGTTTTCAAAGCCCAGCAGTTGCGCCAGCTCGTGACGCAGGGCGAGGATCTGCTCCATCAGCTCCGTGTTGTCGAACTCGCCGGCGTTGGGACCCTGGTCCGAGGCGCGGGTGGCGTAGGCCACGTACATCTCCTCGCGCAGGGCGCGGTCATCGGCGTAGCTCATCACCGCGAAGTAGCTGGGGAACTCTAAGGTGAACAGGTAGCCCGACTGGTCCTTCTGCGCGGCGGTCTGTTTGGCCATGGCCACGGCGGAGTCCGGCAGGCCAGCGAGGGCCTGTTCGTCCTCGATGAGTTTGCTCCAGGCCTGGGTGGCGTCCAGCACGTTCTCGGAAAACTTGGCGGTGAGGCCGGACAATTCCTGTTGGATGGCCATGTAGCGCTGCTGCTTGTCCTCGGGCAGGTCCACGCCGGAGAGGCGGAAATCGCGCAGGGCGTTGTCGATGGCCTTGCGCTGTGCGGGCGTCAGACTGGGGTCATCAGCCACCTGCTGAATGGCTGCGAACAGTTTTTGATTCTGCCCCAGCTCGGTGGCGTACTGGCTGAGCTTGGGCAGGCAGGCGTTGTAGGCGTCGCGCAGGGCGTCGCTGTTGACCACCGAGTTCATGTGGCTCACCGGCGACCAGGCACGGCTGAGGCGGTCGTCCAGATCCTCCAGCGGCTGCATCAGGGTCGCCCAGGTGGGGGTGGTGTTGTCGGCCAGCAGGCGCTCGATGGCGGCGCGGTTGTCGGCCAGTATCCGGTCGATGGCCGGCTCCACGTGCTCGGGCTGGATGGCGCTGAAGGGGGGCAGGTCGGTGAGATGCAGCAGGGGGTTGGACATGGCTTTATGTGTTCCGCAGGTGATGAAGGTTCTTGTCGGGCCGAAGTCAAAGGCGCAATGATGTTACCCTAACGTATTGCATCTACGCCAACCGGTAGACTCATTATTAAGGATTTCAAAATTGGTTTAACAGACATCGGTGAACATTCGCCACCTTGGGAATGCATGAAGCGGCAGTGAGTGAAGGTAGGTTAACTTATACAACCAACGCCAAATACTGTGGGAGCGCCTTTCCAGGCGCGAATGGCGCCTGGAAAGGCGCTCCCACACAGGGGAAATAACCCTGTAGCAATAATTTTGAGACAAATGTGACTGAGACCGACCCCACACAAACCACCCACCCCTACGACGCCCTCACCCCTGATGTGGTGCTGGACGCCGTGGACAGCGTGCAGCCCCTGGTGGGCGGGCCAACGGACGGCCGCCAACTGGCGCTCAACAGCTATGAAAACCGTGTCTACCAGGTGGGTATCGAGGCCGCCGTGCCGGTGATCGTCAAATTCTACCGGCCGGATCGTTGGTCGGATGCGGCCATTCAGGAGGAACACGATTTCGCCGAACAACTGGCTCAGGCGGAGATCCCCGCCGTGGCGCCACTGCGCGATGCGGCCGGGGCCAGCCTGTTCGTACACTCCGGGTTCCGGTTTGCGGTGTACCCACGCCGCGGTGGCCGTACCCCGGATCTGGAGAACCCGGATAACCTGCTGTGGATGGGGCGGTTTCTGGGGCGTATTCACGCCATCGGCGCCAGCGCGGACTTCCGGCATCGACCAACCCTGGATATCGAGAGTTTTGGCCGGCAGTCGTTGCAAACCATCATGGCCTCGAACTTCGTGCCCAAAGACCTGCGCGAGGCCTACTCCACGCTGGTGGAAGACGTGCTCAAACAGGTCCAGGCCGGCTTCGATCGCGCTGGTATTTCCAAGGGGGCCGAGGGGAAAGTGGCGCAGATCCGCCTGCACGGCGACTGCCACCCCGGCAATATCCTCTGGACCGATGACGGCCCGCACTTCGTGGACTTCGACGACGCCCGCACCGGCCCGGCGATACAGGACCTGTGGATGCTGCTTTCCGGCGACCGCCCGCAGATGACCGCACAGATCGATGAGGTATTGGCGGGCTATACGGAATTTATGGATTTCAATCCCCGCGAGTTACACTTGATCGAACCGCTGCGCACCCTGCGCATGATCCACTATTCCGCCTGGCTGGCGCGGCGCTGGGATGATCCCACGTTTCCCATGCATTTTCCGTGGTTTGGTGAGCCGC
>DRKQ01000150.1 GCA_011051685.1 Gammaproteobacteria bacterium
ACCTGGCGGCGAAATTTTCCGCGTTGGTAGGCGACTCCGGCGAAGTGGTGCTGGCGGACATCAACGAATCCATGTTGCACGTGGGCCGCGAGCGGCTCATCGATCGCGGCGTGTTGTCCAACATCGAGTTTGTGCAGGCCAATGCCGAATGCCTGCCCTTTCCCGATAATCATTTTGACTGCATCACCATCGCCTTCGGCCTGCGCAACGTCACCCACAAGGACGCCGCGCTGCGTTCCATGCAGCGCATTCTCAAGCCCGGTGGCCGCTTGCTGGTGCTGGAATTTTCCAAGCCCGTGGCGCCGGGCTTGTCCACGATTTACGATGCCTATTCCTTCAAGCTGCTGCCGCTGATGGGCAAGCTGGTGGCCAGGGACGAGGACAGTTACCGTTACCTGGCGGAATCCATTCGCATGCATCCGGGCCAGGAAGAACTGAAGGCGATGATGGAGGCGGCGGGCCTGGAGCGCTGCGAATATTTCAATCTCAGCGGCGGCATCGTGGCCCTGCACCGGGGCTTCAAGCTGTGAATCCCCTCGCGCCACGCTACGCCGGCTTTTGGCGACGGGTGGCCGCAACGCTGATCGACAGCCTGTTGTATGCGATCGTCTTTGGATTGCTGCTGGGGCCGGCGATCATGAACGCGCAATTGCTGAGTCCGGAAGGCCTGTTGCGCACGGCCTTCGGCCTGTTGCTCACGGTGATCCTCTGGCTGAAGTTCCTGGGCACGCCGGGCAAGTTGCTGCTGGATTGCCAGGTGGTGGATGCGGACACTTTCCAGCCCATGTCGATCAAACAAGCTACTTTGCGATATGTGGCCTACCTCGCCTCCATCCTGCCCTTGTTTCTCGGTTTTCTGTGGGTGGCGCGCGACAGGCGCAAGCAGGGTTTTCACGACAAGCTCGCCAACACCGTGGTGTTGTACAAGGCCGGCATCGAGGCCGATGACGAGTCGAGCAAAAGTCTCGAACAGTTGATGGGAGAAGTGCGATGAACCCCTTGCCTGTTGCGCTCACCGCCGCTCTCGAGGCGGCCATCAACGGCGTGCTGCGCCTGGACGAGGATATCCTGGCCCGCCTGCAGCAACTGCAGGGCAGGGTGATCGCCATCGAGGTGCGCGGCCTGGATGTGGCGCTGTATCTGATCCCCGAGAAAGACAGGCTCTCCGTCCATGGCCGCTTCGAGGGCGAGCCGGACACCACCCTGCGCGGTACGCCGCTGGCGCTGATGCGCATGGGAATGGTGAAGCACGCCGGCGATGTGTTGTTTGCCGGCGACGTGGAGATCAGCGGCGACGTGGAACTGGGCCAGCAGTTCAGCGAGATCCTCGAGTCCCTGGACATCGACTGGGAGGAACACCTGTCCCATGTCACCGGCGACCTGGTGGCGCACAAGGTGGGAGATGCGGTGCGCGGAGTACTGGACTGGGGACGGCAGACCGTGGATACCCTGGGGCAGGACGTGGCGGAATACCTGCAGGAAGAAAACCAGGCCCTGCCCAACCGCGCTGAGGTGGACGACTTTCTCAGCCGGGTGGACGCCTTTCGCAGCGACGTGGATCGCCTGGCGGCGCGGCTGCAGCGCCTGGAAAACAGGTTGTTTGCAGACGACAAGCAACGAGACAACGGGGATACGGCGTGATCGACTTTCGTCAGGCCTGGCGCCTGCTTCACATCAACAATGTCCTTGGCCGCCACGGCCTGGACGAGATCATCTTCGCCACCCACCTGTTCCGCCCGGTGCGCTACCTGCAGTATCTCTCGCCCTGGCGCTGGCTGCGCCGCGAGGACCTGCCCCGGGGCGCGCGCATCCGCCGCAGCCTGGAAGACCTGGGACCCATCTTCATCAAGTTCGGTCAGATCCTCTCTACCCGCCGCGACCTGCTGCCCGATGACATCGCCGACGAGCTGGCGCAGTTGCAGGATAACGTGCCGGCCTTTCCCGGCAGTGAGGCGCGGGTCATCGTCGAACAAAGCCTGGGCCGGCCGGTGGCTGAGTTGTTCGCGCGTTTCGATGAGCAGCCGCTGGCCTCCGCCTCCATCGCTCAGGTGCACACCGCCACCCTGCTGGACGGGCGCGAGGTGGTGGTCAAGGTGGTGCGCCCCGGCATCGAGAAAACCATTCGCCGCGACCTTTCCCTGATGTACACCGTGGCGGGACTGGCCGAGCGTTACTGGCCCGATGGCCGGCGCCTGCGCCCGCGGGAGGTGGTGGCGGAGTTCGAAAAGACCATCATCGATGAGCTGGACCTGATGCGCGAGGCCAGCTCCGCATCCATGCTGCGGCGCAACTTCGCCGGTTCCGAGCTGTTGTACGTGCCGGAGGTGCACTGGCCGCTGACCCGGGGCAGGGTGATGGTGATGGAGCGCATCTACGGCATCCCGGTGAGCGATGTGGATCAGTTGCGCGAACAGGACGTCGATCTGAAAACACTGGCCGAGCACGGCGTGGAGATCTTTTTCACCCAGGTGTTTCGCGACAACTTTTTTCATGCCGACATGCACCCCGGCAACATCTTCGTCGAGCCCGGTGGCCGTTACATCGCCGTGGACTTTGGCATCATGGGCACCCTGAGCACGGAAGACCAGCATTACCTGGCCGGCAACTTTCTCGCTTTCTTCCAACGCGACTATCGCAGGGTAGCGGAACTGCACGTGGAGTCCGGCTGGGTGCCCGAGGGTACCCGGGTGGAGGAATTCGAGGCGGCCATCCGCACCGTGTGCGAGCCCATCTTCGAGCGGCCGCTGAAAGACATTTCCTTTGGCCTGTTGTTGCTGCGCCTGTTCCAGACCGCGCGGCGTTTCAACATGGAAATCCAACCACAATTAGTGCTCCTGCAAAAGACCCTGCTGAATATCGAGGGCCTGGGCCGCCAGCTCTATCCCGAGCTGGACCTGTGGCAGACCGCCAAGCCCTATCTGGAACGCTGGATGAGCGAGCAGGTGGGTGTGCGTTCGGTGTTGCGCAACATCCGGCGCAACGCCCCCGAATGGAGTGAACAGTTGCCGGAGATTCCCGGCCTGTTGCACCAGTGGCTGACTCAGGCAACGGAACAGGGTGGGCATGACAAGGCGGGCAACGACCAGGCCCTGACGCAGTTGACCGAGGTGCGCTGGGAGATCCGCCGCGCCAACCGGCGTCTGTTTCGCGCCATCGTTGGCTCCGCCTTTGTGCTCAGCGCCTCGATCATCTATGTCTACGCCGATCCAACCTCAACTACGATGCTGGGCAATGCCCCGCTGCTCACCTGGATGCTCGGCGGTCTGGGTGGTTTCGTGCTGATCTTTTCCTGGCCCAGTCACCGTTCCTGAAACAGTCTGATGTTGAAAGTGAAGAGAGTTGTGAGATGACCGCCAAAGATATTTCTAGATATTTGCTTTTGGGGTTTGCTCTCCTTCCATTTGATGTATTTTCCGATTCATCTATGGTGCTTGATCGTAACGAATTGGTTGCGGGTTTGACGCAAGGCGATTACGTTAATATGTGGTGGCAGTGGGCGGTGTCTATGCCCGCCTCGGAAAGCCCCGTTAGAGATCGAATGGGTGACAAGTGCGGTGTAAACCAGGTTGGCCCGGTCTGGTTTCTTGCCGGCGGTTATGGCAGTTCACATATCAAACGGAGCTGTACGCTACCATCTGACAAGTACATATTTTTTCCGGTTATCAATATGGTCTATTACCCGCGAGATGGAAAAGTTTACCTAGCTGCGAGTCAGTAAAAAAAGGTGCGGCCTTCAACAATCACTACTTGCGGGCATTCAAGGTGGTTATCGATAAACAAGAATATCTTAACCCAGTGCTGTATCGGCAAGGATCAAAGAAATGCTTTGATCTGATTGCTAGAAAATCTAATATAACTGAAAGCCAGCGTGTTAATCCTGCAGCAACGGATGGCTATTGGATCATGCTCAAACCTTTTTCCATCGGTAGCCATCATATTTCTTTCCGGGTGGAATATGACAGGCCACAGGGAAACCAACGAAACTTTGGCAGAATGGTTCAGGATATTGAATATGATATTACGGTATCAGCGCCGTGATCGTGTGCTTTCCGGGTAAGCTTGGCAAACCCATTAGGTGCTGATTTTCCTCCATCGGTGTTTGCAAATAACAAACACCGGTTTGTTCTTAGTGCCGTGTACACCACACTTTAGACGCCGCTCATTTTTATCGTTTCTCTCGTCATAACGGCATTTCTCTGCGCATAACTCAACCCGTGTGTCCTGCTGTGATGGTATGTGACTCACACCATGGGTTTCGATGTAGTCAATTTTATACTTTCTGAGCATTCTAATAGGGTATCAGATGCTGACTTATATCTTTTCTGCGCGCTTGTACAACAGAAAAAACAATTAAACTTTTCGGGTGTTTACCCGATCTTTCTGGTGCGCCGGTGAACGGCATGTACCTATTTAATGCTTATCGTGACAAACATATTGTTAAGAAATATAAGGCAGTTTTTTCAATGAAAAATGAGAAGGAGGAGCAGGCAAGGATGCCGGTAAAAATCGCATTGCTGGGAATGGATGAACGTTCCATTGCAAGGGTGGCCACTATCTTCAAAGTGGTGTTCAAAGATCGTTGTGTGGTGTCCTCTGTAGAAGAGGCTTGCCTTGCTATTGTTGATCTGGATGCTGATGGCAATGTGTGGGATGAGTTTCAGCACAATTACGTCGATTTACCCGCTATTGTCCTTTCGGAATCACCCAGTAGTGCAGAAGGTGCCATCTATGTCGCAAAGCCGGCCAAGCTGGATATGCTATGGATGGCGATCTCGCGCCTGGTGGCGGGTTTATCCGCTTCTGATGAGATTGTCACTGGGGATGAAACCATTTTTGGAAAAAAATCAGGCGTTGTTTCAGAGAATTATCCAGACGACGCACAGCAAAACGGTTCTGGTGCTGTCGAGTTAAATGTGCAGGAAGCGGAAAACACACCGGCCTTGAATGAAGGGCCTTTTTATGCGGCAACGGATCATAGCTTTGACCCTGATGCCTATTTATTGGGCCATCTTTGTGCACAGTTAAAAGAAATGACGGGGCAGCATGGCACCCTGCATGTGCGTTGTTGGCAGGAACGCCAATTGATTCTGTTACCGGATCAGGGGCGGGCCTACACGGATTTGAACAAAGAGCAACTCAGGCAACTGGGTCGCACGCCCATGGACGAAGCATCCGATATAGAAATCACCAGTATTTGTGGCACCGGCTCCAAGGAAACCAAGAGCCTATGGTTTCGAGCCTATTCACGGTTGTTGGGAAAGGGAGAGTTGCCAACCATTGGCACCGATGGTCTGCGTGCCATGCCTATGGACTACCTTTTATGGGAACTGACCCAGTACACCGCATGCGGCCGTGTGCCCAAGGGAACCAATTTGTCACAAGCGCAATTCTTGCAGTATTGGCCGAATTTTACCCGCCTGCCATACACGGAAAACGGGATGCGTATTGCCGCGTTGTGGGTAGGGCTGCCGAGCCGGTTGGAGGACATTGCAGAACGCCTGGGTATAGCGCTTGCTGAAGTGTACGAATTTTATAGCGCGGCATGTGTGCTGGGTCTGGCAGGGCCGGCAAACCGTCAGGTGGATGGTTTGGTAGCTACCCACAGCCTAAAAAATAAAGGCGTTATTCAAAAGGATTTGCGTAATGCGATTCTGCGTCATGCCTCAACCAATAGATAGAGAATGTAACACATTACTTTGAGGTCAGTAGAATGATAACGCAGCATAAAATCATTTTTACCGGACCTGTGGGCGCAGGTAAAACCACAGCGATCGGCGCTATCAGTGACATAGACCCGGTGACAACAGAAGAAGTGGCGACGGATGAAACCAAGGAGAAAAAAGAACTGACAACAGTGGCCATGGACTATGGACGTATTCGTCTGGACAATGGTGAGATTCTTCATCTGTACGGCACACCCGGTCAACAGCGTTTCGATTTTATGTGGGAACTGCTCACCGAGGGCAGTATCGGTATCGTCATTATGCTGGATGATACCAATCCGGCGCCCTTGGATGATGTAAGGGAGTTTGTCGAGGCGTTCCAGGGCTATATCGACCAACATGCGGTAGTAGTGGGTATCACTCGGATGGAGCTTGCTAAGGGGCCGAAGATTGCCGAGTATCGCGCCGTCCTTGCCCAATGTGGTCTGAATGTGCCGGTGTTTGAAATAGACGCACGCCAAGCCAAGGATGTGATGTTGCTGGTTCAGGCGTTGATGTATTCCCTTGACCCCGGTCTGGTGGGAGATACAGGAGAAGCTGCATGAGCGAGTGTCTGTTAACACTGCGTGATTATGGGGTCGCCTTTGGTGACAAAATTGTCCTTAATGGGGTCAATCTGCAGATCCCTCCAAGGGGCATCGTGGTGTTGATGGGGCCTGTGGGTACCGGTAAATCGACCCTGTTGCGTACCCTGTCCGGTGCCAACGATGGCAACCCCTCGCTGCGTACCTGGGGAGAGGTGGAGTTCGCCGGGGCACCCCTGGGGCAGGGGGAGTTGCCGGCCTTGGTGGCACAAAAGACTCGTCTGATGATGGCCAGTATCCGGGAAAATATCGTCAATGACATGCCGGAACGGCATAGTCTGGATCTCGTTCAACAACGGGATGTGGCTCGGCGGCTGCTGAATCGGGCGGGTTTGCATGAATTGTCGAATAGGTTAAATGACAATGTGGTGGATTTTCCTCTCGCTGTGCAACGGCATTTGGCCATTGCCCGCTGTGTGGCAGCCAACCCAAAGCTGATGTTTGTGGATGAGCCAACTACCGGTCTGAACGATGAAGATGCGCAGCGTTTGCTGGATTACTTAAGCAGAGAAGCCGAGCAACGGGCAATTGTGGTGGTGTTGCATAATCAGAAACAGGCGCTCCAGCTAGGCGGTAGCACGGCCTTGCTGGCCGGTGGCTGGATTCATGAAATGCAAAACACGGCCGATTTCTTTGTCATGCCAAAAACCCCGGCAGCAAGGGATTTTGTGAATAGCGGTTCCTGTAGTGTGCCTTCACCCGGCACACCGAAAGAACATTTGGATGACACCTATGTGGAACAGATAAGTATGGATGAGGTGAGTCAGTCCGCAGACACGTATTCACGTCGACCGGATGTGCCGGAGGTGGGCAGAAAGTTCAAGAATGATGCCTTTGGGCCGCGAAATTTTCTTTGGTTGCGCAAGGGTGAGCTGGCGGGTACGCCGCGCCCAGGCCTATTTGTGGATCTGGAATACGATCTGGCGGCACTGCGACGTGTAGGCATCACTGTGCTGGTATCGCTGACGGCCAGCCCCATTGCGCCGGACAAGCTGGCACCATTCGAGATCCAGGGCGTGGCCTTTCCCATAGAGGACATGGGAGCACCCACCATCGAAGCCTCGATGATGCTTTGTGCACAGGTTGCCAAACTAATCGCCCAGGGTGAGGCGGTGGCCATGCATTGCAAGGCGGGAATGGGGCGCACCGGAACCATGCTGGCTGCGCAGTTGATTTGGGAGGGGCAAACCGCCCTGGACGCGCTCAATACGGCGCGGCGTATCGAGCCCCGCTGGGTGCAGTCGGAAACGCAGGTGCGTTTTTTGGAGGCATTCGCAACGGCGTTAGCTGTTGGCAACAAAGAGAGACGAGTGAGATCGTCATAATTTTAATACGTAGGAACTAATAGAGAATACAAGGAGATATCCATGTCATTAGATAAAGCTATTCAAGAATCCATTGCCGCCATCCCTGAATGTGTCGCGGGAGGTTATGTCGACCTCAGTACAGGCATGCTGTTGTCCGTGAAGACCGTGGATTCACATCCGGCCGAAGTCCTGGAGGTGGTAGCGGCGGCCACTGCCGATTTGTTTCAGGGTAGCAATGTGTCACTGATCGAAAGTATGTTCAAAAAGGCGCGTGGTGTTGACAATGATGGCCACCATTATTTTCAGGAAATTATCATAAATAGTGATAACCTGATTCATGTGTTTATGCGTTCCAAGGCCAATGAAGAACATGTGGTTTGCTACGTGTGTCGTAAGTCGGCAAACCTGGGAATGGTGCTTACCAAGGCCCGTTCTAGTCTGCCCAGCCTTGAAGCAGCGATGTAGTTGATGAGAGTTTTCAGCGAGAGTGTACCACTCCTTCGTGAGTGAACTAAACTCGCGATCATTGTAAAGGAGATAAGAGCGATTGGCTGATCTACAAAAAGAGAATCTCGATAAGCTGGTACGGCCCATACTCAGGAACCTCAATAGCAAGTCGGAAGACATGGAAGCCTCGGCCGTGATGTCACGTGATGGCCTGAGTATCGCGTCGGTGCTGGGGGAGGGTGTGGATCCGGACCGGCTCGGCGCCATGTGTGCGGCCTTGTTGGGGCTGGCTGATCGTACCGCAGACGAGTTGGAGCGAGGAGACCTGAAGTTGGTGTTGTTACACGGCAGTAAAGGCGTATTGCTACTGGTGCATGTGGGCACGACCCATGTCCTGGCGCTGGCGGCCAAACCCAAAATCAATCTTGGCATGGTGCTGTTAGAAGCAAAGAAAACAGCGGAGATGCTGGCGAGCACACTGAATGTTTGAATCTTTATGTCCCGCAATCCTATCCGCAGAACCCAGTCCAAAGCCCTGCCTGTCAGCGACAGAGCATATTATCGACTATTGGGGCAAATAGGATCTCGGTACTGACGGTGAAAGCCTGCTGCAGTACTTAATTCGACAAGGTATAACCGTCTCCATTTCCTGTGGCAAGGGCATCGGTCCTGTGTGCTGTGTTGTGAACAAGATGAACTGCCAGCAGTTTTACAAAGGGTCTATGGACAGCCTGGAACAGCGTGGCCATTTTGCTGTGACGGTGCAGTCATGGGGGGTATGGAGTTCATCGCGCCATGCGGTATTGGAGACATGAATATCGTTCTGATTTCGGCATTGCGGCCATCAGCGGGGAGAAGGTGTAATTTCATGAGGGTCAGGGGAAGGTCCATGGTATGGGCTGCCAGCGAAGGGCCGATAAATAAATCGACAAACATGCGAGGGACGACTTTTGGACTCCATAGATTCCGTTCTCGAAGAACTGAACCAGAGCCATCCGCAGATTTTGCTGTCCATGGTCATTACTCCGGATGGCCTGGCACTGGCTTATTGTGGCAATGTGGACGATTTTGAACGGGTGGGCGCTCTGTATATCGAGTTGCAGTTGGTATGCCGTAAAATTATGGCGGAGTTGGATTACGGTGATGTTGAAGAGATGTTTGTTCGTTCCAAGTCGGGTTGTGTAATGTTGCTGCCTGTGGCCGAGAAAGGTCTTCTGGCCTGTCTGTCAAGCTCTGATGTCAACGCGGCGAAGATGCAGATGTTTACCTGGCAGGCGGTGAATAAACTATCCAGGATTTTATGAAAGGGTTTGCCAGAATGCCAGTTTTACCGCCGAGAGGGATTTTTCTGCCGGGTTGGAGACGCAACTTACCGGCCTGAAGATAGCAAGCAGAAAAAGGGTGAGGCTGGGAGGGTTTTGTTGAATGCTGTGGCTGGCACCGGGGCGTCTGTTTAACAGACGACCCGGTGCCAATCTCGTAATGTTAGAGCTTGTTTCCATGGCACTCGGTGCATCCCACCTGGTGACCCTTCGGAAACAGCACGCTGTTACCGTTAGGACAGAAGCTGGTGGACTTGTCACACTGTAGTGTCCGGTCCTGTTTCATGGCCGAGAGTACAGTACCTTCGCCATTGCGGCCATGGCAGGCCCGGCAGGCATTGCGGTTATTTTCGGCCAGGTCGCCGTGTCCACCATCGGCAAACCGTGTTCCGGCATCACCGATGGGGTGCATGCCGTGCGGTCCGTCCAGGTTAATGCCCATGTCGCCGGTGTGACAGGTGCTGCACTCGGTAATGGTGCCGGTGTGTCCCTGTAATTGCATCGCGGCGACGTTGTCATTGGCCTTTGGGTTTTTGTTGGGCCAGATGCCATGGGTGGCGCCGTGGCAGGCCTCGCAGAACACGCCCTTGTGTCCCTTGCTCACCCGGTACAGCATGGGGTTGCCCGCTGCCGGGCCGCTGGGGACCGCGTTTTCCGCAAAGCGTTTGTTGCTGGGCACAATGGGCGTGGCCTTGCTGTCCGTGCTCAGGTAGGCCTGCATGAGGCGAATGCCATCGTCGGGGTCGCCCACGGTACCGGGAGCGCCATGCAGGTTGTCCATGGCGTCGCCGGTGTGACAGGAACCGCAACTGGGTTCATTGGCCCAGGGGACGCGCGGCGTGGCCGGATTGGTGTAGAAATCACTGGCCAGTTCAAAGGCGCCAGGATTGCTGGCCGACACGTTGCGGGTGAAGTCGTTACCGATCTGCGCCATGTCACCGTGGCAGTCCTGACAGAGCATGCCGCCGTTGGCCATGGCGCCGCGCAGGCAGTCCGTGCGCCGTCCCGGATGACACTGGTAACAGGTCTGATCGAGAATGTCCCTGGCCGCCAGCGAGTTGCGCAGGTTGCCATTGCTGTCCACGGCGGGCGGCATGGCGGGGAACAACAGGTTGCCATCCAGATCCCTGACCGAGGCATGGTGGCTGTGCATGACGTTGGACATGGACTTGTTTTTGATCTGATCGCGGCCATTGGCCAGGGGGCCGAAGGTGGGATCGGGATCATTTTCCGGGCCGCGGGGACCCAGTTGCGCCAGATCCAGGGCCGGTGTGTAGTGGCAGGTCTGGCAGACAACGGCCTTGAAGGGCGTGCTTCCCGGTGGGTTGTCCATGGTGGTACCCACCACCAGATTGGTGCCATGCTTTTGATCATGCAGGCGCAGGATATTGATGTCCGAGGCCCATTCACGGCTGACATCGGCGGGCACGTTGGCCGTGTCGTCGATGGACAGGGCCACGCTGGACAACATTTCGGTAGCCGCACCATTACCACCGTCCACCGGGTCATTGTGGCAGTAGCCACAATTGGCCTCACCAGAAATAGGCAGCACCGTGTCCAGCGAGGCCAGCACCGCGCCATTGGACCTGGCCTGCACACGCACCAGAGGCCAGGGGTTTTCGCGGCCGAAGTCGTCGTAGGTGGTCATGGGGATGCCGGCCGCCTCGAACCAGTTTACTCCTGCTGCCGTGTAGCCGAAGGGGAAGTCGATGAAGAAAGGCTGGTTCACCGTAAATATCTTGAAGCTCACCGGTGTGTTTTGCGCATAGGGGCCAAAACGTCCCGGCATTTCCTGTTGCTCCGCGGTGAGGGTGCCATCCCCCAGGAACAGGCGCTCCGTATTGGGGACGGGCAGGCCCAGGTCGAGGATACTGCCGCCCGGCGGGTAAAAGGCCGAGAGGATGCCCGGCGGATAAAAGGCATCATAGGCCTCATTGGCAATATCCCAGAAGTTGGTTTTGTAGACGCTACCGTCCGCCAGCATGCTGGAGGCCACGGGGCCGCTGCCAGCGGAGTTGACGCCACTGAGAATGGGATCCGTGGGATTGGAGGCCGCCGAATAAACTACTTCCACGCCGTCTGCTGGGGTGAGGATATTGGGTTCACTGCCACGCTGGATAACCTGGGCGTGGACCACGTTGAAGGGCGGCAGGATGCTGGAGATGCGCGTGTCCAGATCACCACAGTGCATGCCCAGATCATTGCTGGCGAATACCCTGAAACCGGACTGGCCCGTAAAGGGCTGCTCGGCGACAGGCATGCCGGGTGTGCCATTCTGGCTGGTGGAATTGATGGATACATTGGGAATGGTCTGTGGCGGAGGAGTGGTGCCATCGATGACCACTGCGCTGGTGGTGTCGTTGGCGCTGGCTCCGCCATTATCGGTGACCGTGAGGCTGACGGTGTAAGTGCCGGCCGAGGCATAGCTGTGGCTCGGGTTGGCCGCAGTGCTGCTGGCGCCATCACCAAAATCCCAGGCATAGGCGGCAATACTTCCGTCGGGATCGCTGGAGCCTGCGCTGCTGAAGCTGATGGCTACTCCCGTAGTGCCCGCATAGGGGCCATTGGCCTTGGCATTGGGCGGGAGGTTGGCGCCGCCACCGCCACCATCCTTCACTTCGGCCTCGGTGGTGTCTGTATCGGTATCGCCAGAGTTATCGGTAACGGTCAGCTTGACGCGGTATTTACCGGCACTGGCATAGGCATGACTGGGATTGGCGAGATCGCTGCTTTCACCGTCGCCGAACTCCCAGAGATAGGCAACGATACTGCCATCGGGGTCATTGGAACCTGCGCTACTGAAATTGATGGCCACGCCCACAGTACCTGAATAAGAGCCATTGGCCTTGGCCTTGGGGGCAAGATTGTTTTGCTTATTACCATCGCTATCATCGTCATCATCATCGTCATGTTCCTCATCTTTCCCATTGTTTGAATGAGGCGTGACGCTGGCATTGTCATTGGGGTTTCCTCCTCCACCACCGCAACCGGGGAGTCCTAGCAAGAGTGCCAATCCGAGAGTCATAAAAATGAATCGAACATTCCAAGAAAACATGAGCAGTCCCTCCTTGATGCGGCGTGGCGCCGTCTTTAACGCTGCCATTGTTGGCCGCGTGTATGATGCCCTTATTCCGGCAGATCCAGTTGTGATGTATTACTTGTCCCTTGTCATTTCCTTCATTCAATAACACGGTTTTCGGCTTAAGACAGTTCCTGAGTGTAGATTGAAAAACTTAACGGAGCCTTAAGATTCGTTGTGGCGATGCACTTAAAATATTAATGCGTGGGTAAATGAGATTTTTGGACGTGTGGTTGGGTTGTGGAAATGGAAGATGTCTTGTTCGTGTGCCGAGGACGGGAATACCGTCATTCCTGTAATTGATACGGGAAACGCTGAGAAAATGGAGGGAGTGTCAGCAAGTACCCAGAGGCATAACAGTAAATGCCTGACGAAGTCATCGTCTGAGTAAGAATCGGGAGGTTAAGGAGGCCGAGCCGGCAATGCGTTTTATCGTTTGTCAGGCGCTGAGATCACGTCCGTACCAGTCCCGCTTCCACCTCATCGCGTTCTTCCTTTCCAGCCAGTATCTCTATCAGGGTGAGAGCAAAATCCATGGCCGTGCCTGGCCCGCGGGAGGTGATGACCTTGCCGTCTTTTATGACCGCTTCGGTGGTGATTGCAGTTTTGTTGAGATGCAGTTTTTCCAGGGTGCCGGGATAGGCTGTGGCGCGCCTGCCTTCGAGCAGTCCGGTGCTGGCCAGTACTTTGGGGGCGGCGCAAATAGCGGCGGTGTACTTTCCCTTGTCGGCCATTTTTTTCAGCAGCTTGTGGATGCGCTCATCCTGATCGAGATAATCCGCGCCGGGCAGGCCACCGGGCAGCACCACCATGTCGTAGTTCTTTTTTAAAGCCTTATCCAAAGAGGTGTCTGGAATGAGAACTACTCCGCGACTGGCGGTGACTGGCTGCTCATCAAGGCCGGCGCTGGTGACATCGATGCCAGCGCGGCGTAGCAGGTCAATAATGGTGACGGCTTCCAGTTCTTCGCAGCTTTGTGCTAGTGGGACAAGTACGCTTGCCATGATTGTGAGTCCTCCATTGCTCGATTGACCAGTTGTGAAACTGGCAACAGGGTGACGCCCTGGGCCTGTAGCTTTGGCAGTTCCTGTTCCAGAACCGCCATGGTTTCCGGGAAGGGATGGCCGATGCCCAGTGCCCGGCCCTTCTGACGCGCCTTGTTGATCAGGCGGCGCAGATGAAAGCGGATGGTGTCGGGGTTGCGATCGTGGTCGAGAAAGACATCGCGGCGGATATTGGGTATCCAGTTCTCGTTAGCCAGTTGTTGGGCAATGCTGGTCTTGGTGGTATAGCTATCTACAAAGTAAAGGTTTTTGCGTTGGCGCAGGGTATTCATCAGCCATTGCATGTGGCCGGGGTGCTGGGTGAGCAGGCTGCCCATGTGATTGTTGATGCCCACGGCGTACGGGATGGCATCCAGATCTAACTGTAATTGTTTAGCGAAGGCCTGCTCGGTCATGTCCAGCGTCAGTGCTCCCGGCCCAAGGGGATTGTGTTCCATGGATTCCATGGGCAGATGCACCATGACCTCCTTGCGACGCCGGTGGGCGAGTTCTGCCAGCTCCCTGGCATGGGGCGTGCCGGGCAGGAAGGCGTAGGTGACAGGGCCGGGCAGGTTAAGTGCGCGACGGTCTCGTGACGCCAGGTTGCCTATGTCATCGATGATGATGCCGATGACCGCGGCTTGGGTTTCCGCCGCATCGACCGCGGCTACCATACCACTGGCTGGCAGCAGGGAGAGTGCCAGCAACAGGCCGGACAGCTTGCAGGGTTGCTTGCATCTCGGTTTCACAGGTCCATGCCGGTTCAGTGCTGGCGCAGGATTCTCATACCCTTGAGCACGTTCAGGGCCTCAAACAACTGGTAATCTTTCTGTGCCAGGGTGAGTTCCTCAATGTCTTCGCCCTTGGTGTTTTTCTTGTTGTCCTTGTTCTTGCCCTTGGTGTTACCGTTGTCCAGATGGCCGGAGAGATCGGCTTCCTTGACCCGTTCGCCAAAGCCTTCCAGCTTGGTGACCTTCACCGGCGCGAGGACGATGTCCGGGGTGATGCCTTCAGCCTGAATGGAACGACCCGAGGGCGTGTAATAACGCGCGGTGGTGAGTTTCAGCGCGGTCTTTTCATTGAGCGGCAGAATGGTCTGCACCGAGCCCTTGCCGAAGGTGCGTGAGCCCATGATCACCGCGCGTTTGTGATCCTGCAGGGCGCCGGCGACGATCTCTGAGGCCGAGGCCGAACCGCCGTTGACCAGCACCACCAGGGGCGCGCCGTCCAGCAGGCGCCTCGGGGTGGCGCTGAACTTCATTTCCGAGTCGGCAATACGACCCTTGGTGAAGACGATGAGTCCGGAATCAAGGAAGGCATCGCTGACTTCCACCGCGGCATTGAGTACGCCGCCGGGGTTGTTGCGCAAATCCAGCACCATGCCTTCCAGTTTGCCACCATTGTCCTTTTTCAGCTTGTCGATGGCCTCGGTGAGGTTTTCGCCGGTGTGTGACTGGAACTGGGAGATGCGCACATAACCGAAGCCGTCACCCAGGTCTTTGGAGCGTACGCTCTTCACCTTGATGACGTCACGGGTGATGGTGATCTTCAGTGGCTTTTCCTCGCCCTCGCGAATGATGGTCAGGGTGATCTCGGTGCCCACTTTGCCGCGCATGATTTTTACCGCATCGTGCAGGGTCATCCCCTTCACCGGTTTCTCATCGAGACGGATGATCAGGTCGCCGGCCTTGACGCCGGCGCGTTGCGCCGGGGTGTCATCGATGGGGGAGATGACTTTGACGAAGCCGTCTTCCATACCCACCTCGATGCCCA
>DRKQ01000151.1 GCA_011051685.1 Gammaproteobacteria bacterium
CGCCCGCTTCCAGCGCATGAAGGGCAAGAACGTGCTGCAACCCATGGGCTGGGACGCCTTCGGCCTGCCGGCGGAAAACGCCGCGATGAAAAACAACGTGCCGCCGGCCCGGTGGACCTACGAGAACATCGACTACATGCGCGCGCAGCTCAAGCGCCTGGGCTTCGGCTACGACTGGGAGCGCGAGCTGGCCACCTGCCACCCCGAGTACTACCGCTGGGAGCAGTGGCTGTTCACCCGGCTGTTCGAAAAGGGCCTGGTGTACAAGAAGACCGCGCCGGTGAACTGGTGCCCCCATGACCTCACCGTGCTGGCCAACGAGCAGGTCATCGACGGCTGTTGCTGGCGCTGCGACACCCCCGTGGAGCGCAAGGAGATCCCCCAGTATTTCATGAAGATCACCGACTACGCCGAGGAACTGCTCGCCGATCTCGACAAACTGGAAGGCTGGCCCGAGCAGGTGCGCACCATGCAGCGCAACTGGATCGGCAAGTCCGAGGGTGTGGAGCTGGCGTTCACCGTGGCGGACTCGGGCGAAGCACTGCGCGTCTACACCACCCGCCCCGACACACTGATGGGCGTGAGTTACGTGGCCGTGGCGCCGCAACACCCGCTGGCGTTGCAGGCCGCCGAAAACAACGCCGAACTCGCCGCCTTCATCGACGAATGCAAAACCATGGAAACCTCCGAGGCGGCCATGGAGACCATGGAGAAAAAGGGCGTGGACACCGGCCTCAAGGCCATCCACCCCATCAGCGGCGAACAGGTGCCCATCTATTCCGCCAATTTCGTGCTCATGGGCTACGGCGAGGGCGCGGTGATGGCGGTGCCCGCGCACGACCAGCGGGACTTCGAGTTTGCGCAAAAATACGGCCTGCCCATCAAGCAGGTCATCGCACCCGCGGGCAACGAAGACATCGATTTGAGCAAGCAGGCCTTTACCGCCAAGGGCGTGCTGGTGGACTCCGGTGATTTCACCGGCCTCACCTCCGCCGAGGCCTTCGAGGCCATTGCCGCCCAACTGGAAAAGGCCGGCAAGGGCAACAAGCGCACCCACTACCGCCTGCGCGACTGGGGCGTCTCCCGCCAGCGCTACTGGGGCACACCCATTCCCATCATCAACTGCGCATCCTGCGGTGCCGTGCCCGTGCCGGAGGATCAACTTCCCGTCAGGCTGCCGGAAGACGTGGACTTCGAAGGCGTGGGCTCGCCCATCAAGAAGATGCCCGAGTTTTACGAAACCACCTGTCCCAAATGCGGCGGCAAGGCCGAGCGCGAGACCGACACCTTCGACACCTTCATGGAGTCCTCCTGGTACTTCGCCCGCTATGCCTGCAAGGACAACACGGAGGCCATGCTCGACGAGCGCGCCAATTACTGGCTGCCGGTGGATCAATACGTCGGCGGTATCGAACATGCCATCCTGCACCTGTTGTACGCGCGCTTCTTCACCAAGCTGATGCGCGATGCCGGTCTGTTAAAAATCGATGAACCATTTGAAAAGTTGCTGACACAGGGCATGGTGCTCAAGGACGGCAGCAAGATGTCCAAGTCCAAGGGCAACACCGTGGACCCGCAGGAACTCATCGCCCAATACGGCGCCGACACCGTGCGCCTGTTCACCATGTTCGCCGCGCCGCCGGAGCAGTCCCTGGAATGGAACGACGACGCCGTGGAAGGCGCCTCGCGCTTCCTCAAGCGCGTCTGGCGCCTGGTGCACGACGAGGGGCGGCTCGAAGCCCTGCAGGCCTGGTACCGCAACGGTGCGAGCGTGGATGCCGGCAGCCTGTCGAGCGAACAGAAAAAACGCCGCGGCGAAATCCACGCCCTGCTGGAACAGGCCAATCGCGACGTGGAGAAATACCAGTTCAACACCGTGGTGGCCGCCTGCATGAAAATGGTCAACAGCCTGTCGCAGGTCAAGGACGCCAGTGATCCCGTCTATGCCGAGGGTGTCGATTTCCTGTTACGCCTGCTGTCACCCATCGTGCCGCACATCACCCACACCCTGTGGCAGACGCTGGGCTGCGAAGGCGACATCCTCAACGTCCCCTGGCCGCAGGCCGATGCCGCTGCCCTGGTTCAAGATACGATCGAACTGGTGGTGCAGGTCAACGGCAAGGTGCGCGGCAAGGTGGAAGTGGCCGCCGACGCGGCAAAGGAGATGATCGAGCAGGTGGCGCTGGCCGATGAGAACGTGCAGCGGTTCACCGAAGGCAAGAATGTGGTGAAGGTGATCGTGGTGCCGGGGCGGTTGGTTAATGTAGTGGTGAAGTAGGACAGTAGGTCCGATTAGCGCAGCGTAATCGGACGCATGTAACTTTCCAATATTAAGGTTTAAGTCACCGGCTTTAGTCAGTGGTTGTTTAGTCAAAGTAGAACATTTTAGCTATTTTTTCACAATCAAAGGATTGGCATGTTATCTGACATATTCGCAAAAAGGTTTATTGAGCTTGAGCAAAAGTCTGAAGCATTACCTTTTCAGCCAAATGGGGGTGGTATGCAAGGAAGTAACGTATCGGCTGAGTTTTGGTGCAGCTGGGCTACTAGTGCTCAGAATTTAATTAAAGCAGTATTTGGCGAGGGTTCCCCTCACTACCAAAATTTTAAAGAATTATATGATGATTGCTCTGGGTATGATTATGGCGTTAGAGCTCTTCAAGGATTATTCAGGAGTGCAAAAGAAGACTTCGAAGGTGGTTATGTGTTTAACGTTGACCTTCGGGTTTCCGGTGAAGTGTTTGGCGACTTTGTTGTTATGGCGAAGCATGCGCTTTCAGAAGGTCATAAAGATGTTGCGGTAGTCCTCGCTTCGGCTGCACTTGAAGATACTTTAAAACGATTTGCTGCATCAAAAGGCCTATCTGTGACGAGTAGTACTATGACTGAGGTGGTAAATGCGCTGAAATCAAATGGTTTGGTGTCAGGTGCGCAAAAGTCGTTATTGGATGCGATGCCAAAAATTCGTAATTATGCAATGCACGCTGACTGGGAAAAGATATCCGAACCAGACGTTAATAGCATTATTGGTTTTGTGGAGCAGTTTCTGTTGACAAATTTCAGCCCGTAGGTCCGATTAGCGCAGCGTAATCGGACGCATGTAACTTGCAAAACCTGCACAAAAGCCACAATCACAAAATATCCAAGGAATGGATTAATGCCAAATTACCGCCGCGCATTCGTGCCGGGAGGCACCTGGTTTTTCACTGTCAATTTGTTGCAGCGGCATGGCAATGATCTCTTGGTGCGGGAAATTGAGTTGTTGCGGCAGGTGGTGCGCCGGGTCCGCAACAAATATTCTTTTCACATCGATGCGTGGGTGGTGTTGCCGGAACATTTGCACTGCGTGCTGACCTTGCCGCCCGGCGATAGTGATTTCAGTTTGCGGTGGCGATTGATCAAGACAGGTTTTTCAAAAGCCTTGCCCAAAACGGAGCGGCTTTCTTCGGTGAGAAAAGCGGCGTGCGAACGCGGGATTTGGCAAAGGCATTTTTGGGAACATTTGATTCGGGATGAAAACGATTACCGGCGGCACGTGGATTATGTGCACGTGAATCCGTTGAAGCATGGTCATGTGGAACGTGTGCAGGATTGGCCGTATTCAACGTTTCATCATTATGTCGAACGGGGTATTTATCCGCTGGATTGGTGCGGTGATGTGAATGAGACCATCGCCGGTGATGAATGACATGCGTCCGATTACGCTGCGCTAATCGGACCTACGGCCTGATTTGCAGAAAACCATCCATGCAAGGATCAGGTACAATCCCCCCATGCGCCACCTGCTGACATTACTGCTGTTGCTCTCCCTCACCGCCTGCGGCTTCCACCTGCGCGGGGCGGTGCAGTTGCCGGCCGAGCTGAATGCGCTGGCGCTGCGCGATGCGTCCCCGGCAACGGATATCGCCCCCGAGCTGCGGCGCGCCTTGCAAAACGAAGGGGTGCGGCTCAGTGAGACGGCGCCGCGGGTGCTGCAACTGGCGGGGGAGCGTTACGCCAAGCGGGTGTTGTCGGTGGATTCCGCCGGTCGCGCCCAGGAATATGGCCTGAGCTATACGGTGGATTTCGCCCTGCGGGATGAGAGTGGTGCGCTGTGGCTGGCGCCGCAATCCGTTACCGAGACCCGCGATCTGCGTTTTGACGCCAATGCGGTGCTGGGCACGGCGGGGGAGGAGGCGCAGTTGCGGGCCGAGATGCGCCGTGACGCGGTGTTGCAGATTCTGCAGCGCTTGCAGAAGGCTTCTCCATTACGAACCGTTCCCCCTCACCCCAACCCTCTCCCCCAAGGGGGAGAGGGAGTCAACGGAGGGCGTTGAGATGAGACTCTACCCGGACAAACTCGAAGCGGCCCTGAAAAAGGGCCTGCTGCCGGTGTATTTCCTCAGCGGCGACGAGCCCCTGCAACTGGGCGAGGCCGCCGATGCGGTGCGTCGCGCGGCCCGCGCCCAGGGTTTCAGCGAGCGTGAGGTGCTGCACGTGGAGAAGGGCTTCGACTGGAACACGCTGCTGGCCGAAAGCAACGCCCTGTCCCTGTTCGCGGAGAAAAAGATCATCGACCTGCGCCTGCCCTCGGGCAAGCCGGGCAAGGACGGTGGCGCGGCGCTGGCGGAATACGCCGCGTGCCCGCCGGAAGACACGCTGCTGCTGATCACCAGCGGCAAGGTGGACAAGCGCTCGCAGTCGGCCAAGTGGTACCAGGCGCTGGACAGGATCGGCGCAACCCTGCAGGTGTGGCCGGTGGAGGCCCCGGAGATGCCCCGCTGGCTGGAACAACGCCTGCGCAGCCGCGGCCTGCAGCCGGAGCGCGAGGCGGTGCGCATGATCGCCGAGCGCGTGGAGGGCAACCTGCTGGCGGCGGCGCAGGAGGTGGACAAGCTGGTGCTGCTCAACGGCCCGGGGGCGCTGACCGCCGAACAGGTGGAGGCCGCCGTGGCGGACAGCGCCCGTTTCGACGTGTTTGGCCTTGTGGACGCGGCCCTGGCCGGCGATGCGCCACGGGCGAGCCGCATGCTCCATGGCCTGCGCGGCGAGGGCGTAGAGCCTATACTGGTCCTGTGGGCGCTGACCCGCGAGCTGCGCAGCCTGGCCGACATGGCGGCGCAAATCGAGTCCGGCAAGGGCGTGGACGGCGTGCTGGCGCGGGTCTGGGGCAAGCGCAAGGGCCCGGTGAAGGCCGGCCTGCAGCGCCACAACCGCGCCCGCTGGCAGCAAATGCTGCGCCGCGCCGCACGGCTGGATCGCGTAATAAAAGGCGCGGCACCGGGCAATGCCTGGGATGAGTTGTTACAATTAACCCTGTTGATGGCCGGGGTGCGGCTGTTTCGCGCGGCCGGGTGAGAGGTTGTTCAGGCCTTCGGGTTGGAAACGCAAAGGGCGCAGAGGCGCGAAGAACGCAAAGTTTATTAGATAAGGCTCTGCGGCCTTCGCCCGTTTCAGAGCCAAATCTGCTGGATTGGAATCCCTCGACAGGTGCAGGGGTTTCGAAGGTGAAAAAGAGATCAGACCCAACGCAAAGAATGCGCCAATAAACAAGTTTTTCTTTGCGCCCTCTGCGCCTTTGCGTACTTTGCGTTAACGACACCGGCCGGGAAATATCCCGCAGGTTTTAGCAGCAGGATTAGAGAGAACAGATCAATGGATATCAAACAGTACATGACCGAACTGGGCCAGCAGGCCCGCGCCGCGTCCCGTCACATGGCCCGCGCCAACACCGGCGCGAAGAATGCCGCCCTGTTGCACATCGCCGAGGGACTGGAGGACGCGGAGGCCCTGCTCATCGCCGAGAATGCCCGGGATCTGGAACAGGGCAAGAAGGACGGCCTGGACGCCGCCCTGCTGGACCGCCTCGAACTCAACGCCGAGCGCATCGCCGGCATGGCCGAGGGCCTGCGCCAGGTGGCAGCGCTGCCCGATCCCGTGGGTGAGATCAGCGATCTCAACTATCGCCCCTCCGGCATCCAGGTGGGCAAGATGCGCGTGCCGCTGGGGGTGATCGGCATCATTTACGAGTCGCGGCCCAATGTCACCGCGGACGCCGCGGCGCTGTGCCTCAAGTCGGGCAACGCGGCGATCCTGCGCGGCGGCTCCGAGGCCAAGCATTCCAACCAGGCCATCGCCGCGGTGATCCATGCCGGGCTGGAGAAGGCCGGCCTGCCGCGGGACGCGGTGCAGGTGATCGAGACCACGGATCGCGCCGCGGTGGGGGAGCTCATCACCATGCCCCAGTACGTGGACGTGATCGTGCCGCGCGGCGGCAAGGGGCTCATCGAGCGCATCTCGCGCGATGCCCGGGTGCCGGTGATCAAGCACCTGCACGGCGTGTGTCACGTGTTCATCGACGCCAAGGCGGACCTGGACAAGGCGGTGGCCATTGCCTTCAACGCCAAGTGCCATCGTTACGGCGTGTGCAATGCCATGGAGACCCTGCTGGTGGACGACGCCGTGGCCGCCGAGGTGTTGCCGCGCCTGCAGAGCGAGTACGCGAAAGAAAACGTCGAGCTGCGCGGTTGCCCGCGCACCCGGGATATCCTGCCCGGCATCCAGGCCGCCACCGAGGCGGATTGGGACGAGGAATACCTCGCCCCCATCCTGTCGATCCGCGTGGTGGACGGCCTGGACGGGGCCATCGAGCA
Organism: Gammaproteobacteria bacterium; assembly: GCA_011051685.1. Lineage (GTDB taxonomy): Bacteria > Pseudomonadota > Gammaproteobacteria > SZUA-152 > SZUA-152 > SZUA-152. The sequence goes on from DRKQ01000151.1 coordinate 6,633, forward strand.
TCTGCATGCGCACAGCTCCGGGCACACCGAGTCCATCGTTACCGAAGACTACACCAAGGCGCGGCGCTTCCTCACCGAGGTTGATTCCTCCTCGGTGATGGTCAACGCCTCCACCCGTTTCGCCGACGGCTTCGAGTACGGCCTGGGTGCGGAGATCGGCATTTCCACCGACAAGATCCACGTGCGTGGGCCCGTTGGTCTTGAAGGTCTTACCTCGCAGAAATATATCGTGCTCGGTGACGGACAGATCCGTCAGTGATATTGATGCAGATAAAAGAGTAAAGGGAAAAGATACAAGTAATGAAAGGTAAATTTCAGAGAAAGTGCGTGTGTGCGCTGCATTGTTTCCTTGTGTCTGACTTTTCTCTTTCATCTTCTCTCTTTCCTCTGCAGTTGAAATGATCGGGGTCTTCGGCGGCACCTTCGACCCGGTGCACTGCGGTCACCTGCGTTCCGCGCTGGACGTGAAGCAGGCCCTGGGCCTGCGTGAGTTGCGCTTGATTCCCTGTTACCAGCCTCCACACCGTGAAGCCCCGGTGGCCAACCCCGGTCAGCGGCTGACCATGCTGCGCGCCGCGGTGGGGGATGAGTCCGACCTGCTGGTGGACAATCGCGAGATGCAGCGCGAAGGGATTTCCTACATGGTGGACACCCTGGCCTCGTTGCGCGAGGAGGTGGGTGACGAGCCGCTGTGCCTGATTCTCGGCAGCGATGCCTTTTTGCAGTTAGACAGCTGGCACGATTGGCGGCGCATTCCCGAGCTGGCACACATCGTGGTGACCCACCGGCCGGGTTGGGAACTGGCGATCGAACAGGCCAGTCCGGCGATCCAGGCCCTGTGGCGGGAACGTCACGTCAGCGATCTGGCCGAGCTGGGACAGAGCCCCGCGGGCAAGATCTTTTTGCAGCCCATCACCCCGCTGGAGATTTCCGCCACGCGGATTCGCGAAATGGTGGCGGCGGGGGAGAATCCGCGGTTTTTCCTGCCGGATGCGGTATGGAACCTGATCCGCATGAACGGGCTGTATGGTTTTAACGCCACGGCCCTTGATAATGAATCCGCAACACAATCCGCAACACAACAGGATGAATAAATGAAGTTAGAAACATTGACCCGGTTGGTATTCGACGCCCTGGACGACCTCAAGGCGGTGGACGTGCGTCTGCTGGATGTGCGCGACAAGACCAGCGTCACCGACGTCATGGTGATCGCCACCGGCACCTCCAATCGCCACGTGAAATCCCTCGCCGACAATGTCATCACCAAGGCCAAGCAGGCCGGGGTGGCGCCCATGGGGGTGGAAGGCGAGGACGCCGGGGAATGGGCGCTCATCGACCTGGGTGACGTGGTGGTGCACGTGATGCTTGCCGAGGTGCGCGATTTCTACCAGTTGGAAAAACTCTGGGAGACCGAGCCGGCGGCCCAGTCCGAATCCTCAGGTGGCTAGTCGCCGAAACCGCCGGCCGCGGTGCTGTGGTGTTTTCGCGTAGATTGAAACCTGCGGGGTGTTTGCTTGAGGCGGTCGTGTCCTGCCAGTACCGAGGGATGAAAGGCCGGCATCCAGTGATGTTATTAAGAATCTCAAAATTGGTTTAACAGACAACGGTGGGGGTTTACCACCTTGGGAATGCCTGAAGGTGCAGTGAATGCAGGATATCCCATGGCGCACTCATGCATGCCAAATATGTGGGAGCGCCTTTCCAGGCGCGATTCGCGCCTGGAAAGGCGCTCCCACACTGGGAAATAATCCTGTAACAATTGTTTTGAGACGATTAATAATGACTTTTTAGATGCCGGTTTGCGCCGGGAGGATGGAAGTTGCTGGGTTTTGGGGTGACGTTTCGATGCGCATTACGTTGATTGCCGTGGGCGACAAGATGCCCGCCTGGGTGGTCCAGGGCTACCGGGAATATGCCCGCCGTTTATCAGGAGATTGCACCCTGCAGCTGGTGGAGATCCCCGCCGGCAAGCGCGTCAAGGGAGCGGACATCGCCCGCCTCACCCAACAGGAGGGCGAGCGCATACTGGCCGCCGTGCCCAAGGGGGCGCGCATCGTTACCCTGGAGGTGAATGGCCGGGCCTGGCGCACCGAGCAACTGGCCAGCGAGCTGGACGGCTGGCTGCACGACGGCCGCGACGTGGCCCTGCTGGTGGGCGGTCCCGAGGGGCTGGCGGCAGAATGCGTGGCGCGTGCCGAGCAGCGCTGGTCGCTGTCCCCGCTCACCCTGCCGCACCCGCTGGTGCGCATCGTGGTGGCCGAGCAACTCTACCGGGCCTGGAGTATTCTGCAGCACCATCCCTATCATCGCTGAGGGCCGGCTTAACCGGAAATAGTCACCCATGTCCCTGCCCGATCTCTACCTTGCCTCCACCTCTCCCCGGCGCCGCGAACTGCTTTCCCAGATCGGCCTGCGGGTGGAGGTAGTGGCGCAGTCGCAGGCGGAGCAGCGGCTTGATAACGAATCCCCTGAGAATTATGTGCAGCGCCTGGCCCTGGAGAAGGCGCGGGCGGGGCAGGCGGCCCTGGGTGGCGAGCCGCCGCGTCCGGTGCTGGGGGCGGATACAGCGGTGGTGGTGGATGAACATATCCTCGGCAAGCCGGCGGACGAGGCCGGGGCACTGGCCATGCTCGGCCTGTTGTCGGGGCGCAGTCACCGGGTTTTGTCGGCGGTGGCCGTGGTGGGCAGGGACAATCTCGGGCAAGATAGGGCAGAGGTGCGCATGAGTGCCAGCGAGGTGTGGTTTCGTCCCATCGACGCCGCGGAGCGCCGGGCCTACTGGCGCACGGGGGAGCCGGCGGACAAGGCCGGCGGCTACGGGATTCAGGGTCTGGGTGCGCTGTTCGTCGAGCGCCTGGCGGGCAGTTATTCCGGGGTCATGGGCCTGCCGCTGTTCGAGACCGGCGAACTGTTGCGCCGCTTTGGCATCGAACCCTTGTCCCGCGGCCGATGCATTGCAACAAAAAAGGATTTATCAAAATAAATGAATGAAGAAATTCTGATCAATGTTACCCCCCGCGAGACCCGCGTGGCGATGGTGGAAAACGGCGTGCTCCAGGAGCTGTTCATCGAGCGCACCAGCCGCCGCGGCCTGGTGGGCAATATCTACCGCGGCAAGGTGGTGCGGGTGCTGCCGGGCATGCAGGCCGCATTCATCGACATCGGCCGCGAACGGACGGCCTTTTTGCATGCCTCGGACATCGTCGGCCGGAGCAAGAACGGCAACGGCAATGGCGACAAGCCCGCGGAAAACATCGTCGACCTGGTGCACCAGGGGCAGGAATTGCTGGTGCAGGTGGTGAAGGATCCCCTGGGCAGCAAGGGCGCGCGGCTCACCACCCACCTGTCCGTGGCGGCGCGCTTCCTGGTGTTCATGCCCGACGAGGAGCACGTGGGTATTTCGCAAAAGATCGAGGACGAGGCCGAGCGCCAGCGCCTGCGTGAGCTGGTGGGGCGCCTGGCGGAAGAGGCCGGTGGTGGCGGCTTTATTGTGCGTACCGTGGCCGATGGGGCCAGTGAGCAGGAGCTGCGCTCAGACGTGGAATTCCTGCACAAGCTGTGGGCAGAGATCCAGGAGCGGTCCACGACCTGCCCTCCCGCAAGCCTGGTGCACGGCGACCTGTCGCTGGTGATGCGCACCATGCGCGACCAGGTGGACGTGGGCATCGAAAAGGTGCGCATCGACTCGCGGGAGAATTTCGAAAAGGCCAGGAAGTTTGCCAGCAAGTTCATTCCGGAGATGGCGGATCGTATCGAGTATTATCCCGGCGAACGGCCCATCTTCGATCTGTACGGCATTGAGGACGAGATCCAGAAGGCCCTGAGCCGCAAGGTGCAACTGAAATCCGGTGGTTATCTGATCATCGATCAGACTGAGGCGCTGACCACCATCGATGTGAACACCGGCGCCTTCGTCGGTCATCGCAACCTGGAAGAGACCATCTTCAAGACCAACCTGGAGGCCACCCACGCCATCGCCCGGCAACTGCGGCTGCGCAATCTTGGCGGCATCATCATTCTCGATTTCATCGACATGACCGATCCCTCGCACCGCGAGCAGGTGATGCGCGCCCTGGAGAAGGCCCTGGAGCGGGACAAGGCCAAGAGTCATATTTGCGAGGTTTCTGCCCTGGGCCTGGTGGAGATGACCCGCAAGCGCACTCGAGAAAGCCTGGAACATGTGCTCTGTGAGCCCTGTCCCTGCTGCCAGGGGCGGGGTTCGGTGCGCACCGCGGAGACCGTGTGCTATGAGGTGTTTCGTGAGCTGATCCGCGAATCGCGCCAGTACGAGCCGGAGCAGTTCCTGGTGCTGGCCTCGCAGGAGGTCGTCGATTTGATGTTAGACGAGGAGTCAGCAGGTGTCGCGGAGCTGGAGGAGTTTATCGGCGTGCCCATTCGCTTCCAGGTGGAAAGCCTCTACACCCAGGAACAGTTCGACGTGGTGTTGCTGTGATCCTGCGTCACCCAAGTTCGTGCACTGATGTTTTGGATTGATAGGCGTGGCAAGCACCCGGACGCAAAATAAGCTACTTCGGTTTGTCTGGGTGAGCGCCTGGTACGGCTTTGCTGCCGTAGTGGTGCTGTTGGCCACCCTGTTTGCCGGGGCCCGCCTGCTGCTGCCCTATGCCGAGCAGTACAATGCCGAGGTCGGCGAGCGTCTCAGCAATTACCTCAAACAGCCGGTGCTGGTGCGCAGCCTCGATGCAGAATGGCATGGCTGGGGCCCGTCACTGGTCTTGCGCGATGCGGCCTTGCTGGACAGCTCCGGCGAACACCCGGTATTGCAATTGGAAAAGGTGCGGCTGGGACTGGATTTGCTGGCCTCGTTGCGCCGCTGGCAACCGGTGTTTTCCAATATCACCCTGGTGGGACTGGATCTGAATATCACCCGCACCCGGGATGGCGCGTTCCTGGCGGAAGGCCTGGGTGTGCAGGACAGCGGAACCGGCGGGGATGCGTCTGCAGCCTCTCCCTTTCTGGCTTGGTTGTTTTCCCAGGGTCGCCTGGCCCTGGAGCAAAGCAATATCCACTGGCGAGATGAGATGAGTGGCGGTCGCCGCCTGCAGTTTTCCGCGGTCAATGTCAGTCTGCGCAATGACGGAGAGCGGCATCAGCTGGATGCGTCGCTGAATCTGTCGCGGCGCCTGGGTAAGTCGCTGGTATTGCGCGTGGACATGCAGGGAAATCCGTTGCGCGCCCAGGGCCGGCGCACGCGAATGTACCTGGCTGGCGAACATGTGCATCTTGCCAAACTGTTTGAGCCCCAGACCCTGGCCGGTGTGCGCCTGTCTGTGAAATCCGCCAGCTTTGCGCTGTGGGCACAATGGCGCAGTGGTGATTTGCAGGATCTTGCCGGCAATGTGGAGGCGGCCGGTGTGATGCTGGAGGCAGCGGAGCAGAACGACGGTCAGTTGGCGCTGGATCGTGTGGCCGGTGATTTCAGGTGGCGTCAGGAGAATGATGGCTGGCAGTTTGATGCCAATGAGCTGCAGTTGGCGCGAAAGTCCCGGCAATGGCAGCCTTCCCGTGTGGCGCTTAATTTCAGGCAGTCACAAAAAGAACCGCTCCTGATTGACGCTTACGCCAGCTTTTTACAGTTAGAGGATATTACGCAGGTTCTGCGGCTGTTTTCTGTTGGCGGAAAGGCATTACAGGAACCGCTCTTCGCCATTGGTCCACGTGGTGAATTGCGTGACGCGAGACTTTCCTGGCGGGCTGGGGAGGTGTACGACTATGCGGCCTATGCCCGGCTGCGAAATATCGCGGTGAATGCCTGGCGTGCGGTACCGGAAGCGCAGGCGGTGGACGGGCAGTTGTGGCTGGGTTCACAGCATGGGCAGATCCAATTACAGCATGCGGCATTGACGTTGGATTTTCCTGATCTGTTTCGCTGGCCACTGACGGTGAATGAGATGCGCGGCAATCTTGCCTGGCAGCAAGAAGGAGATTATTGGCAAGTCATCGGCCGGCAGCTGGAGGCCGCCAATGACGATATCAAAACCTCGGGTAGTATCGACATTGTCCACGACGGCGCGGAAAAGTCTCCCTTCATGTCGCTGATGGTCAATTTTCATGACGGTGATGGCAGTCAAGTGGCAGGTTATCTGCCCACGGGTATCATGCCGGAAAGCGCCGTGGACTGGCTCGATGAGGCGATAGTCGATGCACGCATTGTCTCCGGTGGCGCCTTGTTTCATGGCCGGCTTGCCGACTTTCCCTTTGATCGGGGAGATGGTCGTTTTGAGGTTCGCTTTGTGGCGGAAAATGCCAGCCTCAATTATGCCCGGGACTGGCCGCCAGTGACTGGTATCACCGCCGACGTGCGTTTCAATGGCCGTGGCATGTCCGTACTGGGTAAACAGGGGCGTATTTTTTCTAACCAGATTCAGTGGGCGCGAGTGGATATCGCTGACATGACGGCTACCCCCATGCTGCTGGAGATCAGGGGCGAGGTGCAGGGTTCGACCCAGGAAAAGTTGAATTACCTGATTCAGAGTCCTCCTCTTTACAGAGCCTTTGCCCGGCATCTGGAGGGCATGACGGCGCAGGGTGACAGCCTGTTGAACCTTGATGTGCGCCTGCCCATTGGTGGTGATGACCCGCTGCAGGTGTCGGGTTGGGTGGAGATGCAGGACAACGGCCTGGCCATTGATCCCCTGGGGCCGGTGTTGAGTCATGTGGACGGCCGCCTGAAATTTTTTGAGAAGGGACTCAGCGCCGATCGTATTCAGGCGGATCTGTTTGGCCAGACCACGCAGATCACCATCAATACTGACGAAACCGCAGAGAATCCCAAAGTGAGGATTCATGCCGAGGGCATGTTTGAGGCGCAGGATCTGGCAGCGCGTTATCTGCCCCCCGTTCGCGAGTTGTTGAGCGGCAGTGGTGACTGGGATGTTTCTTTTTCCATTCCGCTGGAAGCTGAAGGTAAAGAAATTCCGCAATCCGTCAGGCACGCTGTGCTACAGGTACGCAGCAATCTCAAGGGGGTGGCGGCGCGTCTGCCGCCGCCTTTTGACAAGACGGCGGAGGAGCCCGGCAGTCTGGAGGTGCGCGTGGATTTTCCCACCAAACTCCCCCCAGTGCTGCGTCTCAACTACGAGGGATTCGTGGATGGTGTCTTTGTCCTCGGTGACTGGGTGGATGATCCCGCCACGGCGGATGCGGACATCCTTGCCAACAGTTTTCGCGGTGAGGTGCGTCTTAACGGCGGTGCTGCGCAATTGCCCCAGGCCCCGGGCTTGCGGGTCTCGGGCTGGCTGGACAAGGTGTCGCTGGATGATTGGCGAAGCCTGCGCCTGACCTCGGCCAGTGATGACAACGGCACAGCTTTGTTTAACGCCGCGGACGTGGCAGTGCGTGAGCTGGAAGCCTACGGCCAACAATTTCACAATGCGCGCCTGAAGTTGGCTCGCTGGGATGAAGGTCTGCAGGCGGATATCGACAGCAAAGAGCTGAAGGGACGTATCTTGTTGCCGGACAATCTGCAGACAAATCCGTTACAGGTGGATCTGGCGAAGTGTTATCTCACAGGCATGGCCGACACGGGAGGTGTTTTGGACCCCCGGGACATCCCCGGGCTGGATGTGCGCATCGCCGACTTCCGCTATAAAAAGCGGCATCTGGGTGCGGTGCGTCTGGAAACCGCCAGGGTAGCCGATGGCCTGCGCATTGAACAATTGGTGGTGAAGCCCCGTTCCACCACCATTACCACGCGCGGTGGCTGGTATATACGGGGCGCGGACCAGAAATCTCATGTGCAGGTACACGTGGAAAGCAACAACATCGGCCACACACTCAGGGCGTTGGATTACGTGGGGGGTATTGACAAGGGCAAAGGCAAGGTCAATCTGGAGTTGCAGTGGCCTGGCTCCTTCTTTGATGTCAATGCCGAAAATATTCTGGGCCGGATGAGCCTGTCCCTGAGGGATGGTTATCTGCTTGACGTTGATCCCGGTGCCGGGCGCATGTTTGGCCTGCTCAGTATCCAGACCTTACCGCGGCGCCTGTTGCTGGACTTTTCCGACGTGTTCAAGAAGGGCTTTGGCTTCGATGTCATCAAGGGCAGTTTTACCATTGAGGACGGTGACGCCTACACCAATGATCTCTACATGGACGGCCCAGCGGCACGGGTGGATATCAGTGGGCGCATTGGCCTGGCGCAACAGGACTATGATCAGCTGGTAACGGTCACTCCCCATGTGGCGGAGAGCCTGCCGGTCATAGGAGCGCTTGCTGCCACACCACAGATTGGTGCTGCCATTCTGGCGATCCAGAAACTCTTTCAGCCGGCCATCGATGATGTCGCCAGGAATCAGTACACCATCACCGGAAGCTGGAATGCACCGGTAATCAAGAAGCTGAGGCCGGATAACACCATTGTGGATGACAGTGATAAAGATGGCGGTGATATAGAGGAGCCCTAACCGGCAATAGCGAACCTCGTCAGCCTGTTGGGGAGGGGCATGGAATGCTATGCTTTCCCCTCAAGCACAAACGACAACAATCAGGAATGTATCAATGGCAAACGTCGCCGCAATACAAATGGCCTCCGGGCCCAACGTCAACGCCAACCTCATCGAGGCCGGCCGACTCATGGCCATGGCTGCCGAGGCCGGCGCGCACCTGGTGGTGTTGCCGGAGAATTTCGCCCTCATGGGCATGTCCGAGATGGACAAGGTCAAGGTGCGCGAGGCTGACGGCCAGGGGCCGATGCAGGATTTCCTCGCCGAACAGGCGCAAAAACACGGGCTGTGGATCGTCGGTGGTACCATTCCCCTGGAGGCCGGCGATGCCAACAAGGTGCGCAGCGCCTGCCTGTTGTACGACGACCAGGGGCAGCGCGTGGCCCGCTACGACAAGGTGCATCTGTTCGATGTGCAGCTGCCGGACAGCGACGAGAACTACATCGAATCCGAAACCATCGAAAACGGCGAACAGGTGATCGTCGTTGATACCCCCTTCGGCCGCCTTGGCCTAGCGGTGTGCTACGACCTGCGCTTTCCCGGCATCTTTCGCCGCATGCTGGACAAGGACGTGGAAATCATCGCCCTGCCGTCCGCCTTCACCGCCATCACCGGCAAGGCCCACTGGGAGGTACTGGTGCGCGCCCGGGCCATCGAGAATCTCTGTTACGTGATCGCCGCCGCCCAGGGGGGGTATCACGTCAATGGCCGGGAAACCTATGGCGACTCCATGATCGTCGATCCCTGGGGTACGGTGCTGGATCGACTGCCCAATGGTTCGGGGTTTGTGATTGCCGAGACCGACACCGCCTACCAGCAATCGGTACGGCGGAATTTTCCGGTGCTGGAGCATCGCAAGATCAAGTGTTCGATGTAGTGGTTGGGGGCGAGGTTGGGATGAGCTGCGAACCCCAATTTGATATTGGTGTACTGTTTCACAGCCTATCGAGTACAGATGATTTCTTGATTTCAATCGGAAGTCGCGAGTTACTTTTGTGAGGGCCATCCCTGGCCTTTACCCTTCGGGCCTTTCTGCAAAGGACTCCGGTGCTCACTCGGCACATCCTGTGCCTCGCCATTCGGGCAGCCTTCGTCGGTGCAACACCAAGGGAGAAACGTCGAAAGCAAAATCGGATTCTCTGTCTTCCGTCATTCCGGCGAAGGCCGGAATCCAGTATTTTCAGCGACTTGCTGGATCCCGGCCTCCGCCGGGATGACGAATCTGAAGTTAATGGGACAGCAGTGAAATCAACTAAACATTCAGCTGCGGAACGTCCGGCAGGCTTCTGAGAGAGTTCGCAAAATTACTCCAACCTACGAGCAGTTTTAATTAAGAACCCACAAATACATCTTAATCTAAGAACTAAAATCACAATTCCCAACTGTACAAAAACCGCACCCCGTATGACGATACGACTTGGCTGTGGCATTTTCTATGCCAATCTAAAGCTTCAAATGTGACTTGTGTCACATACCCAAGCAGAAAGAATGTCGATAAGAATAGTAGGAACAACAATACTGGAAAAACAGAATGAAAATTGAAAAAGGCATCGGAAGTAATCAGTAGCGTAAACAATATTGACCCGTCCAGAGGTATAATTCTTATAGCACTCGCGGCTTTGGTAGTCGCGGGAATGGCGTTGGCAATAGTCTGGAAAACTCTATCGTGATACTCCAAAAGAGCAGAGATTAGTGGGATTGGTAGATGAAATATTAAATCGTTCTGAATGCTTGCATTGTGCTCCCATGGCCGAAGTCACGATTATTTTTTGGGCCACTGTGGATGGGACAATAAATTTTGCGCAAGTTCATGCGCCATGAATATTTAACTGGAAGGGGGGTATTAGTGCCAGAACATATGTGCCATACGTCAATTTTCACGATCTTATTCCATCAACCCCCGCAAATACTTAAACAACCCCCGCGCCGATTTCGGCGGTTTATTCCCCACCAACTCCTTCTTCGCATTGCGCACCAACTGCCGCACATATTGTCGATCCGTATCGGGGAACTCTGTCACCAGTTCGGCAAGGGCGGTGTCACCATCGTGCAGCAGGCGATCACGCCAGCGTTCGATGTGATGCAGGGCGGCGACGGCCTGCCGGGAATGGCCGGTGATGGTGTCCACTTGTTCGCGCAGGGCATCGGCATCCACGCCGCGCATGAGTTTGCCGATGTATTGCAATTGGCGTTTGTGGGCGCCGTGCTGGTGGATGCGTCGCGCCTCGATGATGGCGTCGTGCAGCTCCTCCGGTAGCTCGATCCTTTCGAATTGTTCCTTGGGCAGGTTGACCAGTTCCTTGCCAAGATCCTGCAGGGCATGCATTTCCCGCTTGATCTGGGATTTGCTTTTTTCCTCTTCGATATCCTCATCGAGGTCGTCAAATCCGGGTGTCTTCTTCATAGCAACACCTGCTCCATGCCGCCCTGTTTGACCCTGGCGATGAATTGCTGTTGCCAGTCTTCGCCCAGCAGGCCGCGGGCCAGTTCCACCACGATGTAATCGGTCTCCAGTCCCGTGTCGTCGGCGTAACGTGCCAGGCCCTGTTGGCAGGCGGGGCAGGCGGTGAGCATTTTCACGTTGCCGGCCTTTGCCTTGCGCTCACCGCTGAGTTGTTCGATGCCCTTGTGCAATTCTTCCTGCTTGCGGAAGCGCACCTGGGTGGCGATGTCGGGGCGAGACACGGCAAAGGTGCCGGCCTCGCCGCAGCAGCGGTCCGATTCCAGTACGTCGCTGTTCATCAGCGTGGAGGCCACGGTGATGGGTGCGTGGGTCTTCATGGGGCTGTGGCAGGGGTCGTGGTACAGGTACCGGGTGCCATTGCCGTCGTTGAGCTTGATGCCTTTTTCCATGAGGTATTCGTGGATGTCCAGCAGCCGGCAGCCGGGGAAGATCTGCTGGAAGCGGTACTTTTGCAACTGATCCATGCAGGTGCCGCAGGAGACGATCACCGTCTTGATGTCCAGATAATTGAGGGTATTGGCCATGCGATGGAACAGCACCTGGTTGTTGACCGAGATCTGCTGGCCCTGCTTGGCGTCACCGGCGGAGGTCTGCGGATAACCGCAACACAGGTAGCCGGGGGGTAGCACGGTCTGCGCGCCACTATCGAACAACATGGCCAGGGTGGCCATGCCGATCTGGCTGAACAGGCGTTCCGAACCGCAGCCGGGGAAATAGAATACCGCGTCTGCTTGCTCGTTGCGCTTTTTCGGGTCGCGCAGGATGGGCACGTTCTTGTCGTCTTCCAGGGTCAGCAGCTGGCGTAGGGTCTGTTGCGGCAGCTTGCGCGGCAGGGGCTTGCTGACGAAGTTGACGATTTGTGTGCGCGTGGTCATCTTGCCGGTGGTGGCCGCCGGGTGTTGCGTATTTCTGGTTAGCTTGAGTTTTTTCGCCCAGCCATAGGCCAGGTTCTGCCCGCGGAAACCCCATTGCAGCAGGGTCTTGTACATCAGGTGAATGGTGCGCGGGTCGGTGGCGTTGAGGTAGGCCATGGAGGCGCGGGTACCCAGCCCCGTGCGTTTTTTGCCAAAGGCCTTGAGCAGGCTGCGCATGCGCACGGAGACGTCGCCGAAGTCGATGTCCACCGGGCAGGGGGCGAGGCAGCGATGGCACACGGTGCAGTGATCGGCCACGTCGTTCATTTCCTCGAAGTGGCGCAGGGAGATGCCGCGGCGGGTCTGTTCCTCGTACAAAAAGGCCTCGATGATCAGCCCGGTGGCGAGGATCTTGTTGCGCGGCGAATACAGCAGGTTGGCGCGCGGCACGTGGGTGGTACACACCGGCTTGCACTTGCCGCAGCGCACGCAGTTTTTTACGTCGTCGTTCAGTGCGCCCAGTTCGCTGGCCTCGAGGATCAACGCTTCCTGTTGCAATAAGCGCAATGACGGCGTGTAGGCATTGTCCAGTCCTGAACCGGCCTGCAGCTTGCCGGGATTGAAGCGCTCTTCGGGGTCCACCGTCTTTTTATAGTTAGCGAAGGCGGCCACCGTGGCTTTGTCGAGAAACTGCATCTTGGTAATGCCGATGCCGTGTTCGCCGGAGATGACGCCGCCGAGGTCTGCCGCGATGCCCATGATGCGTTCCACCACGTGTTCGGCCTCGTTGAGCATGTGGTAGTCGTTGGAGTGCACGGGGATGTTGGTGTGCACGTTGCCGTCGCCGGCGTGCATGTGGGTGGCGACGAACAGGCGCGAGGTACGAATCTCGCGATGGATGGCGTCCAGCTGGTCGCGGATGGCGGCCAGCTCGCGGCCGCTGAAGATCTGTTTCAGGGCCTGCTCCACCTCCTGGCGATAGGAGATGCGCAGGTCACGGCGCTGCAGCAGGCGGAACAGGGTGTCGCCGCTTTGCACGGTGTCGCGGGTCTCGGCGTCCAGGCTGTCCAACAGTGCGCGGTGCTCGCCGGCGTCGTCGTCCAGGTGTTCGAGCATGCAGGTCCAGCGTTGCCGGGTATCTTGCAGGTGCTCGCGGGCGGCGGCCTTTTTGGCGTTGAAAATGGCGCGGATTTCCTCGCCGGGGGTCTCGCCCTCGTCGTGCAGGGCCGCCTGCTGGTCGATGGCCTCGCCGTCGAGATAGTCCAGCACGGCGTCGATGATGCGCAGCTTGTTGCGCGTGGAGTATTCGATGTTGATGCGCTCGATGGCCTCGTTGTAATCGGCCAGCCGATCCAGGGGGATGACCACGTCCTCGTTGATCTTGAAGGCGTTGGTGTGGGCGGCGATGGCGGCGGTGCGCGCCCGGTCCAGCCAGAAACGGCGCCGGGCCTCGGGGCTCACGGCGATGAAGCCTTCGGCGTCACGGGCGTTGGCCATGCGCACCACGGTGGAGGCGGCTTCGGCTACGCGGTCGGCGTCGTCGCCGGCGATGTCCACCAGCAGGATCATCTTTGGCGTTTCCCGGCGCGGGGCCTTGGTGCTGTATTTCACCGCGCGCACGTAGCGCTCGTCCAGGTGCTCCATGCCGGCCAGCTGGATGCCCTCGGCGGCGTCGAGATAATCCTTGGTCTCGACAATGGCGGGCACGGCGCGGCGCAGGTCGCTGCCGAAGAATTCCAG
>DRKQ01000152.1 GCA_011051685.1 Gammaproteobacteria bacterium
AGGGCAATCGCTGGCAGCTGTTTTTCAAGCGCAAGAAGATCCTCGACGAGGCACAACGGCTGCTGGTCAAGGCCGAGGCGGTATAAACAAATAGCTGCTGATGAAGGACATGCGAGAATATTGGGCCCTGAGAATGTTGAGCCCAGAAACAACAAAGCCCTGAACAAGTCAGGGCTTGCGCTGCTAAAGAGGGGCTTGGTGTTTACTTGAGATTCAGCACCTTGACCGAATCATTTACCGATTTTCGGTACACATAGCCCAGTGCCAGGGGCTGTTCCGCCACCCACGCCAGCATGGCTTCATCACCCTTTTTAATGATCGGCGGCGTCCCCTTTCCGGTGAAGATCCGCTTCGACCAGTAGGCCTTCAGCTTGGATGCACTCTTGCCGATCATCACTTCATAAAAGATCTTTCTGACCAGGCTTTTTTCCGGCTGATCCGCGGGAATAACCTTTCCCCCGCCGGGGAAAAACTTGCTCTTGCCCAGGTAGATCTTTTTCACCTCCTTCAGGGTCATTTCTGTCAGTGGGTTGGCCGGATTAACAATCAACACGACCTCATCCGCATGGGCGGCAATGGCGGTGAAGGTCAATACCGCCATCAGCATCAGCGTACTCATATAGGTTTTCATGCTTCATGACTCCTAAAAGACTAGCTCCAGTGCAACACCATAGATGAGAACGTTGTCCTCTTCCGGTTTCGCATTAAACAAGCCATAACCGCCATCATCGTTGGGCTTATCTCCCGGCGTCACCTGCTTGACATCGACCTTCAGGGCAGTATTCGAAGTCAACTCCGTGCGCAGGCCGAGGGTGATTTCCTCCTGCCCCCAGCCGCCCTTCACATCCCAATGACCATAGGTCACATGCGGCATGAAATCCCCAAAGCGGTAGCCCATCATGGCATAACCGGTTGTGGTCTCCATCCTGTCTACACCCATGGAGGAACTGCCGATCTCGGTGCTGAAAACAAAACTTTCCATATCCAGGCCAATACCTGCGGCGTAGGTGGTGTGCCGTTCGCCATTCATGGCAGCCCTGACGCCGGTTTCGATCTCCATGATACCCGTAGTAGCACTCAACTGGAGACGCAGCATGTCCGCCCAGTTAAACCCCAGCTTGGCGCCGATCAATTGATTGATGTGACCATCCGGCACATCCAGCAAACCACCAAAAATATTAAGGTCTGTTTCCGACTCATCACCGACCGAGCTGAACACCAGACCGACGCCGCTATAGGAAATTGGCGTCATATTAGGGCCGATAATATTCTGGTTATAGAAAGCCTCCGGTGCACGTATCCAGGGGTAGGTGTAACCCACCTCGGCATATTCGTTATACAGCCCCACTGGGTACTTGATTTCACCCACATTGACGGCAAACCCATCGGAATAGTCATAGGTGGCGTAGGCCCAGTCCATCTCCATGCTGTAATCTTCGACGCCCTTGGCCTTCATTTGCGCCGCAAAGCGCCATTTCTCGTCGACCTGGGTCGTCACGGTCAGACCCAGGCGGGAGTCCTTGGTGGTGCCTTTGTCAGAGATGTCACCCGAATAATGGACATCCTCACCCGCACCGGATGTCGCCAGATAGGCACCGGTCAGAAAACCATGCCACTGGATCTCACCAATTTCCCCCGCCGACGCCGTAAACGGCGCGGCTACGCATAAAGTGGCTATGCAAAATCGCCCTAACTTGTTCATGCAGGTACTCCTCCTGATTTCACCGAACTTCAATGAGTTACTCACTACTATCGGTATCGACATCGGCAAGCACATAGAAAACTTTACAGTACTCCTGATAATTTGCAGCACCTTCAGACAAGGGTGCCTTCCCGTTAATACCTTTCCATTAATCTGTTAGAAGATAAATGAGTGCATTATAGAAACACATATTGCACAATTGGCCAAACCATAATTTGTTACTCTCTCACACCTGAGCGCTTGGTGGACATGGCCTCAAGATTATCCTCTGCCAGTCGATACAAAACTTGCGTTCCTGCCCAGACATACAGAGGGCTTTTACTCTTTGACCAGTCAAGAAGGTGGCTTCAATATGCGTCACATTGCCACGATGCAACTCATCATCAGCACCCTGCTCATTCTGTTACTGCCCGCGGTCACACTACAACCGGCACTTGCCGATGATGGCTTGCAAGCACTCCGCCAGGCAGCAGAGGCCGACCAGTCCGCTAAAGCCCAGTACCAGTTGGGGCTGCGCTATCTGCAAGGCAAGGGCGTCAATCGGGACAGCCGCTCGGCCGTGATGTGGCTACAGCGTGCGGCGGAACAGAATTATGCGCCGGCCCAGTATCAACTGGGGGAGCTGTACCGGACCGGCGAGGGCGTCGAAATTGACGCGGCCGCTGCCATCGAGTACCTGACCAGCGCGGCCGAACAAGGATACCCCACGGCACAATACCGACTGGGCACTCTGTATCTGACCGGTAATATGGTCGACAAAGACCTGCTCACCGCCACCGAATGGATGGAGTTGGCTGCAGAACATGGCTATACCGAGGCCAGTCAGGCCCTGAGCGAACTGGATAAAGCGACATCGGCCACCACCAGCGCCACCACGACGCCAAGCCCAACGACAGCGTCAGAAAACGACACCAGCAAAGCAGCCGCCCCCCTCCTGGCCGGCGACAAACGCGCAGTGGAACAGGGGGACGCAGAGGCGCAATTCCAACGGGGTGAGGCCTATCGCAAGGGCAACAAAGACGGCATTTCCCGCAGCTACAAAGAGGCGGCCAAGTGGTACAAGTTGGCCGCCGAACAGGGCCATGCGGAGGCCCAGTACCAGCTTGGCGAACTCTACAGCAAGGGTAGAGGCGTCAAGAAGAACAAGCGACTCGCCCGGAAATGGTATAAGGCCGCCGCCAAACAAGGCCATGTGAAGGCCAAATACCGACAGCGCGGTTGTGAATTTTGCTAACGGAACCCGATATCATTGCCGTAACGAAGCCTAAGCAGATATGGAAGTAACAATGAAATTACTGCTCTCCCTTCTTTTGCTGGTCATTCCCTTGACCTCAACCGCGGCCGCCTATCGATGGGTGGACGAAAACGGCAACGTGCGCTTTGGCAGCAAGCCCCAAGCAGAACAACCGGCACCCGCCGCAAAGGCCCAGCCAAAACCGGCCAGTAAAAAACCGGACAAGACCCCCGACACAAAGATAGCGCCGCGCACAGTACAACCGGCCCTCACGCCTGCACCTGCAGCCAGCGTTCTTCACGCAGAAAAACCATCCGCTCCCGCGCCGAATCCGCAGTCGACAAAGCCGATCCACAAGGCCATATCTGTCGATAGTGGCATGGTACCCAAGGCAGCGCCGCCCAAGCCAGTCGAGCGCAAGCTACCCGCCCTTCCCCCTGCCACGAAGACAAAGGCCGACAAACCCGCGCCAACATCCCCGCAGAAGGCCAGCACACCGCCGACATCTCAACCCGCCAAGGCCGCACAGAAACCCACGCCGAAAAAGAAAAAACAAACGGTGATCAAAGCAGCCGTGAAAGCCGATAAAAAGGTCAGCCAGCCACCGGCAAGCAAGCCCGCCAAGAAAAAACCCACGGCAAAGAAGGCAATCGCCAAAAAGAAGCCGGCAGCCAAGCCTGCAGCACCGGCGACAGAAGCCAGTATCGACAAGGATGCAGAGCTGTGCGGAATGTTCACGAACTTTGTCAGCAACTATCAGAATAAACTCATCGGTTGCCAGGGGGCGTCCTGCACTATCTACGAAAAGTCACTGGCCAAATACCAGAAAAAGAAGCAGACCTACTGCCGCTGATATTTTATCCCTTGGGAAATGCCTTGCAGGGAATCTCTGATTATTGATCCGGCGCAGGCCGGAACGCCGCTGCTTACATTCCCGTTATTCCCGTCTATAGCGGAAATAGCGGATTGATCAGAGGTTTCTCAGGCTTTGTCGGCCGGCTTTAATAATTCATGGATCGTCGCCAACATCGGGGCACGGTCGTAGGGTTTATTGACGAAGCTGCGAATCCCCACCACCGCGGCCATCTCCATATCGACCTGCTCGCTGTAGCCGCTGCAGAGGATGACCGGCAGCTCCGGTCGCATTTCAAGGATTTCCGCGGCCAGCTCCACACCAGTCATGGCCGGCATGGTCTGATCGGTGATCATCAGGTCCACCTGCTGCGGGTTCTGGTGAAAATACTCCAGCGCCTGGCGGCTGTCGTCAAAAGTCTGTATTTCATAGCCCGCGCGTGAAAGCCAGACCTGCATGAAGCCGAGAATGGCCTTTTCATCATCCACGATCAGTATGCGCTGCCCCTCTCCTTCCAGCACCGGTGCATCCACGGCAGGCGCCTCCGACAGGGGTCTTTCCGCACTCATGACCGGCTCGAACAAAAGGCGAAAACTCGTCCCCTTGCCAGGCGCCGAATCAACGCGGATATGGCCTTGGGAATCATGCATGATGCCATGCACCATGGACAACCCCAGGCCGGTGCCATCACCCACTTCCTTGGTGGTGAAAAAGGGCTCAAACAAATGTGTAAGAACGTGGCGATCCATGCCCTGCCCGGTATCGCGCACCAGCAGTTCAACATAGTCGCCGTTGATGGACTCATGGCAGGAGGCGCATTCACCTTCCACATGACGGTGCAGGGCCAGCTCCACCACCAATTCCCCCTTGCCCTGCATGGCATCACGGGCATTGATGCAGATATTCATGATCAGCTGCTGCAACTGCACCGGCTCCGTACGGATCTGTGGAAGGTCATCGGCAGGCCCATCAAACTTCAAATAGATACTCGCCGGCAGGGTAGCCGTGAGCATTTTCATGGTTTCCTTGACCAGCGGCACCGGGTCAAGTGGCTGGGCCTTGCTGTCGCCGCTACGGCTGAAGGTCAGCATCTGCTGAATCAGATCCCGCGCACGCTCGCCGGCGCGATATACCTGGCCCAGATATTCCCCCAGCTTCTCCTGCCCGTCGCCGACGCAACGGGTCATAGCCAGATCCGTATAACCGATGATGCTGGCCAGAATATTATTGAAATCGTGGGCAATACCTGCCGTTAGTTGCCCAATCGCCTCCATCTTCTGCGCCTGCTGCATGCGTTCATCCATGCGGCGGCGCTCGTCCTGCACGTTACGGTGCTCGGTGACATCCTGCAGGTAGACCGATAGGCCCGCGGGCGAGGGGTAGATATGCACCGAGAACCAGCGCGACAGGGGCGGATAGAAGCCCTCCGTGCGCACCAGCGACTGCTCCTTCATAGCCCGATGCAGCGGCTTGAACAGAAAACTCGCCATCTCCGGCAGGACATCCCAGATAACCTCGCCTCTGACCTCATCCCACGAGGTGCCGAACATGGCGCTGGCTGTCTGATTCAGATAGGTGATGCACCAGTCGGCGGTCAGCGAGAAAAAGCCGTCGCTGATGCGATTGAGCATTTCAAACAATTCATCATTGCGCGCTGCCAGGGCCGTTTCGGCGGCCATGCGCTGCAGCTCCAGCGCCGCACGTTCGGCCGCCACACGCAGCAGCGCACGATCCGTGGACGACTCCACGCAAGGCTGGTCATTGATGGTGA
>DRKQ01000153.1 GCA_011051685.1 Gammaproteobacteria bacterium
AGCACTTAGCACTTGCAGTTATACATCCCGCCAAGCAAACCCCGTTTGCTGGTCGGCCACAGTGATCCAGTCATGTGCACAACCCAGGGCATGGGCCAGGGCGGACTGCGCCAGTGCCGGGGTGTTGTGTTTCTCGCTCAGATGCACGGCCACCAGGTGGGTCAGTTTCGAGGTGTCGATGCGCTGCAGAATATCCGCGGCCTGGCCGTTACTCAGGTGGCCGTGGTCACCACCCACCCGCTGTTTGAGTGACGCTGGGTATTGGCCATTGGCCAGCAGATCGACGTCGTGATTGCACTCGAGGATCAGCGCGTCACAGGCGGACAATTGTTCTTCCAGATGCGGCGTGCGACTGCCCACGTCGGTCAGCAGGCCCAGGCGCTTGTCGCCATTGCCGAACACGAACTGGCAGGGCTCGCGGGCGTCGTGGGGCACCGGGTAGGGATGCACTTCGATGTCGCCGATACTGAAAACACTGTGACTACAAATGCGTTGCCGGCTTACCCGTTCACCGAGACGGTCGGCGGCGAAGGTGCCACCGGTGGCCCAGACCGGGAGGTCATATTTTCTAGCCAGGGCGCCCACGCCGTTGATGTGGTCGCCGTGTTCGTGAGTTACCAACACCGCATCGATGGCCTCCACCGTGATGTCCAGGCGCGCCAGGCGCGCTTCTGTTTCCTTGACGGAGAAACCGCAGTCCACCAGCAGACAAGTGCCGTTGTGCTGCACCAGGGTTGCGTTACCGCGACTGCCGCTGCCCAGGGAAGCGAAGCGCATTGCGCGCCCTAGCCCAGTTGTCCCAGTAACTGGGTGAGCAGGTGCCGCGCTACTTGCGATTCGTCCACCACACCCTCTTTGTCACGCACGCTGATGTGGGTGGTCTTACCCACTTCCCGGAGATGGATCCAGAAATCCTCGCGTACCGTGGCGCTTCGTTTCTTGCCGTGCTTCAGTTCCTCTTCGCTCAGCCCGGAGGGAAGCTCATTGTAAATATGGAAAATGCGATTGGCGCGGTCACTGTCTTCAAGGGTAAAGCCCAGATCCTGCAGGGCCAGGCTGGTGCGGCGCCACACCCGGTCAAAATCGGCATCCACCACAATCACGCTGTGATCCGCGTCATCCACGTCGATACGCGCTGCAAGAGGTTCGAGGGGCACGGCATCGCTGACGTTCTCTCCGGCCAGATAACGCGCCAGGCGATTGAGCATTTCCACGGCACGCCCGGCATCGGCGGGACGCAGTTCCCAATGCTCCCCTGCCTCGTCTTTCACCCGCTGGCTGTTGCGTTGCGCCAGGAAAATCTCTGTACGTCCGGCCTGATCCGCCGGTTCGATACGTATGCGCAGGCTTTCGCGCCAGTTGGACTCGCCCTTGGCGAGATTCTCTTCAACAAAAACCGGTTTCCAGTCGGTTTCCAGCAGGCCAATGGCCGGTTCGTCCCGCATCACACGATAACCGCGCTGCTCCAGAAACTTGCGCACCAGGGGCCAGACCTGTTCCGGCTCGGCCTCCACCCGCAGCCAACGGCGTTGCCCCTCACGCAGGCGTTGCACGCCCTTGTTGGGGGGCAGCACCTGCTCACCGATGCGTGGCGGTTCACTGCAACGGCAGTCCTTGACGCCAAGCTCCGCCGGTTTGGTCGCGGCTGGTTTCGGTAGCACCGGGCGGGCCAGTCGTGGATCACCCTGGGGGCTAACCAGGTCCGGTGGCACTTCCAGTGGCGGCAATTCCGGCGCGCTTGCCGTGGCGTCATCTTCGCCACTGAACCAGCTGCAGGCGGTGAGGCTGAGCAACAGGGGTAATGCCCCCCAGCGTGAGACTTTGACAAAGATGGGGGAATGAACAACAGATGACATGGGTGTCGGATTCTCGAGTGTGTGTGAGATTGTTTTTGTGGCGGGCGGCTGCGACGCCTACGACGGCAGCACGCCGGCCTGCCGCATGGCCTTGCGCAGGGGCTCGTGGTACTGGGCTGCCAGGGGCGTGAGCGGCAAACGAATGCCCCCGGGAATCAATCCCATCTCCTGCAGGGCCCATTTCACGGGAATGGGGTTGGCCTCGAGGAACAGGTTCTCGTGCAGAGGCATGAGTTGCTGATTGAGACGCTCGGCCTCGGCACGATCACCGCGCAGGGCGGCGGCGCACATAGCGTGCATGTCCTTCGGCGCCACGTTGGCGGTCACCGAGATGTCGCCCTTGGCGCCCTGCAGGATCAGCTCCATGGCGGTGGCATCGTCGCCGCTGTACAGGTCCAGCTTGTCGCCGCAGCGTTCGAGGATCTCCCGGCCCCGGGCCAGGTCGCCGGTGGCCTCCTTGATGCCGACGATGTTGCTGATATCCGCCAGGCGGGCCACGGTCTCCGGCAGCATGTCCACCGCGGTGCGCCCGGGAACGTTGTACAGAATCTGCGGTACGGACACCGCCTCGGCCACCGCCCGGAAATGCAGATACAGCCCCTCCTGAGTGGGCTTGTTGTAATAGGGGGTCACCAGCAGGCAGGCATCGGCGCCGGCCTCCATGGCGCAGCGGGTGAGATCGATGGCCTCGCGGGTAGCATTGGCGCCGGTGCCGGCGATAACCGGGATGCGTCCCGCGGCATGTTCCACCACACGGCGGATCACCGCGCAATGTTCGCGCTCGTCCAGGGTGGCCGATTCGCCGGTGGTGCCCACGGCAATAATCGCATCGGTGCCGTTATCGACATGAAAATCCACCAGCCCGTCGAGGGCCTCGTTGTCCACCGCACCGTCCGCCTGCATGGGCGTGACCAGGGCCACCATACTGCCGTGAAACATGGGAGTTCTCCGCTGGGACCGGCAACACGCCGGATCCGAAAAGACAAAGCCGTAATGGTACTGACCCGCCCGGGGGATGACAACATCTGCGCGCCTTCGTGCTCCTCAGGGCCGACGCGCTCCAGCAAAAATGGTAGACTACTCGCCAGGCAGGCCAATAGTCTCTCGCCAACTGGAACGTCAACAGAGAATGCCAATGGACAGTTTTTTAGTGATCACCGCCCTGGGGGAAGACCGCCCGGGAATAGTGGACAAACTCACGGAAACCGTGGTGGACTGCCAGTGCAATGTCATCGACAGCCGCATGAGTGTGCTCGGCGGTGAATTCGCGGTGATGCTGCTGGTCTCCGGCAAATGGAACCAACTGGCCAAGCTGGAAGACGCTCTGCAGGCCTGCGCTGAATCCCTGGGACTCACCCTCATCTGCAAACGCACCGAGCCCCGCGCCGTCACCACGGATCTCATGCCCTACAGCATCGAGGTAATCTCCATCGACCAGCCGGGTATTGTCCATGAGCTGGCGCGATTTTTCTCCAGCCGCAACATCAACATTCAGGAACTCAGTACCACTCAGTACGCCGCAGCACACACCGGCACCCCCATGTTCGCCCTGCACCTCACCGCCAACATCCCGGCCAGCATGCACATCGCCGCACTGCGCGACGAGTTCCTGGATTTCTGCGAGACCCAGAACATGGACGCCACCATGGAGCCGATGAAGCCTTGAAACGGCAGCAAGAGAAAAGAGGAAATAAAAACCATGAGCACGGTAAAGATTGGTAAAAAGGTTCCCGACTTCGAGGCCCCCGCCACCGGCGGGCAGACCATCAAACTCAGCGACCTGAAGGGTAAGAAGGTGGTGCTGTATTTCTACCCGCGGGACAACACCCCGGGGTGCACCACCGAGGGCCAGGACTTTCGCGACAACTACAACAAGTTCAAACGCGCCAAGACCGTGGTGTTGGGTGTCTCACGGGACAGCATCAAGTCTCACGAAAACTTCAAGGCCAAGCATGAATTCCCCTTTGAACTGATCTCCGACAAGGACGAAACCCTGTGCAGGCTGTTCGACGTGATCAAGGAAAAAACCCTGTACGGCAAAAAGCACATGGGCATCGAGCGCAGCACCTTCCTGATCGATGAAAAGGGCGTACTGCGCCAGGAATGGCGCAAGGTCAAAGTACCCGGACATGTGGAAGAGGTACTGGCCGCGGCCAAGGCGCTATAAACCGTTAGACATCTCATTGGTGAGGGCAGGACTATGGGCGTACCCAGCAAAGAAGAACTCGATGAGGCACTTGCCGAGGCCGCGCGCATGCGTGAACAGGGAGAAGACCCCCATCATCTGGCCAAGGTGCTACTGAATCACGATTACCGCATTCACACCCTGGAGAAGGTTCTGCACGCCGCGGAACTTTACCTGCATTCCGGCCAGGCGCCGAGGGAGCACAGTCAATTGGTGCGTGCTATCGAGGCTGCGAAATACGCCAGCTCCAATTCCGCCGATAAAGACCCTCTGCGCTACGGCTTGTAATCATCAAGTAGCCGCTTCCTCTGTTTGTTGCCGTGGCCAGGCATGCAATACGGCCTTGACCAGGGTAGCGAGTGGGATGGCAAAAAACACGCCCCAAAACCCCCACAAACCGCCGAACACCAGCACTGCAACAATGATCGCTACCGGGTGCAGATTCACCGCCTCGGAGAACAACAGGGGTACCACCACATTGCCGTCCAGCGCCTGAATAATGCCATAGGCTAACATTAAGTAGGCAAACTCTGAACCCCAGCCCCACTGAAAAAAGGCAATCATCGCCACGGGAATCGTCACCACCGCGGCGCCGATATAGGGAATGATCACCGACAATCCCACCAGCGCACCCAACAGAGCCGCATAATTCAGCCCCATCAGCACGAATACGATGTACGATGTGCCACCAACAATGAGTATCTCGACAAACTTGCCACGCACGTAATTACCGATCTGCTGATCCATTTCCGCCCATACCGTGGTGGCCAGCTCGCGCTGTTTGGGCAGATAGCCAGCAATCCAGCCAAGAATGAGTTGCTTGTCCTTCAAGAAAAAGAACACCAGCAGTGGTACCAGAATCAGGTAAATCACCAGGGCAATAAGTCCGGGAATGGACGACAGCGAGAACGACAGGACATTCTGTCCCAGCCCTGCCAGCTCACTACGGATGGCATTCATGATCTCGCTGAGCTGTTGTTCCGAGACCAGTTGCGGGTAACGTTCCGGCAGGCGCATCAGCATCTGTTGCCCGGAGTCTATCTGCCGCGGCAACTCCTGCACCAGTTGCGCCACCTGGGTGGACAGCATAGGAATCAGCCAGAGAATCAAAAACAACAAAACAACGACAAACAGGGAGAATACAATGAGTACCGCAAGCAGGCGCCGCAATCCCTTGCGCTCCAGTTGCGCCACCACGGCTTCGAGCAAATAGGCAATCACCACCGCGGCCAACAAAGGAGCCAGCATGCGCCCCCAAAAGATAACCACAAAAAAGCCACCCATGAGCAACAGGGCGAGAATGATGGCCTGTGGATCGGAAAAATTACGCTTAAACCATTCGCGAAAAATATTCACGAATTTTCCACTGTATCCTGGGTACTGAGATTGGCCTGCTCATCCAGCATGGCCTGATAAAAACGTTCGAACAGTGATTCCAGCTCGTCGATGACTTCGTCCGCCGCCCTGCCCTGCATGACATGCTGGGTCATCAACACCGAGGCCTCATTGAGAAGCTTGGGTTTGTCTAACATGGAATAGCTGGCAGAGAGGCGCTTCATGGCGGCCACCACGGACTCCTTTTCAGGACGCGGCAGAGGCGTTGGCTCTGGAATGGTTTGCGGTGATAAGGCCTGGCGCGAGAGGAGAAAATCGGCGTACGCCTGCAGATTTTCCCGATTTGCACTCGTCAGCCTGTTGAACACAGACAAAAGTTTTTTCTCGGCGGGGTTCATGGGATCAACCCTGGACACATCAAATCAGGCAAGCCCCTGATTTAGAGAACGTCGTCTTTGTGGCTTTCACAGTAATTGCGTGCAAACTCCAGCAGTTCGTCCATGGCGCACTGGCGGAACTTGTGCTTCTGGTGCACGAAAGAGAAAGGGCGCTCCAGCGGCGGATCCAGATCCAGTACCTCCACTGAACCCAGTTTGATCTCTTTCTGCAGGGTGGCGCGGGAAATAATGCTCACGCCGATGCCCGCTTCCACGGCGCCCTTGAGGGCCTCCAGGCTGCCCAGCTCCATGATGATATTGAGTTGGGCCGGATCCACGCCGGATGCCTTGAGATAATCCATGATCACCTCGCGGGTGCCGGATCCCTCTTCCCGGCAGATGAAGGGATAGTCCAGGATGGAGCGCACCGGGATGGTGCCACCCTGCTTGGCCAGTTCATGCCCAGGCGGGGTGATGGCCACCAGGCGGTCGGTGCGGCAAACCTCCACCGCCAGATTCTTGTTGTTCACCGGCGCCTCCACCACTCCGAGGTCGATGATATTGTTTTCCACCATAGAAACGATGCCGTCGGTATTGGATACCTTGAGGCGGATGTTCACATCGGGATACTTTTCCTTGAAGTCACCCAGCAGCGCCGGCAGCATGTATTCGGCCACCGTGGTGCTGGCGCCGAGGATCAGCACGCCGCTGATTTCGCCGGTGAGTTCGCGCACGCTGTTTTCCAGGTCGTCATAGATCTCGAAGATCTTTTCGGCATGGGCATATACCCGTTCGCCGGCGGCAGTAAGACTGATCTTGTTGTGAGTACGGTCGAACAGCCGCGTGTTGAAGTGTTCTTCGAGCTGGCGTACCTGAAAGGTAACGGCAGGCTGGGTCATGTGCAGGGATTCGGCGGCCTTGGTGAAACTCAGCAAACGCGCCACGGTGTAAAATACATGCAGTCTACGGTCGGCCATATTAACGTCTTACCCCCTTAACCTAAGCCAGTACCCATGCGCTCCTCGCGCAGGCATTCCATAAAATAGTAGCAATTAAGCGAAATAATACAAAGATTCACATGTTTTATCAGCAAGAGCGATATATCTGTAGGGATAGTCGGGGCATTGTTCACGCTTGTTGCCTGTCCTGCCGCTTGTAGCGGAGGGCGTAATACATCACCGGGATCACAACCAGGGTCAACAGGGTGGAGACCAGGATGCCGAAGATCAGCGAGATGGCCAGGCCACTGAAAATAGGGTCGTCGAGGATAAACAGGGCGCCCAGCATGGCCGCCAGACCGGTAAGCACAATGGGCTTGGCGCGCACCGCCCCGGCACGCAATACCGCGTCTTCCAGGGCGACACCCTCCGCCACCTGCTGCTGGATGAAGTCCACCAGCAAAATGGAGTTACGCACAATGATGCCCATCAGCGCGATCATGCCGATCATGGAGGTGGCGGTGAATTGCGCCCCCAGCAGGGCATGGCCCGGCATCACGCCGATGAGAGTCAGCGGAATGGGCGCCATGATGATCAGCGGTACCAGGTAGGAACGGAACTGGGCCACCACCAGAAGATAAATGAGAATAATGCCCACCCCGTAGGCGATACCCATGTCGCGGAAGGTCTCGTAGGTGACCTGCCATTCGCCGTCCCATTTGAGGCTGTATTCATAGGGATTTTCCGGCTGGGCGAAGAAATACTGACCCAGGGCACCGGTGGCGGTCTGCACCTGTTCACCCAGCCGGGTGACGATGCTGAACATGCCGTACAGGGGACTGTCGATGGCCCCCGCCAGATCACCGGTGACGAACACCACGGGCAACAGGTCCTTGTGATAAATGGCCTGCTCGCGATTACTCTGCTCCACGGCCACCACATCAGCCAGGGACACCAGGCGCCCCGCCCGCTCACCCAGGTCGGCGCGCAGTTTCAGGGACAACAAGGCATCCATGCTGGCCTTGTCCGCCACCGGAAACTCGATGCGTACCGGCACCGGGTACTTCACCCGGGCGCTGTGCAGGTAACTGACATCTTCGCCATTGAGCGCCATGGCAATGGCCGCCACCACGTTCTGCTGCGATACGCCCAGCAGTGCTGCCTTGGAACGATCCACCGTCACCACCAGCCGCGGTGCCGCGGCCTCCACACTGTCGTCCACGTCCACCACGTCCGCCGTTTGCTCGAACACGCCGCGCACCTGGCTCGCCACTTCACGTTGGCCCTGGTAGTCGATGCCGTAGATCTCCGCCACCAGCGGCGCCTGCACCGGCGGTCCCGGCGGCACCTCCACCACCTTTATATTGGCGTTGAGGCGTTGGCCGATGGCCACCAGTGGGCCGCGCACCGCGCTGGCGATCTCGTGGCTCTTGCGTTCCCGCTCATGCTTATCGGCAAGATTCACCTGCACATCACCCACGTTGGCGCCGCGTCGCAGATAATACTGGCGCACCAGGCCGTTGAAATTGATGGGCGATGCGGTGCCCGCATAGGCCTGATAATTCTCCACCTCGGGCACCGTCACCAGGTAGGCGCCGATCTCACGCAGCACCCGCGCGGTCTGCTCCACGCTGGTTCCCTCGGGCATGTCCACCACCACCTGGAATTCAGACTTGTTGTCGAAGGGCAGCATCTTCAGCACCACCAGCTTGAACACCGGCAGGGCCACGGACACACCGATCAGCACCAGCACCGTCCCCAGCAACAACCAGCGATTCTTGCGCCCGGCAGCGCCGCGCAACAACGGCCCCATGAAACGGCGGAACAGGGGCAGCAACTTGCTGCTAGCTTCCTGCGCCGCGGCCTGCCCGCCCTCATCCACCTCGGCCTTTTGCCGATGGTGACGATGCAACAGCTTGTAGGTCATCCACGGCGTCACCACGAAGGCCACCGCCAGAGAGATCAACATGCCCATGCTGGCGTTGATGGGGATGGGACTCATGTACGGGCCCATGAGGCCGGTGACGAAGGCCATGGGCAACAGGGCGGCGATCACCGTGAAGGTGGCGAGGATGGTGGGCCCGCCCACCTCGTCCACCGCCAGGGGAATAATCTCGCGCAGGCGTTTGTGGCCCATTTGCATGTGGCGATGGATGTTTTCCACCACCACAATGGCATCGTCCACCAGGATGCCGATGGAAAAGATCAGCGCAAACAGCGACACGCGGTTGATGGTGAAACCCCAGGCCCAGGAGGCGAACAGCGTGGCCGCGAGGGTGATCACCACCGCCGTGCCGACAATGAAGGCCTCGCGCAGGCCCAGGGCGAACAGCACCAGCAGGACCACGAAGCCGGTGGCGAACACCAGCTTGCCGATGAGCTTCTGCGCCTTGTCATTGGCTGTGACCCCGTAATTGCGGGTCACCGTGGCATGGATGCCGTCGGGCACGAAGGTGCCCTTCAATTGTTCAAAACGCTCGATCACCGAATCGGCCACGTCCACCGCGTTGACCCCGGGCTTCTTGGCGATGGCGACAGTGACTGCGGGATGCTCGCCCTGGGCATCGCCGGACCAGACATAGTGCTCCGGCTGATCGGCGCCCAGACGCACCTCGGCCACGTCGGCCAGTCGCACCGGCCGGCCATCGTGCACACCCACAACTAATGCAGCCACCTCGTCGGCACTGGCCAGAAATTCGCCGGCGTGCACCTGGATCTCGCGATTGCCGCTCACCAGCTCCCCGGCGTGTTGCGAGCGATTGGCCATGAGCAAGGCGCGCCGCAGGTCATCCAGGGCGATGCCGTAACCCGCCAGCCTTGCCGCGTCGGGCAGCACCCGAACCACCCGGTCGGCGCCGCCGATGGTGTAGATGTCGCGAGTGCCGGGCACGCGCTTGAGCTCGGCCTCGATGGCATGACCCACCTGCTGCAGTTCATAGGCACCAGTGGCCTCGTCATCCGCCCACAAGGTGAGGGTGACGATGGGTACGTCGTCGATACCCTTGGGCTTGATGATGGGCTGACCCACGCCGAGATTGCGAGGCAACCAATCCTGGTTAGAGTAGATGGCGTTGTACAGGCGCACGATGGCCTGGGTGCGGTCCTCGCCCACCTCGAACTGCACGGTGAGCACCGCCTGCCCCAAGCGTGACACGGAATAAACGTGCTTGATGCCAGAGATCTCCGAGAGGATCTGCTCCGCCGGGGTGCTCACCAGCCGCTCCACCTCCTGTGCGCTGGCACCGGGAAAGGCGATGAACACATTGGCGAAGGTGACGTTGATCTGCGGTTCTTCCTCGCGCGGTGTGACCAGCACAGCGAACACCCCCAGCAGCAGACCCATCAGGGCCAGCAGCGGGGTGATCTCGGTAAGCAGAAAGCGTTGCGCGATGCGCCCGGAGAATCCCAGTTTGCTACTCATGGGCCCGCCCCCTAATGGCCGCGTTGCGTTTTCAGCAACACCCCGGCCTTCACCGGCTCCAGGGCCACGTTCTCACCGGCACTCAGGCCCGCCAGCACCTCGATGTGTTGCCCGCCGGCCTCATCGGTGAAACTGCGGCCGATGCGCACCGCGCGAAAACTCACCCGGCCCTGGCCGTCCACCACGTACACCGCCGTCACCTCGCTGCGATGCACCACGGCGCTGGCGGGCACCAGCAGGCGGGCTTGCTCGCCAATCACGAAGCGGGCCTTGGCGAACATGCCGGGATAGACCCCGGCAGGCACCGCCGAAAGCTCCGCGCGCACGGTGAAATTGTGCGTCGCGGCATCGGCATAGGGATACACGGTGATGTCCTTGCTGACCATGGGCGGTAGCTGGTTGACGCGGATACTCACCTCGCCCCGGCGGCGCACCGCGGCCACCACCGACTGGGGCACACTGGCGGTGGCACGCAATTTATTCAGGGAGAACCCGGTCATCAACGGTGTGCCAGGGCGCACCCGCTCGCCCACGTTGACGTGACGCTTCACCACGATGCCCGCATAGGGCGCGCGCACCACGGTGTATTCCAGTTGCTGGCGGGCCTTTTTCAGATCCGCCTCGGCCGCCTTGAGGCGCTGTTTCGCCGCCTTGAGATCGGCGCTGCTCTTGTCCAGCGCCGACCTGGCCACCAGTTTGCGCGCGAACACGGACTGGATGCGCTTGTGCTCGGCCTCGGCCTGGGTGAGCCGTGCCGCGGCCTCTTTCACCGCCGCCTCGGCCCGCGCCAGTCCGGCCTGTTGTTCCTTGTCGGTGAAGCGCAGCAACACATCGCCCTTTGCCACTACATCGTCCACATCGAAAAGGATTTGCTTGATGCGTCCCGTGGTCTCCGCCGCCAGGGTGGCCTGGTGCACCGCCTCGATGAGGGCATCGGCGACGAACACGTCCGGCTCGGTTCGCTCCGCCACCGTAGCCACCGCCAGTGGCTCGGCAGCCATCGCCCCCGTCATCCACAGCAGCCACACCATGAGGACTGTACTGCAACGTTGCAGCAAATTTCCGTGAGATACCCGCATATCGCCCTGCTCCCTGTTAACGAAACCTGGCCGGGGCCAAAACCCGGCAAATGGCAAGATAGAATCTATGAATCAGTAGCATAGCAGGCCTTTTTATATTAGTAAATTCTAATATACAAATTTCTGGGCTGAACTCCCCACACGTCCTATACTCAAAACGAGTGAACCCCGGATTCACGATCATTATTAAGGGTCTCAAAATTGGTTCAATAATCATCGGTGAGCATTTGTCACCTTGTTTATGCCTGAAAAGGCGGTGAGTGAACGCAAGTTATCCCATAGCGCACTTATACAATGCCAAATTACCGTGGAAGCGCCTTTCCAGGCGCGAATTGGGCCTGGAAAGGCGCTTCCACACAGGGGAAATAACCCTGTAGCAAATATTCTGAGACAATCTAAGAAAAGGAGGATCGCATGCCAGGCACAAGCATCAAGCACCTGTTTATCCTGCTGGGCGCACTGCTGCTGACGGCCTGCACCGCCCCCTATGTGGTCCAGGTAAGCGCCATCGCCGAACCCGGTGTGAGCACCACAGACACCCGCTACGTACTGCGCAACGGTAACCCGGAGGGCAAGGAAGACGACCTGTTCTTCAAGGAATTCAGCGCCTACTTTATCCCTCTCCTGGCGGAAAAGGGCTATCGGCGGGTGAATTCCAGGGACAAGGCCGAGGTGGAGATCTTTTTGCGCTATGCCGTGTCCGAAGGCCGCAGCGGCATCAGCACCTTTACTCACCCGGTGTACGAAACCATCGGCGGCAATACCATCAATATTGTCGAGACCAAGACCGACAGCGGCGGCACGACCACCACTACGCGCAGCACGGTGCACATCCCCCTGCAAACACTTTACGTGGGTACCGCAGTGGAAAGCCGCAGCTACACCCTGTACACCAGCAGCGTGGCGCTGGAGGCCTACGCCCTGAAGCCCAAGGGCAAGATGCTCTGGAAGACCCTGATGAACCTCACCAGTGAATCCAATGATCTGCGCACCACCATCCCCATCATGGCCGCCGCCGCAGCGCCCTACATCGCCGGCAACAGCGGTGTCGCCAAGACCATCAAGCTCAAGCGGGACGATCCCGCCATTGCCGCGCTACGCGAAAAAGCCAGCCTGGCCGCGACGAAATAGACCCTAGTTTTCGGGCGACAAACGCAGGCGGCGAGTATCGGCGACCGGGCGCCGGGCGGGCAGGCTGGGCCTGAGACGCTTCAACACCTTGTCCGCGGTGGCACGGTAGGCGGTGAGCTTGCCGCCATAGATATTTAACAAGCGGGGTGCATGGGGGTCATCCACCTGCAATACCGTCTCCCTGGCCCGTGCGCCATATGCCCCGTTACCCATCCCCTCCCGGGGCAAGACCCGCAGGCCTGCAAAGGCGGTACACACCCGTGGTGTCGCGGCAAAATAATATCGATAGGTGTCCAGCAAATAGTCCTGCTCCTGCGTCAGGGGCTGGACACTGGCCGGATCGCCACTGAAACGGGTCTCCGTGGTACCCAACAGGATGGCGTCTTTACCCCTGTCATGCCAGGGCATGGCAAACACAGGACGTCTGTCTCGGGGTGACTCCAGGTAATAAATCCCCTTTTCCAACCTGCCGTCTAACACCAAGTGGGCACCCTGCACCAAATCCACGGGCAAGGGTGCTACCCTGCTCTCGATATCTCGCAACACAGTGTTAACCCAAGGTCCGGCAGCATTGACCAGTACTGTCGCCGCGCACTGACGCTGTTGTTCACCCTGCCGGTAGTCGATGCGCCATCGCTCGTCGCTGCGGCGCGCGGTCAAAAACCGCGCCTGGGTGTGCAACTGCGCCCCCAGGGATTGCGCGGAAGCCATCACCGCCCGGGTCAGGGCAGCATCATCGGTTTGCGCATCCAGGTACTGGAATACCGTATGCAGACCAGCCTGTTGCAGACCATCCAGCCCTGCCCATTGAATGCGCGGCAGGCGCCGAAAACCGCCACCGCCTAACAGGGAATAGAGCCCGAGCCCTGCCCCGATCAACCAGGGACTGCGTGAGGATTCTCCATACACGGGAATAAAGAACCGCCGCAGCCGCACCAGCCCCGGGGCATTTTTCAGCAACAGGGCCCGTTCACGCAGGCATTCGCGCACCAGGGCAAAATCGCCGTGCTCGAGATATCGCAGGCCCCCATGGATCAACTTGCTGGAACGGCTGGAGGTGCCGCCAGCCAGTTCCCCCTGCTCCAGCAGCAGCACGCGATAACCCGCCGCTGCAGCCGCCTGGGCCACGCCGGCGCCATGGATGCCCCCGCCGATGATTAGCACGTCGTAATGTTCGTCGTTCATTCTATTTGTGTCGCCACTTGCAGGCGGGGATCGTGCAGCAAGGTGCCGATATCCCAGGTCTCCAGCAAATCCGCACCGCGGGAGAACCAGCGCACGGCCAGTGCCGGGTCCACGATATCGTACAGTGCCCACCGCCAGTCTCCCGGCCACAAGTCAGCTCTTTTGGGTATCTTTTTGTAGTTACAGAACAACACGTCGGGAGCCAGCTGTTCCGCCTGACGGTGATTGTGGGTATCCCAGCGCGACACCACCCACCCGATGCGCTGCATGCCGGCGTGCCGTGCGGCCTGCAACACTGACGCATCGAAGGAGATCAAGATGCAGTTAGACTGAAATGCGGTGAGCGCATCCACCATCTGTCTCGCCACCGATTCCACGCCAAACTGCGTTACCGTTTCCTGTTTGATTTCCACGAACGCCGTGGCAGCCGACCATTGTTCCAGCAGTGGCAAGACCTCGACCAGCCGCGGAATGGGTTCGTCGCGGAATTTTTCGGCAAAACGCTTGGGCTCGCCGGCAGACATGTGCTTGAGCTGCGCCGCGGTGTAGTCAAAGATCCTGCCCCTGACTCCTGCAACGCGCTTGAGTCTTTCATCGTGAAATACCATAGGCACCCGATCGGCACTGAACTGCACGTCGAACTCCACATAGCGCGCTCCGATACG
Organism: Gammaproteobacteria bacterium; assembly: GCA_011051685.1. Lineage (GTDB taxonomy): Bacteria > Pseudomonadota > Gammaproteobacteria > SZUA-152 > SZUA-152 > SZUA-152. Next base: position 14,173 of record DRKQ01000153.1, read on the forward strand.
CAGGGCCTCACGCAGCGCGACCAGGGTATTCTCGGGATAGCACTGGCTGTAACCCCGGTGGGCAATGAGCCGCTGAGTCAGGGGAGGCGAAGCATTCATGATCAGTGGTCGGCCTCCTGTGCTGCCGGCTGCACACCCAAGGCTTCATCCATGGCATCACGCCAGTGGCGATAACGCTCCAGTAATGCCGGATTTTCCCGTGCACTGAAAACGGTATCCTCGGCATCCTTCTGCCACACCGCACGAGATCCGGCCAGCAGAAACGCCAGGCCATGGGCCGTGGCCTCGGCTTGCGTGGCACGCTGCACCGGCAGGCCACAAATATCCGCCAGCCGCTGGCAGAGACCATCCAGCACCGACAGGCCGCCACTGAGCACGATGCGCTGCAATGGGATGCCGGCGCCCTGCATTGCCTCAAGGTTGACAACTAACAGAAAGATGATGCTCTCCAGCACTGCCACCAGTTTGGCCGGCGCCGTTGCCGATGAGGCCTCCGGGCCGGCAAAACCCGATGCAAAATCTTCCCGCCACAAGGGCGAACCCAGGCCGCCAATGCCGTTAAGGTAGAGAGGAATGGAATCGGCGTTCGTCAACCATGCGGCCGAGTATTTTTGCACCTCTTCCCCGGCGATACCCAGCTCACCGGCCACCACCGACAAGGCACTGCCCGCCCCATTCACCGTGGCCTCCAGCACCTGGATCGAGGTCTCAGCCTCGTCCCACACCACACTGCGCAACAGGTTCGCCTGGGCCGGGCTGTCCGTGGCCGCCACCGACGGCGGCATGACACATTGCAAGAAGGCCCCTGTGCCCATGTTGATGTAGGCTTTGCCAGTCTCCGGGGCGCCCGCGGCAAACAGCGCCGCCGGCTGGTCGCCGGTGCATACCGTGAGCGGCACGCGCAGATCTCCAATCGCCAATGGGCCGAAGTCATAGCGGGTGGCCACGCCTCTGGGCAGGTAATCCTTCTCCAGCCCAAACAGCTCAAGCAGCTCAGCGGACCACCGACGCTGGCGCCAGTCCCACAGTAGGGTGCGCGAGGCGTTCACCGCGTCCACCAGCAGGGGATGTTCCTCAAGCAGATTAGAGAGCAAAAAACTGGCCAGCGGGCCACAGGCCAGGCTGCCCCGCTCACGTGCGGCCCGCACCGCCGAAAGGTGCTGGAGACACCAGTGGAGCTTGCTCACCCCGTAATGGGCATTGGGCAGCAGGCCGGTGATGGCGCGGATCTTTGCGCGTTGCGCAGCAAAGGGCCGCATCCATTGGGCGGCGCGTCGGTCCTGCCAACTGATGGCCGGTGATAATGGCGCCCCACTACGCCGATCCCAGCAAACAAGGGTGGAGCGCTGGGTGGCCAGTCCCGCGGCGCGCAACTGGCGGCAGGCCGACCCCAGCTGGATGGCCACATCGGCCAGCGCCTCGCGCACCGAAGCCACTATCTGCCCGGCATCCTGCTCCACCCAACCCGGCCGCGGCTGGCTCACCGACACCGGCCGCCGTGCCTCGGCCACGGGCCGACCATGACGGTCGATCACCAGCACCCGGCTGGCATGGCCACCCTGGTCGATCACCAGCCACAAGACCTCGTTGTTCGCGGTTTTAATAGGCCCTCCTTTGCTGCCTGACTATTGCCCTTCGAGCCACTGTACTGAATCCCCCTGCCAGGAGCCAGCAGGATGCGGTATTCGGCCTGAACACCGCACAGAGACAGGTGTGGAAATAATTCAGAATATTAGTTGACTTTAATATTGGAATGAGGCTAAAATCATTTCCACGTTCTACTGACCCCTCTGTAGAACATATTTTGGCCCTGCACCCCTAGCTCCTCCCTCCTCCGAGCACTTGCAGGGCTTTTTTTTGTCCGCAGATTTTGTCTTCACACACCAGCCCACGAGCAACTCAAAACGGTGCTTCACTGATGATGCGCAGTGGCTCGCCAGTGACTGGATGCTCAAACATCAAGGACGTGGCATGCAACAGCAGCCGGCCCGCCCTGGCCTGTGTCTGGCCCTTGGCGTACAGGCGATCCCCGAGGATAGGATGTCCCAGGGCCTGCAGGTGTACCCGCAACTGATGTGAACGCCCAGTCTCCGGCTGCAGGACCAGCCGGGTACTCTGTGCGTCAATGCCGCGCCCCAGCACGGCATAGCGGGTCAGTGAAGGCTTACCCAACTGGTGATCCACCTTTTGCCGAGGCCGGTTGGGCCAGTCACAGATCAGCGGCAGGTCGATCTCGCCTTCGGCCGGCCTCACCCGCCCTTCCACCACCGCCACATAGCCTTTTTGCACCGCCCGCTGCTGAAACAACCGGCCAAGCCTGCTCTGCGAGCCTTTGCCCCGGGCCAGGATAAGCAGCCCCGAGGTCTCCATGTCCAGGCGATGCACAACCAGGGCGTCGTCAAACCACCGCTGTACCCGACGAATCAGACAGTCCTGTCTGTCGGCCCCCCGTCCGGGCACCGAAAGCAGGCCGGCGGGTTTGTCCACCACCAGCAAGGTGTCATCCCGATAGACAATGGCCAGGGTCTGATCCGCTGGGGGTTGGTAGTCGACATGGGAGGGGGCTGAAGACGGCATAATCTTCCGGCTCAATGTGGAAACAGGATTATAGAGCCATGGCTGCCATTGGTTGAACCGCCACGGCCTGGAATTCGTCTATACTTTTCACCATTCAACTCATTGCACTTCACGCACTGGGTGGTCACTGGGAGGGAAACCGGATGGACTCTGCACCCTGTCGCTTCCCGCACATCCGTGCCTCTTCGGTGGCACCATCCACCGTTTTCACATCAAACCCGTCTCAACAGCAGTTCCGAAATAGAAAATTAGTTATTGACAATTCTCTAATATAGGATAATCCTTTTCCCATTAAAGAGACATTTAGAATATATGTTTAATTGATCTGCACATACAGTCCTTAAATCATTGACCTGTTGGGAGGTATCTACCGTGGAAACAACGGATGTAGCCCAGAAGTATGATTTTGACGTAGTCCGCTGGTTTTCAGTCGCCACCGTGGTCTACTTTGTTGTGGGCACCCTGGTGGGTGTCTATGTTGCCGCCGAGTTGGCCTGGCCGGTACTCAACCTGGACAGTCCCTACCTCTCCTTTGGACGATTGCGTCCCCTGCATACCAATGCAGTGATCTTCGCCTTCGGCGGTTGCGTACTCATGGCCACTGGCTTCTACAGTGTGCAACGCACCTGTGGCGTACGCCTGTGGAGTAACAAGATGGCCTGGTTCACCTTCTGGGGCTGGAACCTGATCATCGTGCTGGCAGTGATCACCCTGCCCCTGGGTCTCACCCAGGGCAAGGAATACGCCGAGCTGGAATGGCCCATCGATATCCTCATCGCCATCGTCTGGCTGTCCTTTGCCATCAACTTCATCATGACCGTCGCCATTCGCAAGAGCTCGCACATCTACGTGTCCAACTGGTTCTTCATCGGCATGATGGTAATGATCACTTATCTGCACGTGGTCAACAGCCTGGCTATTCCGGTGGAAATGTTCCGTTCCTATTCCATCTTCTCCAGCGTGCAGGACGCCATGATCCAGTGGTGGTGGGGACATAACGCCGTGGGCTTTTACCTCACCGCGGGCTTTCTCGGCATCATGTATTACTTCGTGCCCAAACAGGCGGATAGGCCCATTTTCTCCTACCGGCTGTCCGTGTTGCACTTCTGGTGCCTGATGTTCGGCTATGTCTGGTTAGGCTCGCATCACCTGCAGTACACCGCCCTGCCGGACTGGGCCGGCTCCCTGGGCGCAGCCATTTCCCTTGCGATGATCGTGCCCTCCTGGGGTGGCGCGGTGAACGGCATGATGACCCTGAGCGGCGCCTGGGACAAACTGCGCACCGACTATGTGTTGCGCTTTCTGATCATGTCCCTGGCCTTCTACGCCATGTCCACCTTTGAAGGCCCGGTGATGTCACTGAAAGTAGTCAACGCGCTCTCGCATTACACCGACTGGACCATCGGCCACGTACACTCCGGCGCCCTGGGCTGGGTAGGCATGGTGGGCGCCGGTGCCATTTATCACCTGTTGACCCGTTTGTGGAAAACAGAGATTTACTCCACCAAGCTGGTGAATATGCACTTCTGGATGGCCACCATCGGCATCGTCATCTACATCGTCGCCATGTGGATCTCCGGCATCATGCAGGGCCTGATGTGGCGCGACTACGATGAATTCGGCACTCTCACCTATACCTTTGCCGAATCCGTTTCCGCCATGCATCCCTATTACGTGATGCGCACAGTGGGTGGCTTTATCTACTTCCTTGGCACCGTGGTCATGCTTTACAACGTGGTGATGACCATCCGCCAGGCAAGCAGTGAACCCCGTTTAAGCACCGCACCGGCACAGGCCTGAGGGAGACGCAACCATGGCTGATAAAATCTATTCGACAAAATTTCAGGACAAAATGGAGCGCAACGTCTGGGCGCTGTTACTCACCCTGATGCTGGTGCTCACCGTGGGCGGCATCGTGGAGATCGTTCCGCTGTTTTATCTGGACGACACCATGGAGCACAATGCCCGCCCGGAGATCCTCTGGCAGCCCAAGGAGGGCCAGACCCTGGCGGACTGGAAACCGGGCGACGGTATCCGCCCCTACACCGGGCTGGAACTCTGGGGTCGCCACATGTACATCCGCGAAGGCTGTTACCTCTGCCACTCGCAAATGATTCGTCCCTTCCGTGACGAGAAAGAACGCTATGGTCACTACTCACTGGCCTCGGAGTCCATTTACAACCATCCCTTCCAGTGGGGCTCGAAGCGTACCGGCCCTGATCTGGCCCGTGTCGGCGGCAAATACTCCGATGAATGGCACATCAAACATCTCATGGCGCCGCGCTCCGTGGTGCCGGAATCGGTGATGCCCAACTATCCCTGGTTTGCAGATACCCCTTTGGATGTCGGCCGGGTCACCGCTCACCTCAAGGGCATGCAGACGCTCGGCGTGCCCTATACCGATGCGGATATCGCACAGACTGCGGCTGAAGTGGAGGGCAAGACTGAAATGGATGCCATGGTGGCCTATCTGCAAGTGTTGGGCACCATGGCCAAACTCGACTACGGGGTAATCTATCGTGAATAAGCTCAGCGACTATTTCCACACCGACTGGGCCGCCATGACATCCAATGACTGGCTAGGGCTGGTAATGACCATCGTCGTATTCCTGGTGATGCTGGGACTCTATCTCTACGTCTTTCATCCGGCCAACAAGGAGCGCCTTGAATCACAACGTTTCATTCCCCTGGATGACGAGGATCTCCCGGCAGGCAGCCGCCAACATTTTCCGCAGAAAACGGAGGATCAGCAATGAGTGATAAACAGAATCCAACACAAACCCCGGATACCGGTCATGTCTGGGACGGTAATCTGCGTGAACTCACCAACCAACCGCCCAAATGGTGGATGAATACCCTCTACCTGAGCGGCATATTTGTGGTGATCTATTTCATTCTTTATCCCTCTATTCCACTGCTCAATGGTTGGACCAAGGGCATACTCGGCTGGACACAGATGAAACGCCTGAACGAGACCATGGCAGAGATCGAGGAGATTCGCGCTCCCTATGAAAACAAGCTCAAGGGCATGTCCGCCGCCGCCATTCTGGCCGATGAAGAATTATCAAACTATGTCGTGGCATCCGCCAAGGTATTGTTTGGCGACCGCTGCGCCCCCTGCCATGGCACTGGCGGCGCCGGCAACCCTGGCTTCCCGGTGCTGGCCGATGACGACTGGCTCTATGGCGGCAGTATCGATTCCATCCAGCAGTCCATTTCCAATGGCCGCAAGGGCATGATGCCGGGTTTCGGCGCCATGCTCAGCGAACAACAACTGGACGATCTCAGCAAGCATGTAGTGGCCATGAGCAAGGGAGAGGAATATGCCCCGGGTAAAGAACTGTTTGTCTCCCAAGGTTGCATCGGCTGCCACGGCATGGACGGCAAGGGCATACAGATGATGGGTTCGGCCAACCTGACGGATGCCATATGGCGATTCGCCCCCGGTGGTGAAGAAAGCGTGAAATACACCATCCGCTATGGCGTAAACTCCGGGGCCGAAGGTGCGCGTAATGCGGTCATGCCCAGCTTCAAAGACAAACTTACGGAAACCGAGATCAAGAAGCTGGCCGTGTATGTATACAAGCTGGGTGGCGGGCAATAGTGAGTTGAAAAAACCATTTCCTAAAATTACCGTCATACTGGCGCATACACTCTTGAGCATGAAGACCGGTATCAAGAATGTGATTACGCCTGGAGCCAAACTGCGTGCGGCCTGGATTCCGGACTGCGCAGGAATGGCGATGTTTGGCAGTTCGTCAACATATCAAGGGGCTCAGAATTGGTTTAACGGATATTGGTAGATATTCACCACCTTGGCGATGCCTGAAAGGCAATGAGCGAACGCAAGCTAATCCCATAGCGCGCTTATACAATGCCAAAAATTGTGGGAGCGCCTTTCCAGGCGCGAATCGCGCCTGGAAAGGCGCTCCCACATGGGGAAATAACCCAGTAGCAATTATTTTGAGACGATTAATAGTAGAGAGGATAGATTATGGACGCCGTAGCAATTGGTTCGATTATTGCCGTTGGCATCACCATTGCCATCGTTATCTTCCTGGCCATCCGCATAGGTTATCTCATCAATCACACTCATTCGGATGATTGAATTCGCAAACAGCAGGCATGATTGAACATACCTGCCGCGTCTTCCTGCCATCAATCCAAGGATCATGACACACGTGAGCGATTCACCCACGCAAGTCGACCTGAAAAACCTGGAAGACCTCTATCACGAGGCGGAATACTGGCACGTCAACACCGGCGGCAAGACCATTCACGCCAAGCGCATGCCGGGATTCTTCAGGCGCATCAAGTGGATGACCATGAGCGTCTGGCTGGTATTTTTCCTCGGCCCTTATCTGCGCTGGAATGGTCAACAGGCAATCCTGTTTGACATCCCCGCGCGCCAGTTCCATATTTTTGATATCACTATCCTGCCGCAGGATGTCTGGCTGCTGGCCCTGGTGCTGTTATTCTTCGCACTATTACTTGCCGCCGTCACCTCCGTGGCCGGGCGTGTGTATTGCGGCTATTTCTGTTTCCAGACGGTGTGGACCGACATCTTCGTCTGGCTGGAGGAAAAACTTGAAGGCCCGCCCTCAAAGCGTGTCAAGTTGGACAATGCACCCTGGAACCTGCACAAGTTCCGCGTCAAATTCATCAAGCACAGTATCTGGCTGGCCATCGGCCTGCTTACCGGTATCAGCTTCACCCTCTGGTTTGGTGATGCATTTGAAATGTGGAAGGCCTTCCTCACCCTGCAGGCACCCTTGATTGCCTGGGGCGCCGTGGGCGTGTTTGTGTTTTTCACCTACCTGTTCGCCGGCTTCATGCGTGAGCAGGTCTGTTTCTGGTTATGTCCCTATGCCCGCATCCAGGGTGTCATGTACGACCGTGAAACCATTCTACCCACTTACGACTTCCGCCGTGGTGAACCCCGCGGCAAACTAAAAAAGGGCAGCCGCGCCGAGGGTGGAAAACAGGGTGACTGCATCGACTGCAAACAATGCGTCGCCGTCTGCCCCACCGGCATCGACATCCGCACCGGTCAGCAGGAAGGTTGCATCACCTGCGCCCTGTGCATCGATGCCTGCGATGCGGTGATGGACAAAATCCACCGCCCCCGCGGACTCATCCGTTACGCCTCACTGGACGAGATCGAAGGCAAACCCACCATCCCTATCTACAAACGGCCCCGGGTACTGGTGTACCTCGTTATCATGTTGGCGGCCATTGGCGGTATCATTTACGGTCTTTCCAATCTAGGCTCACTGGAACTCAAAGCATTGCATGAACGCCAGCCCCTGTTCGTGGTGCAAAGTGACGGCTCCATTCAAAACAAATACGTGCTCAAGGTGCTCAACAAGACGGATGCCGATATGCCCGTCAAACTGAGCGTCAGCGGCCATCAGGCCCTGCGCCTGGCCAAGGGAGACACAAAATTTATCGCACGACAGGGACGGGTTACCGCGCACACCGTGTTCCTGCGCATCCCTGCGGATCAACTCCATGGCGAACGCATCCCCATCGTGTTCCGCATTGAAAGCGCCCGCGATCCCAAGGTGTTCGTGGAATACCAGAGTATGTTTTTTGGTCCCACGCGCTAAACAGGAAGATTGAACACGCACCTTAAAAAAACGACGAGGCAAGCCATCATGCAACTACCCCGCATTTCCCAAGACAACAAGGATGCACTGCGCAATCCCTGGTTCCTGAGTCTGCTGGGCATCATCGCCGTATTCCTACTGGTCAACGCCACGTTCATCGTCTTTGCCGTCAGTAGCAGTCCCGGACTGGTGGCCGATGACTACTACGAACAGGGCCGCGAATACGAAATGCGGGGCATCACCCGCCTGGCCGCGCGCAACAAACTCAACTGGACCACCAAGCTGGAAATCCCCGCACAGATTTACGCCGACACACCGGCCATGTACCGCTTCAGTGCGGTGGACTCGCGGGGCGTGTCCATCATGGACGCCGATGTAAAATTCATCATGTACCGACCGTCAGACGCCAATGCAGACTTTGTGAAGCCCGTACAACAGATTGCCCCAGGACTATACCAGACCCGCCTCAGCTTCCCGCTACCGGGTATCTGGGACATCAACCTCAAGGTCAGCCGGGGTGATGATGTCTATTATCAAACCCGGCGCGTGGCCGTGCAGGCAACCAACGCAAATTGACCGTCATGAACGCGGTTTCGCCCTTACCAACAGTCGGCCCGCCCCCCGCCAACCCGCAGGCAAGTGCGGCTGACTGCTTTCACTGTGGCCTGCCGCTGCCGGAAAATCTGAGCTTTGAACAGATCATCGATGGCGAGATACGCCAGTTTTGTTGCCCGGCCTGCCAAGCCGTGTGCGGCGCCATCTATGATGCCGGGCTGGATGGCTTTTATGACCGCGCACCACAGGGCGCCCTGGCTCCCCCGCCGGAAACGGCCAAGGACCTGACCCTGTACGACCTCGACGAGGTCCAGGCAGAGTTCGTCAACGAACTGGGCGTGCAACGTGAAATCAACCTTCTGGTGGAAGGCATCCACTGCGCCGCCTGCGTGTGGCTGATCGAACGCGCCCTGGAAAAACTGCCAGGCATACTCAATGCCCAGGTCAACCTGTCAGGCAAACGCCTGTTGATCAAGTGGGACAACCATCGCATCACGCTGTCACAAATCCTCGGACGTCTGCGAGAGATCGGCTATAGCGCCGTGCCTTACGACCCGGCGGTGGCCGATGATCACCTGAAAAAACAAAATCGCAACTTGCTGTTACGCATGGCCTTTGCCGCCTTCGCGATGATGAACCTGTTGTGGATTTCCATTGCCCTGTACAGCGGCGCCGCCGACAGCGAATTTCGCAGCCTGTTTCACTGGGTGGGCTTCAGTCTGGCCACCCCCACCCTGCTGTATTCCGGCTGGCCCTTTTTGCATAGTGCCTGGACGGGCTTCAGACGCCTGCATCTGACCATGGACCTGCCCATCGCCATCGGCGCCATCGCTACTTACAGTTATTCCGTTTACGTCACTCTGAATCCGCAGGCTGGCGGCGATGTCTATTACGATACGGTGGTGAACTTCCTGTTCGTGATCCTGGTGGGCCGTTACCTGGAGGCCATGTCCAAACGTCAGGCCGTATACTCCACCCAGCGCCTGTTGGACCTGCAACCGCGCGCCGCCACCGTGCTGCGCAATGGTGAGCCCCAGTTGCTGCCCATGCGTGCGGTCAAGGCCGACGACCGGGTACTCATCAAGCCCGGCGAACAGATTCCGGTGGACGG
>DRKQ01000154.1 GCA_011051685.1 Gammaproteobacteria bacterium
CCGTTCCAGCTTGGCGCTGTTGTCATCCGCCGCGCCGGGGGCGGGCCAGAGCAGGCCCAGCAACAGGAGGACGGCGAACAGTGGGACAGTGATCCCGCCCATGGGACCGGCAGGGAAGAAGCAGGACCGGCTAGGCCGCATCTCCTGCCACGTCTTCATCATCGCTGGCCAGCTGCACCAGGTTGCGGCCGCCCATCTCGCTGGGAATGGGCAGGCCCATGAGATGCAACATGGTGGGGGCGATGTCACACAGCGAGCCTGTCTCCACCAGAGTGGCGGGGCGGCCCACGTAGATCAGGGGTACCGGATTGGAGGTGTGGGCGGTGTGCGCCTGGCCCGTTTCCTTGTTGCTGAGCAGCTCGGCGTTGCCGTGGTCGGCGGTGATCAGCACCTCGCCGCCCACGGATTTCATCGCCTCCAGGACCCGGGCGAGGCAGGCGTCCAATGCCTCGATGGCCTTGACCGTGGCCTCGAAGTTGCCGGTGTGGCCTACCATGTCCGGGTTGGCGTAGTTGCAGATGATGGTGTCATATTTCTTGCTGAGGATGGCCTCCACCAGTTTGTCGGTGAGCTCAGGGGCGCTCATCTCCGGCTGCAGGTCGTAGGTGGCCACGTCCGGCGAGGGCACCAGGATGCGGTCTTCGCCGTCGAAGGGCTCCTCACGGCCGCCGTTAAAAAAGAAGGTGACGTGGGCGTATTTTTCCGTCTCGGCGATGCGCAACTGGCGCAGGCCTTTTTTGGCCACGTATTCACCGAAGACGTTTTTCAGGCGCTCCGGCGGGAAGGCCACGGGCACGTCGAAGTCGGCGCTGTATTCGGTGAGGCTGACGAAAGCGCCCAGCTTGGGGGTCACGGCGCGCGAGAAGCAGTCGAAATCCGGTTCGATGAAGGGCCGGGTGATCTGCCGGGCGCGGTCGGAACGGTAGTTCATGAAAATCAGCACATCGCCGTCGCGCAGCTCCACCGGCTCCTTGCCCGGCGGCACGATGCGCGTGGCCTGGATGAATTCGTCGGACTCGCCGCGGGCATAGGCGGCCTCCACGGCACTTAACGCATCCGGCGCCTCGAACTCGCACTTGCCCTGGGTGATCAGGTCGTAGGCGGCCTGGATGCGGGGCCAGCGGTGGTCGCGATCCATGGCGTAGTAACGGCCGATGATGGAGGCGAAGCGTCCGCCGCCTACCTCCTGGAAGGTGTTTTCCATGGACTCGATGTATTTTTTCGCGCTGCGCGGCGGAGTGTCGCGGCCGTCCAGAAAGGCGTGTAGGTAGACGTGCCTGGCGCCGCGTTCCACCGCCAGCTTGACCATGGCGCAGATGTGTTCCTCGTGGCTGTGCACGCCGCCGTCGGAGAGCAGGCCGAGGATGTGCACGGCGCGGTCGGTTTCGATGCTCAGGTCCACCGCGTCGGTGAGCGTCTGGTTGGTGAAGAAGGAGCCGGTGCGAATGGCGCGGCTGACCCGGGTGAATTCCTGGTATACCACGCGTCCGGCACCCAGGTTCAGGTGACCCACTTCGGAATTGCCCATTTGTCCACTGGGCAGGCCCACCTCTGCGCCGGAACCTTTGATCAGGGTATGCGGATATTGCGCCCAAAGGGCATCCCACGTGGGTTTGTGGGCGGCGGCAATGGCGTTGGCGTAGGGATCTTCACTGTAACCCCAGCCATCGAGAACGATGGTCATTACGGGGGCGGGTTTGCTTGGCATGTGCGAGAGTTTGCTCTTAGTCGGACTGGCTGGATGTAAACGGCGTATTTTAAATGAATTTCCCGGCCGGTGGAATGCGTGGGGCGCGGATCGGGGGAACCTTGTGATAAATTTGAGGGCTGCCGACCATAATATTAGTAATTGCTCAAATGGTGGAATACTGTATAGTCGGGATTGCCTGTAATCGGCTGAGATCCCCGTCATTTCAGGGAAAGCCTTGGCCTGGCATTGAATGGACTGACAAGGTGATACGAAGTATGAGTGCAACAGAACATTTGATTACCCGCGACGAGGATATCGAACGGGCCTCGCGTTCCATCAAGGCCATGTCTCACCCGTTGCGACTGAAGATTCTCTGCGCCCTGGGCGACCAGGAAGTCAGCGTGCAGGATATTGTCGCCATGGTGGGCACCTCGCAAAGCAATATCTCCCAGCATCTGGCCATTTTGCGTGACAAGGGGATTCTCATGTCACGCAAGGATGCCAACCGGGTGTTTTACCGGGTCGGCGATGCGCGCACCCTGCGCCTGATCGGTATGATGCGGGAAGTTTTTTGCAGCGCTGAGTAGTTGTTTGCCTGTACGGTTCCTGTGCCGGCTTTGGTAGCAATTTTGGCCGGCTTTTTCGGTCAGCCATGGTAAACAATAATGGCAGTAAAAAAAGCCGCTTCTGGTTAGTGATTTTCTCCTGAGACCTCTATATAGTGCGCAACCTTAGGATTTTCCGTAGTCGAGCCCCACACTTCCAAGAGTATTGCCGACACTGAAAACATGTGCCGGGCGCCTGCCTGTGCGC